>NZ_JAUERW010000005.1:0-327087 GCF_041060465.1 Pseudomonas sp. W2Oct36
AAGCATCTGAACCGAAGCATTCCTCGCTGCTTACTTCGTCCAACTCTTTGATTATCAAGGAGTTTTCCGTTTCGTCTGCGCCGGAAGTGGGCGAATTATAGACAGATCCAGAGGGGCGTCAAGCACTTATTTGAACTTATATCGCAATCACTGATATTTGGCGCCTTTGCTGCTTAACAGACCGTTAGCCGTGGGGTCTTATAGGGAGCGCGAGCCTCGTGACCCGCTGCGCATGCGGCTCCGAATCGCGAGCTACAGCACTGCCATCGACGCGATACACGATGTCACTGGCATTTGTCTCACTATTGAGCGATGTTTAGCCCGTGCGCCTCAACATGGTGCCCCTGCCCCACATGGACGTGAAGGTCGGCGGCGGCATGCGAATTCCGGATAGTCACTGACCGCAATGTGCCGGTCAGGTAAGGATATGAATGAAGTACTTTTTGATGGCACTGGCAGCATTGGCTGTCGCTGGTTGCGCAGCGACGTCTAAACCGGTCATGGGCAAACGCGGGATTCATATCAACTGCTCGGGGCTTTCGTCCTCATGGGAGCAGTGCTATGACATGGCGACCAACTCCTGCGTGTCCAAGCAGTACCGGGTGATCGCCAAATCCGGTGACGGCGCCGAAGACACTGGAGGCTACCCGCTCGGTCTCAATCCTGCGGGGTACACCAGTCGCAGCATGATCATCGTGTGCAAAAAACCGACGAATCCCTAGTCGGCCACCGGCATACCAGCATCTGACGACCCGCGGCGTTTGAAAGGCGTCTATATAGATAGAGAACGCCAGGCGCAGGCCCGTAAGTGATGCCACCGCCTACGCAGCGGTGGCAGCGGCATCAGACCGCTTGAGTACGACCGTTCAGCCAGGCCAACGCGGCGCCCTCCACTAATGGAGTGAGGCGCTGTCTGACCTGAGCGTGGTATTCATTAAGCCATTCACGCTCCTCATGCGTGAGCAAACCGATTTCAAGGCAGCGCGTGTCTATCGGGCACAGCGTGAGGGTCTCGAACTTGAGAAACTCGCCGAACTCGGTCTTGCCCGCCTCTTGGTTAATCACCAGATTTTCAATACGGACCCCCCACTGTCCCGGCCGATACGTACCTGGCTCGATCGACGTAATCATCCCCGGCTGCATTGCGGTCTGCGGCGTGGCAGCAGCCTGATAGGCAATGACCTGCGGGCCTTCGTGCACGTTAAGGAAATAGCCGACGCCGTGACCGGTGCCGTGGCCATAGTTGACGCCTTCGGCCCAGATCGGCGCGCGAGCAATCGAGTCAAGCAATGGTGAAAGAATGCCACGGGGGAAGTGCGCTCGGGACAGCGCGATGACGCCCTTCAGGACACGCGTGCAGTCACGCTTCTGCTCAGCCGTCGGCGTGCCCACGGGCACCATGCGGGTGATGTCGGTCGTGCCGCCCAGGTATTGGCCGCCGGAATCGATCAGCAGCAAGCCGTCACCTTCGATTTGCGCGTGCTCTTCTTCGGTGGCGCGGTAATGAGGCATGGCCCCGTTGCCGTTAAAGCCGGCGATGGTGGCGAAGCTCTGGGACACATAGCCCGGGCGACGGGCCCGCGCCGCGCTGAGTTTCTCGTCAATAGTCAGTTCGCTGACGGGCTCTTTGCCCAGCGCTGAATCCAGCCAGGCGAAGAACTCGCACAGCGCTGCCCCATCCTGCTCCATCGCCTGGCGGATATGCCGGGTGTCGGCGGCGCTTTTCTGCGATTTGAACAGCGTGCTCGGGTTGAGGCCTTCGACCAGCGTCACTTCGCTGTCGAGATAATCAAGCAGGCCACAGGTGACGCGTGCCGGATCGACCAGCAGCTTCGCATCTTTAGGCACGTTGCGCAGCGCGCTGCCGATACGCGTGTATTCATGCAGGGTGATGCCCTCCTGTTCGAGGGTACTGCGTAGCGCGGCGTCGACTTTCTCTGACGCGACAAACAGGTTGACACTGTTCGGGCCGATCAGGGCGAAAGAAATGAACACCGGGTTGTAGGAGACATCGGCCCCGCGCAGGTTAAACAGCCAGGCGATGTCGTCCAGCGTGGCGATGAAATGCCAGTCCGTGCCACGCTCGGCCATCACTGCGCGCAGTCGAGTGAGTTTGTCGGCACGGGTTTCGCCAGCGTGGGGCGTTGAGTGCTCATAAACAGCCTGAGCCGGCAACGCAGGCCGGTCGTCCCACAGTTCAGTCAAGGGGTCGAGGTCCGTGCGCAGCCGTGCGCCTTTCTCGTACAGATTCGCAGCCAGCGTACGCGACGACGCCACGGCCAATACCGCGCCATCCACTGCGACGACGGAATCCGTCCTGGCTTGCTCGGCGAGCCAGTCAAGTGGGCCGGTCTGACCCGGCTGCAGTTTGACGAGCTCGATGCCGCTGCCTGCCAGCTCCTTGCTCGCCTGCTCCCAATAACGACTGTCAGCCCAGACACCGGCGAAGTCCTGGGTGATGATCAAAGTGCCGACGGAGCCGTGGAAGCCGGACAGCCACTGCCGCCCTTGCCAGTAACCCGGCAGATATTCAGAGAGATGAGGGTCGGCCGACGGCACCAGCCAGGCGTCGATGCCTTCACGGCTCATCAGGGCGCGCGCTTGCGCAAGGCGTTGCATCGCCACTCCAGTGGTTTTCGACTGCGTATTCATTGAATCTCCTGGTGACCCGAATTGTTTGCATCGCAGACCCGGATAATGGAGCAGCGATCAAGGCTGAGCAACCGCAGCGCCGCATCCACCCAACGCATGGGAATTGAGCGCTCGGACAACGGCATCGAGCACCTGCGTAATCCTCGGGCCTGTCACCCACTCAGCCACATTGATTTATATATAACCCAACACTGTTCTTTGTATAAAACTGCAACACCGCCGTGATCAGTTGATGGGGCAATTCAAACTCAGGTGGTTAGTTAACTCGACGCATAATGACCACTGAATGCGCCATTCAAAAATCGAGCGCCATAAAACCGTTGCCCCCGGTCCACGCCCAAGTTCTGACGTTGGAAATACGTCTTCCCTGTCATTTCTGGTTGTCAAAGCGCCGGTCTTAGCGAGCGCCTAAAAAGCGTCGCGCACCAGGACAGGGCAGTGATGTTTTATTGACTGTTATTAAAATCAATTACTTAGAGAGACTGATCGCCCGCTGATCAAAAAATTAACAGAATGATGGCGAAATAATTTGACAGAAAGTCCGCCTCCGTCGATATATACGCATGTCCAATGTTTTCCCGTTTTTGCAGCGCGACCTTAGAGCCGTGCGCCGAGAGCATTCCGACTTAATTACCCTGCGGCTGCCCATGAAATTAACGATTCCAACGGTGTGAAATCAGCGCCGGTGGGCAGTTTTTGGTTTAAAGAAAGCTTTTCCGAATTACTGAATATGCTCGGTGGGGCGGTAGCTTTGCCCAACGGTTTAGTCAGCCAGTGATGTATGAAGCAACCGTTTGAATGCACATATTAATGAATACAACGGCAGGATCTGCAGATTCGGGCGGTAGCGTGCCTGAAGCGTAATTCTCTCCCCTCCCCTGCACTCCTCACTCCCTACGAGGGCCTGATGCAATGCCTTTATCTTTCGACATGGATGAGCAGTTGGTTCAGCGACTGGCTGACGAAATCGATACCAACGGCTTTGCAAAACTGAACGCGGCCGTGCCTGACACGGACCTGCAGCAGTTGCGGGCCTGGACTGACGAACAGGCGCAGAAACACCAGGGCGAATACTTTGCCTACCACGGTGAGGCGGCCCTGAGCGAAAGCCTGCTGGCGAGCTACTGGTCCGACCCGCGCTTCAAGACACTGCTGGGTCGCCTCTATCACCATGCGGCCCGCCGCGACGCCGCCAGTGACCGCATCTTTCCGGTGCTGCGCTGCGTGCAGGGCAACCAGGGCAAGCGCGAGTCCAACAGCTTTCATTACGACGCCAGCCTGGTGACTGCACTGATCCCGGTGTTCATTCCCAGTGAAGGAGAAGGACGCGGCGATCTGATGCTGTTTCCGAACATCCGCCGGGTGCGCTCATGGGTGGTGTTCAACGTGATCGAGAAAGCCCTGCTGCAGAACAAGATCTCCCGCAGCTGGATCATCAAAGGCATGCAGCGCAACTGGCTCAAGCCGTACGTCCTGCGCCTGGAGCCGGGCAGCGTTTATTTCTTCTGGGGTTATCGGAGCCTGCACGCCAACCAGGCCTGCCGGCCAGACGTGAAGCGCGCCACCGCGCTCTTCCACTTCGGCGATCCCCATGCAGGCAGCCTGGCCACCCGATTGATCCTGAAAATCAATCAGGGCCGCGCCCGGCGGATGAGCACCAAGGCAGGCAACCCGCCGCCGGCCTCCACCCCCAGCTGATTTCGCTCGAACCTGGCGTTGATGGCCCGGCGCCACACCGGCGCCACCGCATCACGGTCCGGAAAGCCTTTTAAAAGCTGTGCATCTGAAATGGAGAATTCGATGATCAACGTCACCAAGACCTACCTGGGCGATATCGACAAGTTCAAAGGATACGTCGAGGGCATTTATGCACGCGGCTGGCTGACCAACCACGGGCCGCTGGTGTGCGAGCTCGAACAACGCCTGAAAGATTATCTGGGCGTCAAACACGTCATCCTCACCAACAACGGCACCCTGGCCCTGCAAGTCGCCTACCGCGCGCTGGGCCTGAGCGGCAGCGCCGTGACCACGCCGTTCAGCTTCGTGGCCACCAGCAGTTCGTTGCAGTGGGAAGGCATTCGCCCGATCTTCGCCGACATCGACGCCCAGACCTGGAACATTTCGCCTGAGCACATCGAAAGCCGCATCGTCTCCGACACCACTGCCATTGTCGGCACCCATGTGTTCGGCAACCCGTGCGCGGTTGAGCGCATCGAAGAGATCGCCCGTAGGCGCAATCTGAAAGTCGTGTACGACGGCGCCCACGCCTTTGCCGTACGTCACGCCGGCCAGTCGGTGCTCAATTGGGGTGACATCAGCACGCTGAGCTTTCACGCCACCAAGTTGTTTCACACCATCGAAGGCGGCGCGATCATCACCAACGATGACGAAACCGCGCGCCGTGCTCACCTGCTGTGCAACTTCGGCATCGCCGACGTCGACAAGATCGACGGGATCGGCATCAACGCCAAGCTCAACGAATTCTCCGCCGCGATGGGCCTGTGCATTCTCGACGACATCGAGAACATTCTTCAGGAACGCGCTGAAATCGCTGACCGCTACACCACCCGCCTGGGGGATTATGTCGACCTGCAGCGGCCGGAAAGCAACAGCGAACTCAACCACAGCTATTACCCGATCGCCCTGCGCGACGAACAACAACTGCTGCGTTTGCGTTCGGCGCTGAACACCAACGGGATCAACCCGCGCCGTTACTTCTACCCGTCCCTGGACACCCTCGAGTACCTGCAGCCGCAAGCGGCACAAACCGCTTCGCGTTCCTTGAGCGAGCGCGTGCTGTGCCTGCCGATTTACCCGGGCCTGCTGCACGACGATCAGGATCGCGTGATCAACACGGTGATCGCCGAAACCAGCGCCGCCCACTCGCCGTACCGTGTGCCGTCCCTCGCGAAGGTCATGTAACCCCGCCGCGCCATTCATCCCTTTACGCCGGAAGGACTTTCGATGTCAACCAAGCGCTCAGTCATACGCAACACTGCGTTGAGCTATGCAGGCCAGGCCTACACGCTGCTCGTGGGGATCCTGATCATGCCGTTCTACCTCGGCCACATGGGCGCCGAGGCATACGGGCTGATCGGATTCTTCTCGGTGCTGCAGGCCTGGCTGCAATTGCTGGACGCAGGGATGTCGCCGAGTCTGGTCAGGGCGGTGGCCCATCGTCAGGGCAGCGATGGACTGGATCGCTACACCGGGCGCCTGCTGCGTTCGTTCGAGATCATCTTCCTGCCACTGGCGGGCCTCTGCTGCGTGGCGATGTATGCCGGCAGCGGATGGATCGCGGTGCACTGGCTCAATGCCCAGGAACTGACGACTGAGACGCTGGTGCAGTGCATCGGGCTGATGGGCATCGTCATCGCCCTGCGCTTGTTTTCAACGCTGTACAAAAGCGGGATTCAAGGCCTTGAACAGCATGCATGGCTGAACATCGCTAACGTGATGATCGCCACGCTGCGCTACTTCGGCGGCCTGCTGCTGGTGAGCACGATTTCCAACGACCCGGTGCACTTCTTCGAATTCCAGGCGCTGGTGGGCTTGATCGAAGCGTTGATCTTCGCGGGCCGTGCCTATCAGCAGATGCCGACGCCGTCGGCGCTGACCGGTTTCGACTGGGAGCTGGTCAAGCCGATCATCCCGTTCGCGGCCAGCATGTCCGGCACTGCGGTGCTGTGGATCGTGCTCACCCAGATCGACAAAGTGTTGCTCTCCGAGCTGCTGCCGCTCAATGAATACGGCTACTTCTCGCTGGTGGCGTTGATCACCACCGGGATCATGATGCTCTCCAACCCGCTGGCGCAGACGCTGCTGCCGCGCCTCACCGTGTTGATGGCTGAAGGGCGCCGGGACGACATGCACCAGCTGTATCTCGCGGCCAACCGGTTTGTGTGCACGTTCCTGTTTCCCCTCGCGGCACTGATCGCGCTGCACGCCGACGAGATGGTGTTTGCCTGGTCGGGCGACCGGCCTGCCGCCGACTGGAGCCGGACGATTCTGCCGTGGTACTCGCTGGGCAGCGCCATCATGGCGGTCAGCGCGTTCCAGTTTTACCTGCAATACGCCTATGGGCGCATGCACCTGCACGTCTGGTACAGCGTTGTTTCAGCGCTGATCACGGTGCCGGTGATGTTTCTGGCGATTCGCGGCTACGGCGCTTACGGCGCGGCGATCGCCTGGTTCGTATTGCGCGTCGTGTCCTTCGCCATCTGGCCTGTGATCGTGCACCAGCGTCTGGCCCCGGGGATTCACAGCCAATGGCTGCGCGACATCATCCGCATCAGCGTGATGACCGGCGTGGGCCTTGCGATCACCGAGCCGCTGCTGCGCCTGATCGCCAATGAGAACCGCATCAGCATCTTCCTGGGTCTGGCCGTCTGCGGCCTGCTCACGCTGCTGATGGTGGCCGCCAGCTACAAGCCGCTGGTGATGAAGATTTCCGTTTTGTTCAGCAAACCCAGTGTTTAACTCCGAGTACTCAAGCCATGGATGCTACTAGCAATAAGACGAGCGCCTCGCCGTGCGCCGCGCCCCTGGTCAGCATCGTCTGCCCAGCCTACAACCAGGAGGCCTATGTCGCGCAGACGCTGGAAGGCTTCCTGATGCAGCAAACCACGTTCGCATTCGAAATCCTGGTGAACGACGATGCCTCCACGGACGGCACCGCCCGCATCATTGCCGATTACGTCAAACGCTTCCCGACGCTGATACGCCCCTTCTACCACGAGACAAATCAGTACTCGCAGAACAACCCGCCGGTGCCGCGTCTGTTCGGCGAAGCACGGGGCCGCTACATCGCCTACTGCGAAGGCGACGACTACTGGACGGACCCGCGCAAGCTGCAGATCCAGGTGGATTTTCTCGAGAACAATCCGGATTACGTGCTGACCTACCACGACGCGATCCCCTTCGACATCAGCGGCCAGTACCCGATCCAGCTGCAAGGCAAGCTGCGCGGGGACGCCACGGCGCTGGAGCTGCAGAAGGCGCGGCCGGTGTCGACGCTGACCACGGTGTTCCGCAACGTGTTCGAGTCGTTGCCCCCCGAGCTGCGCGCCGCGCCGCTCAATGATCTGGTCTGGTGGTCGCTGCTCGGCGCCTACGGCAAGGGCAAATTCATGGGCGAGGTCAAGCCGGCCATGTACCGATTGCACCCGGGCGGCGTGTTTTCCATGCGCTCCAACAAACGCAAGCTGCACATGGCGCTGCAGACCTCGGGCGCCCTGGCCAACTACTACAACCGGCTCGGTCATCAAGAGCTGTATGAGCATTTCCTGATGGAGCTGGTCGAGTACTCGCTGTCGGCGATTACCCCCAAACGCAAGATGCAGACACTCCTGGCCGTTGGGCAGAACTTCACCGCAAACATCAGCAAGAGACTGATGACGACCCTCAGCAAAGGTCATGTTCAGTAACGTCCTGGTGGTCTGCGTCGGCAATATCTGTCGCAGCCCCATGGCCGAAGCCATGTTCCGACAACGGGTGCCGAACGCGCGCGTCCAGATCTCGTCGGCCGGCACCCACGCCATGCTCAGTTCCACCATCGACCCGCTGGCTCAGGCCGTGCTGCACGTCAACGGTGTCCCCGCCCACAAACATCGAAGCCGTCAGATCGATCGGCAGATGCTCCACGAAGCTGAGCTGATCCTGGTCATGGAGCATCGTCAGACCCAGAGCGTCCTCAAGCTGGCCCCCGAGGTACGCGGCAAGACGTTTCTGATTGGCAAATGGCAACAAGCGCTGGAAATCGCCGACCCCTACCGGCGCCCGAAACTAGCCTTTGAACAGACCTACGAGCAGCTTTCGCGTTGTGTCGACGACTGGCTTCCTTATCTTCAGTCAGGAGATCCAAGATAAATGACCGCTATGAACCGTACTTCTCTGGACGAGGTCCAGGACTCCCGGATCGATTTGGCGACTATCTTGCGCACACTTTTCGATCACAAAGGATTGATTGCGTCGATTGTCGGCATCTGCGTCCTGCTCGGCGCCACCTACGCCATTCTGGCCACGCCGATCTTCCAGGCCAACGCGATGATTCAGATCGAGCCGCGCAAAGTCGGCATCGAAGGCCGCACCGAAATTTCCAGCAAGCCGCTGTCGGTGTCCCAGGCGACCACCGAAATCGAGCTGATCAAATCCCGCGCAGTGCTGGGCAAGGTCGTCGATGACCTCAAGCTGTACATCGTGCAGAAGCCCAAGTACATCCCGGGGCTGGGCAGCTACATGGCGCGTCGGTTCAAGCCGGAGCGTGAAGGCGCAGTGGCCGATCCGATGTTCGGCTTGAATAGCTACGCCTGGGGTGGCGAGAAAATCGACGTGTTCCAGCTGGACGTGCCGGACACGCTGCTGGGTGAAAAGATGACCATGGTGGCGGGCAAGCCTGGCACCTTTACCCTCTATGACGAAGACCGCAACAAGCTGCTCAGCGGCCCGGTCGGCCAGACCGTGGAAGGCAGCGGCATCAAAATCCAGGTGGCGGCGCTCAATGCCCGTCCGGGTACCGAGTTCACCGTGGCGCGTCAACGCACCCTGACCACCGCGCTGGATTATCAGGACCGTCTGAAAATCATGGAAGCGGGCAAGGACTCCGGGATCGTCTATCTGTCGATCCAAGACCCCGACCCGGCACTGGCCAAACGCATCCTCAACGAAGTCAGCCGCCTGTATGTGCGTCAGAACGTCGAGCGCAGTTCGGCCGAAGCCGCCCAGCGTCTGGAGTTCCTGCGTTCGCAACTGCCTGCCGTGCGCAAGCAGCTGGAGCAGTCGGAAATCGCGCTGAACAACTTCCAGATGGGCGCCAAGTCGGTTGACCTGAGCGTTGAAACCAAGTCCGTTCTGGATCAGGTGGTCAAGCTGGAAGGCACCCTGTCAGACCTGAAAATGAAGCGCGTCGACGTCGAGCGTCTGTACACGCCGGAGCATCCGACCTACCGCGCCCTGATGACGCAGATCGGCCAGGTTGAATCGCAGAAAGCCGCGCTGCTGAAGAAGATCGAAGCCCTGCCGGCCACGCAACAAGAGTTGCTGCGGCTGAACCGGGACATGCAGGTCACCTCGCAGACCTACACCCTGTTGCTGGACAAGAGCCAGGAGCAGGACATTCTGCGCGCGGGCAGCATCGGCAACGTCCGCATCATCGACAACGCCGACGCCAACGTCGAAGAGCCGGTCAAGCCGATGCGCAAAATCATCGTGCTGGTCGCCGCCCTGATCGGTCTGCTGCTGGCCGTTGCCACCGTGTTTGTGCGCCAGGCGTTCTATCGCGGTGTGGACAACCCGGAAGTCATCGAAAACCTCGGCATGCCGGTGTACGCATCGCTGCCGTATTCGCGACTGCAGGAACGCATGGAGAAGGCCGCCCAGAGCCGTTCGGCGAGCAAGGAGCCGCGCCTGCTGAGCGTCAGCGCGCCGACGGAACTGGCGATCGAAGCATTGCGCAGCCTGCGCACCAGCCTGCACTTCGCCATGCTTGAAGCCCGCAACAACGTGCTGATGATTTCCAGCCCGACGCCGGGCGTGGGCAAGTCGTTCGTCTCCAGCAACCTGGCGGTGATCATTGCGCAGACCGGCAAACGCGTGTTGCTGATCGACGCCGACATGCGCAAAGGCTACCTGCACAAGATGTTCAACCTGACGCCCAAGCATGGTTTGTCGGACACCCTCGCCGCGCGTCTGGGCAGCAAGGAAGTCATCAACCACACGGAAGTGCGCAACCTGGACTTCATCTCCTGCGGTTACGCGGCGCCGAACCCGTCCGAGCTGTTGATGCACGACAACTTCAACAAAATGATCAGCGAGCTGTCGCCGCTGTACGACCTGGTGATCATCGACACCCCGCCGATTCTGGCCGTGACCGATGCCACGCTGGTCGGCCGCCAGTCTGGCACCTGCCTGCTGGTGACCCGCTTCGGCCTGAGCACCGCCAAGGAAATCGAAGCGTGCAAACGCCGCCTGATGCACAACGGCATTCTGATCAAGGGGGCGATCTTCAACGGTGTCCTGCGCAAGGCGTCGACCGCCGACTACGACTGCGCCGCGTACGGTTACGACTACACCACGGTCCGCAAGTAAATCGATACGCACGCCAAGGAGACACACATGGCCAGGACCCTTGCAGTGATGCAGCCGTATCTGTTCCCCTACCTGGGTTACTTTCAGCTCATTGCCGCCGCAGACGTCTTCGTCCTGGGAGACGATCTGCAGTATGTGCGGTCCGGCTGGGTCAATCGCAACCGCATCCTGCACAACGGCGAAGCGAAGCTGATCAGCTTCCCGTTGCAGAAAGACCGCTTTGAGCTGCAGATCAATCAACGTCAACTCTGCAACCACTTCAGCGATGAAGCGCTGCGGCTGATTGATCTGCTCGCCGAGAGCTATCGCGAGGCGCCCTGTTTCGCGCAGGTCATGCCGCTGCTGGAGCGGTTGATCCGTTTTCCGCAGCAGAACATCGCGCTGTATGCCGAACACGCCATCCGTGAAATCTGTGCTTATCTACACATCGTGACGCCGATCCTGCGCAGCTCGGACCTTATACTGGGTAGCGCTGCGGACAAGCAGGAGCGCATCATCCGCATCGCTCACACGTTTGAAGCCACCACGTTCATCACCCCGGAAGGCGGATCGGTGCTCTACGACCGTGATCACTTCGCCCGCAACGGTTTGCTGGTGCGGTTCTTCCGGATGAACCCGGTGGTGTATCGGCAGTTTCGGCAACCTTTTGTCGCCAACCTGTCGATCATTGATGTGCTGATGTTCAACTGCGTCGAGCAGGTGCAGCAGATGTTGACCGAATACGGGCTGGACAAGCATCCATCCTGCGCCGGGCCGGGCATAATGCGCGGGCTGGCACAAAAACCTGACGTTGTCCTGACCGGGTCGCACCGGATCGCAGTGGAGTGAAATGTATGTCTGAAGTCGTCAACAGCGCCTGTGGCTCCGCGCGGTGGTACCTCATCCAGACCAAGCCCCGCCAGGAAGCACGCGCGGCAGAGCACCTGCAACGTCAGCAGTTCGAGTGCTACCGCCCGGTCAAGCACGGCGAGAAAAAACGCGGCTCACGGGCGCCGGCCGAAGAAGAGCTCTTCCCCGGCTACCTGTTCATTCACATGGATCAAGCCAGCGACAACTGGTACCCGATCCGCTCGACCCGCGGCGTGGCGCGCATCGTCACCTTCGGCGGCATGCCGGTTCCGGTGCAGGATGCGTTGATCGAGCAAATCCGCCAGCGTCTGTTGGCGCCGTTGGCGCCGCCGGCCAGGGTCGCCTTTCAAGAAGGTGAAACGGTGCGGATCACCGCCGAGGGCTTCAACGACGTCGAGGCGATCTTCCTCGCCGCCGACGGTGATGAACGCGCGGTGATTCTCCTTAACCTGCTGCAACGCGAGCAAAAGGTCAGCCTGCCGGTCAGCAGCCTGTCGCGGATGCAAGTCCAGGCTTGAACCGAGCCTTACTGCCCTTCAACTTCTTGCACCTCTGATCCACACATCCTGATTCCCACGGGGCTGATGCTTTCAGCCTCTTGACCCCCCTTCGCCCGGAACTCGCCATGACCCAGAAAACCACACTGGTGACGCTCACCTATGGTGATCGTTTCAACTACCTGCACACGCTGGTCAGCCGCTCCCTGGAAAGTCCGCTGATCGATCGCGTGATCATCGTCAGCAACGCGTCCACCGCGCCGCTGGACACCCTGCGGCGCACCTGGCCGAATCAGGTCAGCGTGATCTACATGCACGAGAACACCGGTTCGGCGCGGGGCTATTCGGTGGGAATCCAGGCCGCGCTGGACGCCGGTGCCGAGCACATCTGGCTGATGGACGATGACAACGCGCCGACCATCAACGCCATCGCCACACTGCATCAGGTGCTCGAAGAACGTAAACGCATCGACGGCGAAGACAAGGCCGCCGTGCTGGGCTTTCGTCCAACCCATCAGGCGGACATCGCCGCCGGCGTGCCGAACCGCTTCGCCATTCAGCGGCGCTCGAGCTTCTTCGGTTTTCACATCGCGCAGCTGCCTTACAAGATCTGGCGCCGACTGCCGTGGGGCGCGCCGCAAAGCCCGCACCGCAAACTGCCCATGGTGCAGTTGCCGTTCGCCACGTACGGCGGCCTGCTTGCCCACCGCAATCTGTATCGCCGCATCGGCCTGCCGCTGGACGCGTTGATGCTGTACGCCGACGACAGCGAATACACCTTTCGCATCACCGCCGGTGGCGGCCGGATCTTTCTGGTGCCGGACGCCTTGCTCGACGACCTGGAAAGCTCGTGGAACATCAAGGCGCGCACCAACAACATTTACGAGAGCTTCCTGCTGGGGGGCTCGGACTTGCGCGCCTACTACGGCGCACGCAACCAGGCCTGGTTCGACAAAAACATCTGGGCCAATTCGTCGCTGCTGTACGGCCTCAACCGCTGGGTGTTCTTCCGCCTGCTGCGGCTGATCGCCAAGCGGCGCGGTGCCGAGGAGCGCCTCGGCCTGATCGAACAAGCCATCCGCGACGGTGAGTCCGGGGTACTGGGTCTGAATCAGTCGTATCCATTATGAAAATACTGTTCATCAGCAGCCTGTATGCCCCTCACATTGGAGGCGGCGCGGAAATCATTCTTCAGCGTACCGTCGAAGGCCTGCAGCAGCGCGGCTGTGAAGTCAGCGTGCTGGTGACCGGCCCCGACGCGGGCTTGAGCGTTGAAGCGGTGAACGGCGTCAAGGTCTACCGGGCCGGCCTGCGTAATTTCTACTGGCATTTCGGCGCACAACGGCCTGGCCGTCTGGCGCGCCTGGGCTGGCATTTGCGGGATCGCTACAACGGCGCAATGCGCCGATACGTGAAACACGTCATCGGCAACGAGCAGCCGCAACTGGTGGTCTGCCACAACCTGGCCGGCTGGTCGGTGTCGGTCTGGGACGAGATCACTGCAGCAAAACTGCCGATCGTGCAGGTGCTGCATGACATGTACCTGATGTGCCCGAGCAGCAACATGTTCAAACGCGGCCAGTGCTGCCAGGAGCAATGTGGCAGCTGCCAGACTTTCCGCAAGGGCCACGACGCGCGCTCGGCCCAGGTCGCGGCGGTGGTCGGTGTCAGCCGCTTCATTCTGGAAAAGCTGCAGCAGCGCGGTTATTTCAGCGCCGCCAGCCCGTACGTGGTGCACAACGCCAGCCCGTTCACGCCGCCGACCGCCTCGCCCCATCAGCGGCGGCAAGCGGACCTGGCGACGAAAAAAGCGCCGTTGCGCTTCGGCTACATGGGCACGCTGTCCCATCAGAAAGGCGTGGCCTGGCTGATTGAGCAGTTTCAGCGATTGCCCTTCGACGCCACGCTGCAGATCGCCGGGCGTGGCCAGACGGATGACGAAGCCACCTTCAAGGCGCTGGCGAATTCCTCGAAGATCAGCTTCGTCGGTTACCAGACGCCTGAAGCGTTCTACCGCCAGATCGACGTCGCCGTGGTGCCGTCGCTGTGGAACGAGCCGTTCGGCATGGTCGCCGTCGAGGCCTGCGCCCACTCGGTGCCGGTGATTGCCAGCCGCATGGGCGGTTTGCCGGAGATCATTCAGGACCCGCTCAACGGTTTGCTGTGCGACCCGCAGGACCCCGACTCACTGGGCCAGGCGATGTTGCGTTTGCACCAGAACCCGGAATTGCTGGCGCGCCTGAGCGGTCAAGCGCGGGTCAGCGTGGCGTCATTACTGAACCTTGAGTTGATGCTCGACAGTTACCAAAGCATTTTTGCCCAGACGCTGCTGGACGACATTGCCCAGCCCAACCGGGACACGCTGCCCCACCCGGTCTGAACACGGCGGCATGCCTGCACGTGATGCCGACACTAACGCCGACGGCCCGAGACCTACCTGAGCAAGTGCTCCGGACCGTGCCTCTTCACTGAGACAAGCCATGCTCATCCCATACCTGACCCGGTTACGACGACCCTCGGCCGTCCTGTTGCTGGGCTTGTTGATCAGTTGCGCCACGCGGGCTGACGAAGCGTTCATCATCGGCGTCGACACGCACTTGATGAACAAACCCGGCACCTCCGGCCGCGCGCTGCAGCTGCTCAAAGCGGCGGGAGTCGACTCGGTGCGCGACGATGCCTATTGGTCCAGCGCCGAGCCCCGACGAGGGTTATTGAAGATTGAGCCTTCGTGGCAGTCATTCCTGAGCACCGCCCAGGAAAACCGCCTGCGACCGCTGTTGGTGCTGGGCTACGGCAACCCGTTTTACGAGAACTACGCCAAACCGCGTAAACCCTCGATGCGCGATGCCTACGGCAACTACGCCAGCTTCGTCACCCGCCAGCTCACCGACAGCGTGGACTTCTACGAGATCTGGAATGAGTGGGACAAGGAAAACCCGGTCGATCCTGGGTTCGCCGAAGACTACAGCCTCCTCATCGAACAGACCGCCAAGCGCATTCGCGCCAATCAGCGGCCGATGGTGATCCTGGCCGGCGCGGTGACGAGCCAGGGCATGGACCTGGGGTTTGCCGATCGGCTGGTGGAATCGGGGGTGCTCAACCATGTCGACGGGCTGTCGCTTCATCCCTATGTGTATTGCCGTTCGGATGAGCGCAACACCCCGGAAAACTGGATTGCCTGGCTGCGGCGGATCAGCGAGGACCTGACGGAAAAGAACCGCAATAAAGAGCCGGTGCCGCTGTACCTCACTGAAATAGGCTGGCCCAGTAACGACGGCCGCTGCGGCGGTGACGAGAAGATTCAGGCGGCGTTTCTGGCGCGCAGTTTCTTCCTGGCGCAGACGATGCCCAACATCAAGGGCATGTGGTGGAACGGCCTGCTCAACGACGGCCCCGACGGCACTGACCCGGAGCAGAACTTCGGTCTGCTGAATCAGGACCTGAGCGTCAAGCAGGCGTACCTGACGCTGAAGGCCATCAGCCCGACGCTGCATCAATTCCGCTACGACGCTGAAAAGAGTCGGGAAATCGACTCGCAATACCTGCTGCGGTTCGCCCGGGGTTCGGAACAGATCATGGTCGCCTGGACCGCCGGGCTGCCGCGATCGATCAAGGTGGACGCCAGCAGCGTGTTGCGCGGCAACGTGCAATACATCGACACCCGCCAGCCGCAACGCGGGCTGGTCGACAGCGGTATCCCGTGGAACTGCAACGACGGGCGTTGCTCGGCGCAAGTGCCGATTGATGACTTCCCGAAAATAATAAGCCTGGGCACACGCCCGGCACTGTTTGCCTTGCCCTGATTTCTGCCTTTTTTATTTCGGCCCTTCTTTTGGGCGCCCCTTCATCCAGGGCGCTGACGGCTCTGCGCACGACCCCTTTATCTCTTCTACAGGTCGACCACAATGATTGTGATCAATGCACGTTTCCTGACCCAGGAATTGCGTGGCGTTCAACGCTTCGCCGAACAGATCTGCCTGGCCCTCAAGCAGCTGCGCGACGACGTGGTGTTCGTTGCGCCCCACGGCATTCAGATGCACGAGAGCGCCAAGGCCCTCGACGTGCAATGCATCGGCAGCCACCGCGGCCACCTGTGGGAACAACTGGACCTGCCGCTGTACCTGCGCCGTCAGGGCAACCCGCTGCTGATTTCCCTGTGCAGCACCGCGCCGCTGTTTTACCGCAACCAGATCGCGACCCACCACGACGTCACCTATGTGCGTCACCCGGAAAGCTACACCCGCACGTTCCGAATGCTGTACCGGACCATGACGCCGATCATGCTGTCCCGGATCAAATCGCTGCTGACGGTGAGCGCCTTCTCCAAGGGCGAAATCTCGCAGTTCTACAGATTCCCGGAGAAGAAAATCTTCGTGGTGCCCAACGCCGTCAGCGGTGCGTTTCAACCGGGCCCGCCCCTTAAAGAGCAACAGGACTACCTGCTGGCGGTGTCTTCGCCCAGCGCGCACAAGAATTTCAGCCGGATGATTCAGGCGTTCCTCCTGCTGCGCGGTCACGATGATCTGCAATTGCGCATCGTCGGTGGCGCCAGCGGAATCTTCAGCGACGAAAACCTGCAACGCCTGGCCAGCCGTGACCCACGCATCCGCTTTCTGGGGCGCCTGAGCGACGACGAACTGATCAGCCAGTACCAGGGCGCAACGGCCTTTGTGTTTCCGTCGCTGTATGAAGGCTTTGGCATTCCGCCCCTGGAAGCCCAGGCGTGCGGTTGCCCGGTGCTGGCGGCGAACGCGGCGTCGATTCCTGAAGTGCTGCAGGCCAGCGCGCTGTATTTCGACCCGCTGGACATTGAGCACATGGCTGCCGCCATGGAGCGCGTTCTGACTGACATGCCGTTGCGGCTGTCGCTGCGCCGACGCGGACTGAACAACGTGGCGCGGTTCTCCTGGGAAGAATCGGCGCGCCAGGTTTCCCAACGCATCGACGCACTGCTGAGTCCGGCCAGAGACCGGCGCAGTAGCCAGGGCAGCGATGCCCTGGGTCGTGAATCTTCCAGCAAGCTCTGAGGCACTGCCATGAAACGCCTTGCCTACCTCGACGCGTTGCGCGGCATCGCTGCCTTGATGGTGGTCTTCACCCATTTGTACGCACCGGTGATCGGTCACGTCTGGGCGCTGGATTACCTGATCGACCCCGGCAAATTGGGGGTGCTGTGGTTTTTCATGATCAGCGGCGTAGTGATTCCCTACAGCCTCAAGCCGGTGCCCGACGGCGCCCGACGCTTTCTGATCTCACGCTTCATGCGTTTGTACCCGGCCTACTGGCTGTCGCTGGTGTTGTTTGTGCTGATGCTTCAGTTGACCGGCGCGCCGCTGCCGTCCTGGCCGCAGATCGTCGCCAACCTGACCATGGTGCAAGCGGCACTGGGTTTTGACGACGTGGTCGGCCTGTACTGGACGCTGTTCATCGAACTGGTGTTCTACGGCCTGTGCCTGGCGTTGTTCATCGCCGGCAAGCTGTACGACCTGGCATTCCGGGCGCGCTGTTCGCTGGTGTTTCTGCTCGCCGCGCTGGCAATGGGCATTGCCCGCGCACTGACCGAACACAAACTGCCGGTGGCGCTGCCCCTGGCGTTGTCGCTGATGTTCTTCGGCTCGGTGTGGCGCCAGTGGTTGCTGGCCGAACACAGCGCGGCGCTGACGCGAAACCTGAACATGCTGTTCGTGGCCTTCGCCGTGCTGCTGCCGCCGACGCTGATCATGGCCTACAGCAAGGACATGGGCACCGGCGAAACCTGGGGCCGTTACTGCTTCACCTACGCCGTGGCCATCGTCAGCTTCGTGCTGCTGACCCGCAGTGTGCGTCTGAACCACCCGGCGCTGGTCTGGCTGGGCGCAGTGAGTTATTCGCTGTACCTGCTGCACCCGTCGATGGGCATGCTCAGCGAGTTTCTGCTGCGCGGGGCCGACGCACCGGGCCTGCTGGTGGCGCTGGTCGCGACGGTGCTGACCCTGGGCGCCGCCCATCTGTGCTTTCGCTACATCGAACACCCTTTCATCCAGCTCGGAAAACGCCTCAATAACCGCAACGCCAAGACGCAGCCTGTGAGCGTCTGATTTAGCGCCTGCGAACATGGAAAGGTTGTGGGACCGCCCTCGCGAGCTTCGCTCGACGTGCCGGGCGTCCTTCGGCCGTTAATGCAGAGAATTCCAATGAAAATTGCAATCGTCCACGACTGGTTGGTGACGTACGCCGGTGCCGAAAGGGTTTTGGCATCGCTGATCAACATCTGGCCCGAGGCGGACCTGTTCTCCGTCATCGATTTCCTCAGCGACCAGGACCGCGCCCAATTGGGCGGCAAGGTCGCGACAACCACGTTCATCCAGCGCCTGCCCAAGGCCAAGACCAAATACCAGCGCTACCTGCCGCTGATGCCGATGGCCATCGAGCAACTGGACCTGTCCGGTTACGACCTGATCATCAGCAGCAGCCACGCCGTGGCCAAAGGCGTGTTGTGCGGCCCGGACCAGTTGCACGTCAGCTACGTGCACTCGCCGATCCGCTACGCCTGGGACCTGCAGCATCAGTACCTAAAAGAGGCGAACCTGAGCACCGGCCTGAAAGGCAAAGTGGCGCGGATGATCCTGCATTACATGCGCATGTGGGATCAGCGCACCGCCGCCGGCGTCGATGACTTCATCGCCAACTCGCACTTCATTGGCGCGCGCATCACCAAGGCCTACCGTCGCGAATCCACGGTGATCTACCCGCCCGTGGACACCCGCGGATTCGCGCTGCAGGAACAGAAGCAGGATTACTACTTCACCGCCTCGCGCATGGTCCCGTACAAGCGCATGCCGATGATCATCGAAGCCTTCGCGGCCATGCCGAACAAGCGGCTGGTGGTGATCGGCGACGGTCCGGAAATGGACAAGGCCAAGGCCGCTGCGGCCAACGCGCCGAACGTTACGCTGCTGGGTTATCAGCCGTTCGCGGTGTTGCAGGAACACATGAGCAACGCCAAGGCGTTCGTGTTTGCCGCCGAAGAGGATTTCGGCATCAGCCCGGTGGAAGCCCAGGCCTGCGGCACGCCGGTCATCGCGTTCGCCAAGGGGGGCGTGGTGGAAACGGTCTGCGGCCTGGATCACCCGCAGCCCACCGGCGTGCTCTACCCGGAGCAGAGCGTGGCGTCGCTGATGGCCGCCATCGAGACGTTCGAGATCAACGGTTCACGCATCACCGCGCAAGCCTGCCGGAGCAACGCCGAGCGCTTCAGCGAAGCCCGCTTCGAGCAGGAAATGCGCCAGTTCGTCGAGGCCCGCCTGACCGCTGCCCGTCAGAGCCGCCAGCCAGCACACACCCGGCCGATCCTGAGCGCGCCGACGCTGGTCAGCAGCGACCTCTCCGCCCGCGTTGTTCCGATCAAATCCGTCTGAGCGAGCACAGAATATGCGCACTCCATTACGGGGCATCCTGCATGCCCATTCATCGTCGCTGTCCGTCGCTCACCGGCTGCTCGATCTGGCGGTCATCGCGGTCGGCGGTTATGGCATCAACCTGCTCGCCGGCACGCCGATGAGCGCCGAAGCCTGGATGCAGATTCTGCTGGCGGCGGTGGCTTTTCACTGGCTGGCTGAATACCACCAGCTGTACGGCTCGTGGCGGGGCGAGCGCATCGTGCGCGAGCTGCTGAAGGTCGCCAATTACTGGGGCCTGGCCTTCGTGCTGCTGCTGTTCGTCGACTACCTGCTGTTACAGCCCGACCATCTGGCCGACAACAGCCAGATGGCCTGGTTTGCCGCCGTGCTGGTAACGCTGTGTGGCTATCGCCTGGCGATTCGCAGCGTGCTGCACAGTTTGCGCGCCCAGGGTTTCAATACCCGGCGCGTGGCGATCGTCGGCACCGGCCATTGCGGCGAGCGCCTGGCGATGTCCATCGAGCGCGCGCCCTGGATGGGCCTGAACTTGCTGGGCTTTTATGACCAGGCGCCGCAGCAGATCGACCTGGCGCGCATTGGCCGGCGCATTCCGGTGCTGGGCGATCTGGATCAACTGATCCAGGACGCCCGCGACGGCAAAATCGACAAGGTCTACATCACCCTCGAACTCGGTGCACAGGAACGTTTGCAGGCACTGATCAAAGGCTTGAGCGACACCACCGCGTCGGTCTACGTGATCCCGGACGTTTTCATGTTCGAGTTGCTGCACGCCCGCAGCGAGAGCATCAACGGCCTGCCCAGCATCAGCATTTTCGACTCGCCCATGGACGGCGCCTGGAGCGTGGTCAAGCGGCTGGAAGACATCGTGCTGTCGAGCATCATCCTGACCATGATCGCCCTGCCGCTGATGCTGATTGCCCTGGCGATCAAGCTCACCTCCCCCGGCCCGGTGCTGTTCCGTCAACGCCGTTACGGGCTGGACGGTCGGCCGATCATGGTCTGGAAATTCCGCAGCATGAGCGTGCAGGAAAACGGCTCGGTGGTGACCCAGGCCACGCGCAACGACAGTCGCATCACGCCGCTGGGCGCGTTCCTGCGGCGCACTTCGCTGGACGAGCTGCCGCAGTTCTTCAATGTGCTGCGCGGCGAGATGTCCATCGTCGGCCCGCGCCCCCACGCCGTGGCGCACAACGAGCAGTACCGCAAACAGGTGTCGGGTTACATGCTGCGGCACAAGGTCAAGCCGGGCATCACCGGCTGGGCACAGATCAACGGCTGGCGCGGCGAAACCGACACGCTGGACAAGATGCAGAAACGCGTTGAATTCGACCTGCAGTACATCGAGCACTGGTCGGTCTGGCTGGACCTGAAAATCATCCTGCTGACGCTCTTCAAAGGCTTCGTCAACAAGAACGCCTTCTAAAAGAAAATCTGCCAATAACCACAAACATGGCCAAGGGCTAGTAAGCTTGGCGGGAGGTGCACGGGTGCATGAGCGAATGTGATCCGATGTTCGGTGTAAGTAAGGGATGCAAAGAAATCACTGCGGTGCCAGTACGCACCTATTAGTAGGATGAGAAGGAACATTCATATGAAAGTAACGTTAGCGGTCGTGCTGCTTTCCAGTCTGGTGTTGCAAGGCTGCGCATTCGCCCCCGGTCAGTACATGTCTTACAGCGATGTCACCGAGAAAGACCCCGACGGTCCCCAGGTCACGCTGATCAACATCACCCCTGCCACCCTTGCGCAGCAGCAGAAAACGGCGGACGCAGCGGCCAAACCGCTGCCCCCGGAACTGCTGAACTACAAGACGCCTGAATACGTCGTCGGCCCGGGCGACGCCTTGCTGGTGACGGTGTTCGAACACCCTGAACTGACCGCGCCCGGCTCCCAGGAACAACTGGACGCCAACAGCCGCGAAGTGCTGAACGACGGCACCGTGTTCTTCCCGTACGTGGGCCGTATCCAGGCCGCCGGCAAGACCGTTTCGCAGATCCGCGATCAACTGCGCATGGGGCTGGCGCCGCAGTACACCGAAGTGAAAGTCGACGTCAAAGTGCTGCGTTACAACAGTCAGCGCGTCCTGCTCTCGGGTGCCTTCAAATCGGCTGGCCCGCAACCGATTACCAACATTCCGCTGAGCCTGGTTCAGGCCATCAGCCAGGCCGGTCTTGATTCGACCGACGCCAACCTTGCCGGCCTGACCCTGCGTCGCGATGGCAAGGATTACGTGATCGACGTGGACTCGCTGAACCGCAAGGATTCGCAGATCAGCAAGATCTTCCTGAAAGACGGCGACTACCTGCACCTCAACAGCAATTCGAAGAACAAGATCTACGTGCTGGGCGAAGTTCAGCGCCCGCAGGTGATCTCCTTCAGCACCACCAGCGTGACCTTGCTGGAAGCGCTTGGCACCTCTGGCGGCCTGAGCCCTGACGCAGCCGATGGCGATGCGGTGTATGTGATTCGTGCACAAGACGCCACCCACGGCGCGACGGTCTATCACTTGGCCGCGAAGAAGCCGACCAGTTACGCGCTGGCGAAAGGCTTCGAGCTGGCCGCCCAGGACGTGGTGTTTGTCGGCCCGGCCAACATCACCCGCTGGAGCCGTTACGTGAGCCAGTTGCTGGGCTCGAACAACATCATCCAGACCGGTGCGATGTTCAGGAATTGATGGGGCAGGCAGCTTCAAGCGGCACGTTTGAAGCTGCAAGCTGACAGCAGAGCAACAGGGAAATCCCCGCAGTGGTCCGACTGCGGGGATTTTTTTTGGGTTTGATTTGATGAGGGCAAGTGTCGCTGGGGAAACAGTGGATCAACAGTCGCGTGCGCCTGGATCAACAGTTTGGGGTGGTTGGCAGGATTGCAGCTGTGTGTGCTCGCTGGATTGACGGGGGCGGCGGGCGATGGAGAGCGCTGGCACGCATGCTGCTTGAGTACCGGCGAAGGGTCTTCACGCCCATTACTTCGCGTTGAACGCGGCCTGCTCGGTGCCTCGCACCTCGGGTGACTGACCCCAAGGAAACAACACATGTTGGTAGTTTCGATTTCAGGTAGCCCTTCCACCCGATCGCGCTCGGGCGTGGTGTTGCAGCATGCGGCGCACTGGCTCAAGGACCGTGGCGTCGAAGTCAGCGGTGTGCGCATTCAGGATTTTGCCGCCGAGGATTTGCTCTACGCCCGATTCGACAGCCCCCAGGTGGTGGCTTTCGTCGACGCGGTGGCGAAGGCGGACGGTTTGCTTATCGGCACGCCTGTGTACAAGGCGTCGTTTTCGGGGGCGTTGAAGACGTTGCTCGACCTGCTGCCGGAGCGTTCATTGCACGGCAAAGTGGTCTTGCCGATCGCAACGGGGGGGAGCATTGCCCACATGCTGGCGGTGGATTACGCGCTGAAACCCGTGCTGTCGGCGCTGAAATGCCAGGAAGTGCTGCACGGTGTATTCGCCATCGACAGCCAGATCAGCTATGGCGAGAACGCGTTGGGCGGTGAGCTGGATGAACTGCTGACCCAGCGCCTGCATGACGGTCTGGATCACTTTTTACTGGGCCTGCAACACCGGACTCAGGCGCGTCACACGGAAGCGGGCGGGCACTTGAAGCTGGCGTTGTAAGTGTTCCGGCTCAACCCTGACGGGCTTTCGACGCGACGCTGACTTCGGCGTTCACTTCACCACGGTTATCGAACGCGTGGGCCCGTTGCAGCTGTGGCTGTTCGATCAGTCGGGCTTTGCGGGCCTGGAATTCGTCGTAGGACAAGCCACCACGATTGAGGTCTTCGAGGGCCAGCTGGTGGGTTTCTTCAGCGCTGTAGGCACGCAGCTCGGGATGATTGCCAGCGGCACAACCGGCGAGGAGGGAGGCGGAGAGTAACAGGGAGAGGACAAGAAGACGGTTCATTGGGAGCCTCCATTCGGCTCGTTTCCGGAATGAAGCCAAGGCTACGCCCCGGGCCTTTCCAGCAGAAATCAGTCGTCTTGATAGTGGCTATCGGGTTGGGCGGTGACTGGACTTTTTGCGTTCGAAGATCGAGATCAAAAGCTTCCCGGCTGAACCCGGACATACACACACCCCATACCCACTTTAGGCCCGGAAACCCCCGGGAAGAGGCCCGCATGACCGCCTTCAATTTTTTGGCAAATACCATTCCATAGGGCTGCTCACTCCGAAAAGGCTTCAGCGTTTGCTCTGGACATGGTCAGACCAAAAAGTGCCACAGCAGCGACGTGCCGATCAGACCCACCACCGACACAATGGTCTGTAGCACCGACCAGACCCAGATTGTCTGCTTCAGTTGCAGGCCGAAGTATTCGCGGACCATCCAGAACCCGGCGTCGTTGACGTGGCAGAAGAACACCGAGCCCGCCCCTATCACCAGCGCCACCAGTGACGCTTCCACCGGCGCCAGCCCGGCCATCATCGGCGCGAGAATGCCCGCCGTGGTGGTCGTTGCCACAGTGGCCGAACCGGTCGCCTGACGCAGCGCAACCGCAATCAACCACGCCAGCAGCAGGTACGGCATGTGCGCGCCTTCGGCCACTTTGCTGATGGTCTGGCTGACGCCGGCGTCCAGCAAGGTTTGCTTCAAGCCGCCGCCCGCGCCGATGGTCAACAGCAGCACGGCAATCGGCGCGAGACTCTTACGCAGCGTGCCGCCCACTTGCTCGCGGGAGATACCGTTGGCCCAGCCCAGACACACCGTCGCCGCCAGCACCGCAATGCCCAACGCCACCAGCGGCTCACCGAGAAATTTCAGCGTCAGGGCGGTGTTGCTTTCCGGCGCCATGGCGATTTTCGCCAGGGTGCTGCCGAGCATCAGGATCACTGGCAACAGGATGATCAGCAACGAGATACCGAAGCTCGGTTGGCGGGAGGCAGTGGGTTTGGCCGAGAACAGCTCGCCCAGCTCTGCCGGCTCCTCTATGTGCATGCGCTTTGACAGCCAGTTGCCGTACAGCGGACCGGCGAGAATCACCGCCGGCACCGCCACGCAAAACCCCAGCAACATGGTCAGGCCCAGATCGGCGTGCAACGCAGCGACGGCGATCAGCGGCCCAGGGTGCGGCGGCATCAGCGCGTGCAGCGTGGTCATGCCGGCCAGCGCCGGAATGGCGATTTTCAGCAGCGGCTGGTTCGACTGGCGCGCCATGACGAAGATGATCGGCACCATCATCACCAGGCCCACTTCAAAGAACAGCGGCAGACCAATGACCATGGCCACCAGCGCCATGACCCACGGCAGCGTCTTGCCCTTGCCCAGCCCCAGCAACGTCGACGCGATGCGATCCGCCGCCCCTGATTCGGCCATCAGCGCCCCAAGCATGGCACCGAGGGCGATGATGATCCCGGCCTCACCGAGAATCCCGCCCGCGCCCTTGCTGAACGCCTTCGCCACTGCCTCCGCTGGCAACCCCGCGCCTATCCCTGCGATGAATGTGCCCACCAGAATCGACAGAAACGGCGGGAGCTTGGTGGCGCTGATCAGCACGATGATGGTGGCAATGGCGATCAGGCAGCAAATGATCAGGCGAGTGTCATGAAACACCCAGGCAGCAGACGACAGATCCAACGCGGAGCCCCTTATCGTTCGGTTTTTATTTCAGGAAGGTTTGAAACAATATGTTTCAACCGGCCGAACCATACCGGATGCGGCATTGCGTCGCAGTTAAATTTTTACAGGATCTGGCCGTTTCGCCGCCGGTCTCCAACGTGGAATGCGGTATCACCCAGCGGGAGCGAGCTTGCTCGCGAGGGCGGCATTTGAATCCCGCGCGCATTCGATCAGCACCTCGCGCAACCCCTGGGCCGCTGCCGACAGTTGGTGATCCGCCTGGGTCATCAAACCGATACGACGCTCGATGCGCGGGCCTTCCAGGGCAATGCAGCGGGCGCCGAGTTCTTCCATCTGCGCGATGCACAGCGATGGCACCGCGCTGACCCCCAGGCCATTGGCGACCATGCGCCCCACCGTCGACAGCTGATGGCTTTCGAACGCCACCGACAGTTTGCCGTGCTGGCTCTGCAGGTCCTGCTCCAGCAGCAGGCGCACGGCGGACGGGCGTTGCAGGGTGATGAAGTCGTGACGCAGCAGCTCGTCCCAACTCACTTCGCGGCGCGCGGCCAGTGGAGAATCTTTCGGCACCACGGCGACAAACCGATCCATGTAGAACGGCGTGAAGATCAGGTTAGTGCCCGCCTCGGGCTCGAAGCCGATGCCCAGTTCCACGCGGCGATGCCCGACCATTTCCACCACCTGCTCGTTGATCACGTCGTGCACCGCCACGTTCACCCGTGGGTAGCGCTCGCGAAACACCTTCAGCGCGATGGGCAGCAGATTGCCCGCGTAGGACGGCATGGCGGCCACCGACACCTTGCCCATTTGCAGGGTGAAACGCTGACGCAGGAGTTCCTCGGTGTTGTCCCAATCAGCGAGCAACTGGCGGGCCAGTGGCAGCAAGGCCTCGCCCTCCGGGGTCAGGCTGACATGGCGCGTGGTGCGGGTCAGCAACTGCCCGCCCAGGTCTTCCTCCAGCGCCTTGATGGTCAGGCTTAAGGCCGGTTGCGACACATGCAGCCGCTCGCCGGCCTGAGCGAAACTCAGGCACTGCGCCACCGCCAGAAACGCACGAAGCTGTTTCACGTTCATATATTTGGATTACTTATCAATCGATGAATAAATCAAAATTAACAAATCACTGCGTGCGAGAGAAGATGCGGCCAACGCTCTCCGATGCTTAGATTGTCGGACACAACTACAAATAAGGCGGGATCTCACCATGGCTGGACTCGACAAACGCGTGGCAACCTACGCTGAAGCCCTCGCCGGGCTGACCGACAACATGACCGTGCTGTCCGGCGGCTTCGGATTGTGCGGCATCCCGGAAAACCTCATCGCTGAAATCAAACGCATGGGCGTGAAAGGCCTGACGGTGGTCTCCAACAACTGCGGCGTCGATGGCTTTGGCCTGGGCATCCTCCTGGAAGACCGGCAGATCCGCAAAATGGTCGCGTCCTACGTCGGTGAAAACGCCCTGTTCGAACGCCAGTTGCTCAGCGGCGAGCTGGAAGTCGAGCTCACCCCCCAAGGCACCCTGGCCGAAAAAATGCGCGCAGGCGGCGCCGGCATTCCCGCGTTCTACACCGCCACCGGCTACGGCACCCCCGTCGCGGAAGGCAAGGAAACCCGTCAGTTCAACGGCCGCAACGTGATTCTGGAAGAAGCCATCACCGGCGACTTCGCCATCGTCAAAGGCTGGAAGGCCGACCACTTCGGCAACGTGGTCTACCGTCACACCGCGCAGAACTTCAATCCGGTCGTGGCCACCGCCGGCAAGATCACCGTGGTAGAAGTCGAAGAGATCGTCGAACCCGGCGTGCTGCTACCCACCGAGATACACACGCCCGGCATCTATGTCGATCGCGTGATTCTGGGCACGTTCGAGAAGCGCATCGAGCAGCGAACCGTCAGAAAAGCCTGACCCAAGCGCCGTACTCGCACCGATTTCCCCCTTTGTATCTCCGGTTTTTTACAGTCCGGACAGAATAAAAGAGACCCAAGACCATGGCACTCTCCCGCGAACAAATGGCACAGCGCGTTGCGCGCGAACTGCAAGACGGCTTCTACGTGAACCTGGGCATCGGCATTCCGACCCTGGTCGCCAACTACGTCCCGGACGGCATCGACGTGATGCTGCAATCGGAAAACGGTCTGCTCGGCATGGGCGCTTTTCCGACTGAAGAGACCATCGACGCGGACATGATCAACGCCGGCAAACAGACCGTGACCGCACGCAAGGGCGCATCGATCTTTTCGTCGGCCGAGTCCTTCGCGATGATCCGTGGCGGCCACGTCGACCTGACCGTGCTCGGCGCGTTCGAGGTGGACGTCGAGGGCAACATTGCGTCGTGGATGATCCCCGGCAAGCTGGTCAAGGGCATGGGCGGCGCGATGGACCTGGTGGCTGGCGCCGAGAACATCATCGTCACCATGACCCACGCGTCCAAGGACGGCGAATCCAAGCTGCTGTCACGCTGCAGCCTGCCGTTGACCGGCGCCGGCTGCATCAAGAAAGTGCTGACCGACCTTGCGTACCTTGAGATCGAAAACGGCGCCTTCGTGCTGCGCGAAACCGCCCCGGGCGTGACCGTGGATGAAATCATCGCCAAGACCGCCGGCAAGCTGATCGTGCCGGATGACGTGATTGAAATGACGTTTTGATCGCCCCGCAATGGCGCGGTTCTGCAGGATCCGCGTCATGCCCCACGTTTTCGCCACAGCTTAAGCGTTTGCCACACCCGCACCTTTCGTCAGACCGCCCTGCCCCTTCAGCGATGAAGGGGCTTTGCTGTATCTGAACCGGTGCTTTTTTCGCGTCACCGCCAACACTTGAAACTGCCGTCCAAAAAAAAACCTGAACAATAACTAAAAAGAGGTAACACACGTGGCCGCCGATATCGAAGAAAGCCGCTCCGCCCGCTTTGCCCTGCGTTGCGCCAAATGGGCGGAACGCTGGTTCCCGGACTCGTGGGTGTTCGCCGCCCTGGCCGTGGTCATCGTCACCCTCGCCACGCTGGTCATCGGCGCCAAACCCGCCGACACCGCCAAAGCCTTCGGTGACGGTTTCTGGAGCCTGATCCCGTTCACCATGCAAATGGCCTTCGTGGTCATCGGCGGTTACGTCGTCGCCAGCTCGCCGCCGGCGGTCAAACTGATCGACCGCCTGGCGCGCCTCCCGAAAAACGGCCGCTCGGCCGTGGCCTGGGTCGCGCTGATCAGCATGGTGGCCTCACTGCTCAACTGGGGATTGTCGCTGGTGTTCGGCGGCTTGCTGGTGCGGGCCCTCGCCCGTCGTACCGATCTGAAAATGGACTACCGCGCCGCCGGTGCTGCGGCTTATCTGGGTCTGGGCGCGGTGTGGGCCCTGGGCTTGTCGTCGTCCGCCGCGCAGCTGCAAGCCAACCCGGCCAGCCTGCCGCCGTCGATTCTGGCGATCACCGGGGTGATTCCATTCACCCAGACGATCTTCCTCTGGCAGTCCGGGGTAATGCTGCTGGCCCTGGTGGTGGTCTCGATCATCGTCGCCTACGCCACGGCGCCCGGCCCGGCCAACGCCCGCGATGCCAAGGAATGCGGCATCGACCCGAGCTTCAGCCTGCCACCGCTGCCGCCGCGCACCCGCCCGGGCGAATGGCTGGAATACAGCCCGCTGCTGATCATTCTGATGGTGGCGCTGGCGTCCGGCTGGTTGTACAACGAGTTCAGCACCAAGCCCGCCATCACCGCGATTTCCGGCCTGAACACCTACAACTTCCTGTTCATCATGGTCGGCGCGCTGCTGCACTGGCGTCCGCGCAGTTTCCTCGATGCCGTCGCCCGCGCCGTGCCGACCACCACCGGCGTGCTGATTCAGTTTCCGTTGTACGGCTCGATCGCCGCGCTGCTGACAACCGTCAAGGGCGGTGACGCGCAAACGGTCGCGCACCACATCTCGACGTTCTTCACCAGCATCGCCTCCCACGACACCTATGCGCTGCTGATGGGTGTGTACTCGGCGATTCTCGGGTTCTTCATCCCGTCCGGCGGCGGCAAGTGGATCATCGAAGCGCCGTACGTGATGCAGGTCGCCAACGACCTCAAATACCACCTCGGCTGGGCGGTGCAGATCTACAACGCTGCCGAAGCCCTGCCGAACCTGATCAACCCGTTCTACATGCTGCCGCTGCTGGGCGTGCTCGGCCTGAAGGCGCGGGATTTGATCGGCTTCTCGTTCGTGCAGTTGCTGGTGCATACGCCGCTGGTGCTGTTTCTGTTGTGGGTGCTGGGTACGACGCTGGCGTACATCCCGCCGGTCATGCCTTGATGGAATAATTAGGACCGGCTCTAGCCGGGAAGACGTCATTCGCCACACCGCACAATCGAGGGTGCATGTGAAGGCCCCTTCCCGGCTGAAGTCGGTCCTACAAAAGCAGTGTGGGCAGTCAGTGAAATTGGGGTGAACGCGGATGTAGGACTGCACAAAGGGGACTGATTTATTTACCACCACAAAGGGGACTGATTTATTTACAGCGCTTCACCGTAAATTAATCTGTCCCCGGCTACGGTACTTCAACTGCCAAAGCTGTACTCCCGCTCCACCCTGCAAACCCGCGTCGTACATTGCCGATACCAGGTCGACCGGCCGCGCTCACGGATTGCTCGATGTTCCGGATGTTCTTTCCAGGCCAGGATCGCGGCTTCATCCGCCCAGTAAGACACAGTGATCCCCAGCCCATCGTCGCCGCGTGCCGACTCCACGCCAAGGAAACCCCGCTGCTGACGAACAAGTTCGAGCATCCGTCGGGCCGCGTCGTCATATTCCGGTGCTTCGAGCTCAGTGCGGATCGAAGTGAAGATCACCGCGTAATACGGCACACCAAACGTGTTGGCCATCATCATGTCAAATCAACTCCGCCGCGCAGGCGCGCACAAAAGCCTTCACCAGCGGCGGGGTGCTGCCCTCCAGCGCGGCGCGTTCCGGTTGAAACAACGTGGCGACGAAAAACGGATGACCATCGAGTTCCACAGCCCGGACCTCGTCGTCTTCGTCGTAACCCGACACTCTCAGCGGGCCGGCAAACACGTCGGCCTCCAGTTCCTTGCGCAAACCATAACGGCAACGGTAGCGCTCCCGGGTTTCGAGCGAGTTGTACGCAGCAGCCATCCGCGACCCGGCCCGTAGACGAATCGGCGCGAAGGCCTCGACCAGCGAGCAAGTCAAGGGCGTGATGATGGCGTTCTCCGATTCCGGCGCCGTTTCGGCGTGCTCGGCATCGGCCCAGCCCAGATAATTGCGCGCGTACTCCAGCAACGCATGCTGAAAGCCGCCGCACGTCCCGAGGAAGGGCACCTGCCGCTCCCGGGCGAAGCGAATCGCCGTCAGCGCGCCGTCCATGTCGAGGTAGGGGCTGGCCGGCACGCACCAGATGCCCGCGAACCCCTGCAGGCTCGCGCCATCCCCGATGTCCGTCGTCGGGACCCACGTTGCCTGGACGTCGAGCCCCGTTTCGTTCGCCACCCTGTCCAGCGCCACGGGTATCGCTTGATGCGCCGGCACGCTCGGGTCGTAGTCTCCCACCAACGCGATTCGGATTTTCTGCCGCTGAGTCATGTGTGCTCCCTGATATCAAAACGCTTTGCATGAGGTCCGGGGGCGACTATAAGCTTGTCGTTCTGCAATCAGAATTGGCGTCCAGGCAAGTGATCAATGCAGCTGCGCACTATCGAATCAATCATGCCGACCTCACCCTCATCCTCGCGCTGGTGCGTGGGCGGACGCTGGCCAAGGCCGCTGAACTGCTGAGGGTCGATGTCTCGACGGTGTTTCGCGCGGTGCGTCGGATGGAAAAGGCGGTGGGCACGGCGCTCTTCGACAAGAGCCGCGCTGGCTACGTACCGACCAGCGCAGCACTGGCGCTTGCCCAGCAGGCCGAAAGTGCCGAGAACGCGCTGGCCCTCGCGCAATTGAGCCTTGAGCAAGGCCGGCAAGTCGTCAGCGGCACCGTGCGCCTGACCTGTACCGAAGCTGTTCTGCAAAGCCTGTTGCTCCCCGCCCTGAGCCGCTTCATGCCGGACTACCCGGGCCTGCGCCTGGAACTGAACACCTCCAGCACCTTTGCCAACCTGAGCCGCCGCGACGCCGACATCGCGCTGCGTCTGACCAACACACCGCCTGAGCACTTGGTCGGGACTCGCCTGGGCACAGTTACGTATCGGGTCTGTTCGAGCGAGGCCTACGCGCGACGCTGCGGTGATCTGGCCCTCGACGACATGGCCTGGATCGCCCCCGACGATTTCCTCCCCGATCACCCGACCGTGATGTGGCGGCGGCAGCATCTGCCCGGCGTGAACCTCGCTTATCGCTGCAGCTCCATGCTGGCAGTGGCGCAACTGGTGCGCGCAGGCATGGGTGTGGCAGCGCTGCCGGATTTCATGGTTCGGGACAGCGAGGTTCAGCCCATTACTGAAGCGCTCGCAGGGCATGGCACCGGGCTGTGGCTGCTGACCCGGCCGGATTGCCGGGCGCTGCGCTCGGTGTCGGCGCTGTTCAGCGAGCTGACCAAGGCGATTGAGCTGTAGGTTAGACGGCGCCAGATTGATGCCAGCTGTGTCGACGCCTTCCCGGCTAAAGCCGGTCCCACTAAGTAGGCGGTGTTCAGGTGGCCTGGGTTCAGGCAGGAAAGAAGTCAGCACATTGAGATTGAGCGGGCAAGATGCTTTCAGCGGGACCGGCTTTAGCCGGGAAGACGCCAGTCCCGGCGCCATCACTTTCTCGCTCGAACGGGGACAGATTAATTTACGGTGAAGCGCTGTAAATAAATCAGTCCCCTTTAAAACCGAGTCCCCTTTAAAACCGTTCCAAACCCTCTTCAACCACCCCGCCGCTCCCGGCGAAACTGCCCCGGCGCCATGCCGTGGGCTTTGCGAAAACGCCGCGAGAAATAGGCTTCGTCGGCGAACCCGCAGATCTCGGCGATGTGGCTCAAGGGTTTGCTGCTGTTCATCAAATGCGTGCGCGCCAGCCGCATGCGCCGCTCCAGGACCAGTTCGGAAAAGCTGCTGCCGGTTTCCTTGCGCAGCAGGTGGGTCAGGTAATTGGGCGACAAAAAGGCCGCCGACGCGGCATCGGTGAGGGTCAAGGCCGGATCGGCGATGTGCGCGCGAATGTAGTCGATCACCCGGCCCATCGCATCGCGCCGTCCCCGCCGCTCGGCCTTGTTCGCCGACAGCGCCAGCAACTGCGCTTCGTAGCGATTGCACACCGTGCCGATCAACTGCAGCAGACACCCCCGCAGGATCGCGCCTGAACCCAATGGCCTGGCGCGATCCATGTCGCGCATCCGCATCAACAGCGCGGTTACCTCAGCGAAGTCAGCGTCGTCGAGTGTGAAATCCACATGCTCCTGAAACCGGAACGGCGCCAGCTCAGGCGCGTCGGCGACGGGCACGTCTTCAAGGTCCATCGGATCGCACTGCAGATGCTGCAGGAGAAATTCCTGAGAAAAATTGATCAGCACAAAATTGCCGTCTTCGGGGTGCGGAATCACGTGCAGTCGATGGGGCAGGATGAACGCCAGGGTGTTGCGCGGAAATGGCCTGACCGCGCCACCGATGTGCTGCACGGTGTCGCCGCCGAGGTTGATCTGGATCTGGAAATATTCATGGCGATGGGGCGCTGTCAGCGCGGGTCGGGCGGACTTGTCACGGATGTAGAAATCCATGCGGTCGCTGCGCTGCTGCATGCCATAGGTCTGGATGCGGGACGGATGGGCCATCGCTGAAACACCTGAAATCGCTGGTTCGGACTGCCCCATGGTAGGGCAACGGCAGCAGCCGGACCAATCGATTATCAGGCGGGCATCCACATCGGATCAGCCAATTGTCACACTGAGTTCGGCAATGCCTTCGATCCCGGCGGTGAGCACATCGCCACGCTGCAACGCACCTACACCGGCCGGCGTGCCGGTGTAGATCAGGTCGCCCGCCTTGATCCCGACCGACTGCGACAGGTGCGCAATCACGTCCCGCACAGCCCAGATCTGGTCAGACAGATCGCCGCGCTGACGGCGCTCGCCATTGATGTCGAGCCAGATCGCCCCGGCTTCCGGGTGGCCGATCTCGCTGACCGGACGCAACGGTGTGGCAGGCGCAGAGGCGTCGAAGGCTTTGGCCCACTCCCACGGCCGGCCCATTTTCTTGGCCTGCGCCTGCAAGTCGCGGCGCGTCAGGTCCAGACCGACGCCGTAGCCCCAGACGTGGGCCAAGGCATCCTGCGGGTCGATGTTCACGCCGTCCTTGCCGATCGCCACGACCAGTTCGATCTCGTGATGCAGGTCCTCGGTGAGCGGCGGGTAGGCAATCCGGCCTTCGGCGGGCACCACGGCATCGGCGGGCTTCATGAAGAAGAACGGCGGCTCGCGGTCGGGGTCGTGGCCCATTTCCCGGGCGTGGTCGGAATAATTGCGGCCGACGCAGAAAACCCGACGAATCGGAAAGCGGCCGGACGTCCCGGCGACGGCCAGGGACGGTGTGGCAACGGGGGCGATAACGAACTCGGTCATGGCAGTGTCCTCGATTGAAGGTGGCGCGGCATGGGTTGAGTGTGGCGATTGATCCTTCAGCCGGGTTGGACGGATCCCGCCAGCTCTTGGACAAAACAACGCAACTCAACGCAACGAGCCGCCCCGGTCAATCAGCCACGTCCCACAAACGGCATGCTGCTGGCCATGACAGTCATGTTCAGCACGTTGGCCGACAGTGGCAGCCCGGCCATGTAACTCACCGCTTCAGCCACGTGCTGCACATTCATGGTCGGCTCGACTTGCAGCTCACCGTCAGGCTGCAAGACGCCTTTGGTCATGCGATCGGTCATTTCAGTCAGGGCGTTGCCAATGTCGATCTGACCGCAGGCGATATTGAATTGCCGGCCGTCCAGCGCGGTGCTTTTGGTCAGGCCCAGCACGGCGTGTTTGCTGGACGTATAAGGCGAGCTGAAGAGACGTGGCGTGTGCGCGGAAATCGAGCCATTGTTGATGATCCGGCCGCCTTGGGGCGCTTGGCGCCGCATCAGGCCGAACGCTGCACGCACGCACAAAAACATCCCGGTGACGTTGGTGTCGATGACGTTCTTCCACTGCTCGACCGACAGCTCATCCATCGGTACAGCGGGTGCGCCGATGCCGGCGTTATTGAACGAAACGTCCAGCCGGCCGAAAGAGCGTTCAATGGTAGCGAACAGCGCCTCGACACTGGCCGGATCGCGCACGTCCGTCGGCACCGCCAGCGCCTGCTGACCGGCAGCCTCGGCCTGTTCAACCAGCGCCTGCAACGGTTCAGACCGACGACCGGCCAGCACGACAGCAAAACCGTCGGCCAGTAATTGCAGCGCCACAGCACGGCCAATGCCGCTCCCGGCGCCCGTCACCAAAGCAACTTTCAACACAGAAGATGAAGACATGCACGATTCCTTTTTTGTCAGAGAGTGCCAGACCACTGATCGTCAGCTGTGAACAGGCGTCAGCACCGGCTTGCCCGCGTAAAACGCCAGCAGGTTGTCGGCAACCCTTTGCACGGTGTCGCGCGATGCTTCCGGCGACAGCCCCGCAAGGTGCGGCGTGAGAACCACGTTGTTCAGCGCCTTCAAGGCATCGGGGACCTGCGGTTCATCGTCGAACACGTCCAGCGCCGCCCCAGCCAGGCGGCCCTGCTTGAGCGCGTCGATCAGCGCATCGGTGTCGACAACACTGGCCCGGGCGATGTTGACGATGAAGCCCTCGGCGCCCAACGCTTCGATGGCGGCCTTGTCGATCAGGTGCCGCGTCGACCCGCCGCCCGGCGTTGCCACCACCAGAAAGTCAGACGCTTCCGCCAGCGCCAGCGGCGTCGCGCAATAGTTGAAATCCACGCCCGCCCGGGGCGAACGGCTGTGATAGTTGATGACCATGTCAAACCCCAGCGCGCGTTTGGCGATGGCCATCCCGACCGAGCCCAGACCGAGAATGCCCAGGCGTTTGCCAGCGAACGAGGGCCGTGTGACCTTGCGCCATTCGTTGCGGCGTACCGACGCGTCGGCCTGGGGAATGTCGCGGACCGCCGCCAGCAGCAAGGCCATCGCGTGGTCCGCCACCGTCGGGGCATTTACCCCTGCCCCGTTGGTCACCACGATGCCTCGCGCTTCGGCGGCTTCGAGGTCGACGCGCTCGTAGCCCGCCCCGATCACACAGATGATGCCGAGGTTCGGCAGTGCGGCCATCTCCTCGGCGGTGAACCCCAACGGGCCACGGGTCAGCACCGCATCAATCTCCCCACCCCCGTTCACCACCGCCTCGGCGCGCATCGCCGGCGTCGGCGCCAGAATCAGGCGAAAGCCGCTGCTTTCCAGAATCGGCAAATACATGTTCACGCTCTCAACCAGCACCAACACCGTTTTCATCATCCCTCCGCTGCGCGAAATTCGTGGAGCTGACAGTAGCGCGAGTAAGAGCGGTTTGGCAGGGTTGGAAGCCAGATAGAGATGGATTTCATAATAGACACGGTGCCGGATTGCCAGCCCGACTGAGTTTTTCCCAGCTAAAACGAGGCCCACTGCGCTAATCCCCGTCGCTGAGTCGTAACCCCCGGTTAGGACCATCGGCCTCAATGTCATAAAAATCCCGGAAACTGGCAGCGCCGCATTAACACTCAAACCGACAGCAATTCCCCTCACAGCGACAACCCCGGTTGCCCGCGACGCGCTTTGCTGTTTAAGGTCTGAGCCCTGCGACACCCGATTTCGTCACGACAAAACGATGTGCCACGCGGTGCGGCAACGGCTGCGCCATGAACGGACATGCAGAAAAGGAACGTCAGAACCATGTTGAAAGGATTATCCAGAACGTTGAGCGGCGCCGCGATGGCCGGCGTGTTGTTGTCATCTGCCGTGGCCCTGGCCGCCGCTGACACCGGCAACGCACCGGGTCGGGCGCTGGCGGCGAAGATCGGTGTGCCGTGGCCGGCGGTGATCGCCCATCGCGGTGCTTCGTTCAATGCGCCCGAAGAAACAGTGCCTTCGTACACGCTGGCCCGCGAACTGGGCGCGGACTACCTGGAGATGGACATTCAGCGCACCAAGGATGGCGTGCTCATCGCGCTGCATGACAACACGCTGGAGCGCACGACCAACATCGCCGAGGTCTATCCGCAACGGGCCAAGGACCCGCTGAACACCTTCACGCTGGAAGAAATCAAGCGCCTTGACGCCGGCTCCTGGTTCAACAAGGCCTACCCCGATCGCGCCCGCGCCACCTACGCCGGGCTGAAGATTCTGACGCTGGACGAAGTCATCGACATCGCCGAAGGCGGCAAGAACAAGCCCGGTCTGTACATCGAAACCAAGGTGCCGGCACAGTTTCCGGGCATCGAAGAAGATTTGAAGAAGAAACTCGATCAGCGCGGTTGGCTGAGCCAGCGCCCTGCCGCCGAGAAAGGCTACGTCAACGTCGCCCACATGCCGGGCCGCGTGGTCCTGCAGACCTTCGAAAAACCAAGCCTGGAATTGCTGCAAAAGAGTATGCCCGACACGCCGAAAGTCCTGCTGCTGTGGCTGGGTGACGGCTCGATCGAAACGGCTTCGGGCAAGACATTCAAGGATTCGGGCGCAAAGGACAAGGCCAGCTTCTACGCCAGCCAGCAGGTGAAATCGAAAGAGGAGTTCGCCGCCTGGATGGACTGGGCCAAAGCCCACGGCGCCGTAGGGACCGGGCCGTCGGCAGCGCTGAAGAACGGCGGGGACCAGAGCTACAGTGACCTGGTGCAGCCTTGGATGAACAAGATGGCCCACGATCGCGGAATGATCGTTCACCCGTACACCGTGGATGACGCGGTGGACTTCAAAGCGATCAGCGAACAAGGGGTGGACGGGTTCTTCACCAACCGGGCTGCGGAATTGCTGAAGTTCTACGGCCGGCCGTCGAAGGAAAGCATGGACTCGATCCTGAAACGCAGCGGTTTCTAACGTCGAAACCAGTGATCAGGATGTGGGAGCGCCACCCCGGTCACTCCCACAAATGCCCGACGGTTTTAAGCCAGCTCTGCCACCACCGCAGCCAATGCTTTCGCCGGATCGGCCGCCTGGCTGATCGGGCGGCCGATAACCAGATAATCAGACCCCGCATCCAGTGCCTGACGCGGCGTCAGGATGCGGCGCTGATCATCCAGCGCACTGCCAGCCGGACGAATGCCCGGGGTCACCAGTTGCAGTGACGGATGCGCGGTTTTCAGCGCCTGGGCCTCCAGTGCGGAACACACCAGACCGTCCATCCCGGCTTTTTCAGCCAGCGCCGCCAACCGAAGCACTTGCTCCTGGGGCTCAATGTCCAGACCGATCCCGGCCAGATCCTCGCGTTCCATGCTGGTCAGCACGGTGACGCCGATCAACAGCGGCTTGGGGCCGGTGCGCTGATCCAGCACGTCACGGCAGGCTGCCATCATGCGCAGGCCGCCTGAGCAGTGCACGTTGACCATCCATACGCCCATCTCAGCAGCGGCCTTGACCGCCATCGCCGTGGTATTGGGAATGTCATGGAATTTGAGGTCCAGAAACACGTCGAAGCCCTTGCCGTTAAGGGTTTCGACGATGTCCGATGCACAGCTGGTGAACAGCTCCTTGCCCACTTTGACCCGGCACAGCTTGGGGTCCAGCTGATCAGCCAGATTCAACGCGGCTTCGCGGGTCGGGAAATCCAGGGCGACGATGATGGGGGTCTGGCAGGCGGACATGAGCGGGTTCTCTGGCAAGTCGAAATCGGCGCGCATTGTAGCCGAACATCCCCCATGGCGGGACCCGGCAATCGGTAAATGCCTGCCCGACACGCACCAGGCGTCGGGCATCTTCTACAATTGAACCACTGGGCAGCGTCGCTGCTCCAACCTCTATCACAAGAAGGAGAGCGTTATGCCCTGGTATGCCTGGTTAATTCTGGTCGTTGCAATCGGCTCGATCGTCGGCGGTCTGCTGATGCTCAAGGACTCAGCGAAGAAACTGCCCCTGACTGATGAACAGCTCAAGCGTGTCCACGAGCGCAATGCCGAGATGGACGCAAAAGAAGCGCGGGACCGCTGAGTCAGCCCGCCAAACGATACGGTTAAAGCCCATTGCGGGAGCACGCTGCCAGCGCTCCCGCATCGCGCCCCCCCTCTGGCGCCGCGCTTCCTCCGCCGGTAATAGGTGCCCTCGTCAGTCCCCCTCCTTCCTGTCGCCCAACGCCACCGCGCGACGGGTGGACTGCGGTGTCACCGCGATGCGAAACGGCTGAAAGATTTTGAACATCTCCCCGTTCTCCCGGAGCTGCCGCAGCAGTTCGCTGAAGCGTTCGCCGCTGATGGGCGCATCCGGACGCAACAACGCGTAGTGGCGATAGACCTGATCCACCCGGTCCGAGATCAGAAACTGATCGGCGTCCTGCGGGTTGTTCGACATGAACGTGCTCAGGTAGGAGCGCGTCACCAGGGCGATGTCCGCACGGTCACGCAGCACCATCAGCAAGTTGCTGTCGTGGGAATAGGTCAGCGTGGCGTTGTAGTTGTCGGCAAGAAATTTAGGGTCGGGGTCGAACCCCGCGAACGCATAGTGATAGCCGCTGAACAGCGCAAGGCGCTTGCCATGCAGCTCATCGAAATAGGTCTGGGTCCTGCCCTTCAAGCGATGGGCCACAAACACTTCGGCGTCTTCGAGCCCCATATCGACCGCTTCGTGGGGAATGCCTTTCCAGCCCCAGTCGGGGTTTTCGAAAATGGCCATATCGAAGCGTGCCTGCTGGAAATCGCGAAACCGGCGCGGGATGGACGTGGGCACCGCTTCGAAGCGGTATTCGGTCTGCATCGCGTTCAGTGCGCTGATCATCTGCGGCAGCAGCCCAGTGTCTTCGCCGCGCTCGGGACGAATCGTATACGGCGGGAAATGCGCTGCACCAATGCGCACGATCTGGGTCGCACCGACCTGCCAGGCCCACAGCGTTGTGGTCGTGAACAGCAGGGTTTTAAAAACCATCCGCATCGGCGTGGATATCAAGAAAAGGCACCTCAGGCGAAACGGAGTACGTAAGCTATGCGTTCGCGATCAATTAGACAACGGTCAAACGGAAGCTAAATCGCCTCTGTCGTTCCAACTCTCGCCCTCCTTGCGCCTTGCTGCCCCCTTTCCCTTTTAGCCCACATCCGGGCTGAAGCTGTCCTTGTCCTGTGCATTATCGACCGCGCAGCGCTTTATGTGAGGACCAATGCGCCTGCAATTTATGCCGAGGGATGGGGGCCAGGCAAGCGCTGTCCCGGCCATATGCAAGTCAGGCACTACAAAAGACGCTGGCCCGGCAAACCTTCCTGCCCGCCGCGAGTCCCAATCATGGATCATCTGCGCCGGCAGTTGGACGTAAGGGCCGTGATGTGGCTACGCTCCAGGGCGCTGCCGCAGGTTATGAGACAGGAGTTCGAAATGCCCTACTGGCTGGTGATAGACCTGGAGGCCACCACCGAAGAGGGCGGGTGGCCGGTGGCGGAAATGGAAATCATCGAAATCGGTGCGTCGCTGGTCAATCAGGACGGGCGCGAAATCGACCATTTCGAACGTTACGTGCGGCCCATGCGCCGGCCGTTGCTCACGCCCTTCTGCCGCGAGCTGACGCACATTCGGCAGAGCGTCATCGACAGCGCCTTGACGCTGCCCGCCGTATGGCCACAGTTCGAACGCTGGATCGCCCAACACCGCGAGCGACTGGTGGCCTGGACCAGTTGGGGCGATTACGACCGCCAGCAACTGCAACAGGATTGGCATCAGCACCGGCTCGCCAGCGAACTCGCCACCCTGCCCCACATCAACCTGAAACAACGCTTCGCCAAAGCCCGTCACCTGCAAAAGCCCTGTGGCCTGAACACCGCGCTGCAACTGGCGGGAATGCATTTCAACGGCCAGCAGCACCGGGCGTTGTCAGACGCGCGCAATACCGCACGGTTGTTACCGCTGGTGATTCCCGGCTAGGGCGTGACGCATTTATCAAAGCGGATGACGGCCTTTTATACGTTCGGCATACTGTTCGGCCCTTTCCAGCCCTTCCCAAGGAATTCAGCCATGTTCAAGGTCAACGAGTATTTCGACGGTACCGTCAAATCCATCGCCTTCAAGCAAGCAGCAGGCGACGCGACCATCGGCGTCATGGCTCCCGGAAAATACAACTTCGGCACCGGCGACCGGGAAATCATGCACGTGATCTCAGGCGAGCTGAAAGTGCTGCTGCCGGGCGCCAATGATTGGGAAACCTTCAAAGCCGGCACGGATTTCAAAATCCCGGCGAACGTCAAATTCGACGTCGAAGCCACCGAAGAAACCGCCTACCTCTGCGAATACCGCAAAGACTGATACGCAGATTCAGGCCGGCGCTCAGCCGGCCTGCTCCACCCCGGCATTGAACTGCAAGGCTGCCAGCCGCGCGTACAGCGGGTTGCTGGCAATCAGCTCGCGATGGGTTCCCACCGCGACCAATTTCCCCTGATCCATGACAGCAATTCGGTCTGCGTTCTGCACCGTCGCCAGTCGGTGGGCGATCACCAGGGTCGTGCGGCCCTTCATCAACGTTGGCAACGCCTGCTGAATCAGGTACTCGCTCTGGGCATCCAGTGCGCTGGTGGCCTCGTCGAGCAACAGAATCGGCGCATCGGCCAGCAAAGCCCGGGCGATCGCCAACCGCTGACGCTGCCCGCCCGACAAGCCCATGCCGCCGTCACCCAGGTGCGTCTGATAACCCTGGGGCAGCAGTTGAATGAACTCATGGGCATGGGCAATCCGCGCAGCGGCCTCCACCTGCTCGACACTCGCCGCCGGGTTGCCGTAGCGAATGTTGTCCTCCACCGAGCCGAAAAACAGCGCAGGGGTCTGTGACACCCAGGCGAAGCACCGGCGCAGGTCCAGAGGATCAAGGCGCTCGGCGGGGATGCCTTCAATCAGCACGCGGCCCTGTTGCGGGTCATAGAAGCGCAACAGCAGGTCGAACAAGGTCGACTTGCCCGCGCCCGAAGGCCCGACCAGCGCCAGGGTTTCCCCCGCTTCGACGCTCAGGCTCAAGCCGTCTACGGCATTGCGTTCCGGGCGCGAGGGGTAGGCAAAACTGAGGTTTTCCAGCGCCAACCGACCGCTGATGCGCGCCGGCAGCGTGAGCAGATCGCTGGCAGGCGCGGTGATTTCGCTGCGTGCCTGCAGCAGTTCGGTGATGCGCTCTGCCGCGCCCGCCGCCCGTTGCATCTCGCCGATGACCTCGCTAAGGGTGCCGAATGCGCTGCCGACGATCAGGCTGTAGAACACAAACGCTGCCAGCTCGCCCCCGGAGATGCGGCCGGCAATCACGTCCATCCCGCCGACCCAGAGCATCACACCCACCGCGCCCAGCACCAGCACGATCACCAGGGTAATCAGCCACGAGCGCTGCAGAATACGCTTGCGTGCCGTCTCGAAGGCGCCTTCGGCGGTCTGCGCGAAACGCTGTCGATCCTGCTCCTGATGGTTATAGGCCTGGACGGTTTTGATCTGCCCAAGGGCCTCGGACACGTAGCTGCCGACATCCGCCACGCGGTCCTGGCTCTCCCGCGACAGGCTGCGCACACGCCGCCCGAAAATCAGAATCGGCGCGATCACCAGCGGCAATGCCACGACGACGATGCTGGTGAGCTTGGGGTTGGTGAAGAACAGCAGGATGATTCCGCCAATGACCATCAGCGCGTTGCGCAGGAACATCGACAGCGACGAGCCGATCACCGATTGCAGCAGCGTGGTGTCGGCGGTCAGGCGCGACTGGATTTCCGAGCTGCGGTTGTTCTCATAGAAGCCCGGGTGGAGGCTGACCAGATGGTCGAACACCTGCTTGCGCAGATCGGCGACCACCCGTTCGCCGATCCACGACACCAGATAAAACCGCGCGAAGGTGCCGATGGCGAGGGCGACCACCAGCCCCATGAACAGGCCGATGGTTTCATTGAGCAGCGTCGGCGAACGGGTCATGAACCCCTGATCGACCATCAGCCGGATGCCTTGCCCCATCGACAGCGTGATGCCGGCAGTGACCACCAGCGCGAGCAACGCGCCGAGGGCTTGCTTGCGGTACGGGGCGATCATGCGCAAGGCAAGACGAATGGCATGCCGCTGACGGCCGGAAAAAACTGAAGCCATGGAGAACACTCGCAAGACGAATCAGTCGCAGAGCCTACACCTCCCTCCCCGCGCACGCTCGTCAGCTTTCGCTGAACTCTGCGCGCCGTCGTCAGTCATGGATTGTTCTCACGCCCTGCGTGCATGGGCCTTGCACACCGCCTTCCCCGACGACTCGCGACCGCGACGCAGATCGGCCGCAGCAGGTGTCACGGCGCAGTCACGCGGGCGTGGCTACTATGAACGCGCAACCCCCTGATGAGGAGACAGCCCATGAGCTTGCAAAGCAGCAGCAATCAAGAACCCGTGTTCCGCCCGCAACCTGAGCTGCAACTGGGCGGCGCGATTCTCGACAGAAACGGGCAGGAAATCCTGATCACTGAAGAAATGGTTCAGGCTGCCTGTCAGGAATGCGAGAAGTACTGGGTGCAGCCCGAAAAACAAGATTGATGCACAGATCTGCTTGAAACCCGGCCATGGCGCCGGGTTTTTTATGGGCGCGATAAACATTCTGCAATACACAGCGCGTTTATTCCGTTGCCCATCGGCGGGCACTCCGATTACGTCCTTGGGACTTTCAACAGTCAATCCGACTCAACTCAAGGAAGACCTGCCATGACCGACACTCACTACGCCTACACACCAAAAGAACTGGATGCCGTATTTGAGGCAGTTGTGAACACCATCTTCGATGTACCGAAGGACATTGCAGACGATGGGCAGCCCGCCCCGAAAATTCTGGTGGTCGCCGGCGTACAAGGGTCCGGCAAGACCTACATGCTGAACAACACGCTGCTCAAGATTCCCGGATACGGCAACTACGTGCATCTTTATCAGGAGTATTTTCGCGAGCTGCACCCGCGCTATGCCGAGTTCGCCGATCAGGACGTGACCCGCCGCTACAAGCACACTGAAACCTTCATCTGGGAGCTGTGCAGCCGCATCTTTGCTTATGCCCACAGCAACACGTTCAACATCGTGATGGAAACCGCGCTGGACACCAAAGCCTTCGCCACGGTGATCTCGGGCCAGGCACTGGCCGCCTACCAGTTCGACGTTCACCTGATTGGCTGCAAGAAGGATTTCGTGCACCTTTCAACCATCAGGCGCGCCTTCAACGCGCTGGAAGCCGGGACCCTCGAGCGTTTTGTCGATATCGCCACCATCGAGACGAGCATCGAGAACGCCGAGGTCATTCTCAATGCGTTCGAGGAGGCTTGCATGAGGGTGAGCGGCTCCACCATCACCCTGTACGAGCGCGGCTTCGGTGAGCTCAAAGACCGCAAAAAAATCTGCAGCAGCCGCTGTGATCGAGTCGACTCGCTGACCCCGTACGTGTTCACCAATGAACAAGGCACAGAAATCACGTTGCAGGAACAGGTGCACCGGATCGAACGCAGCGAAGCGTTACCCACCCCCTGCAGCTTTGCCAGCTTCATCGCGCTGATCCAAGCCCCTGTCTCAGGCGCTGAAGATCGCCTGGAAGCCTGGCAAGAGGCCTACACCGCACTCCCGAGAATGCGCCAATTCTGGCAGCACGTTCCGCCCCGCCTGCCCGAGACACTCTGGTCTTACATCAAAAAATACAGCGAGTGACTCACGCGGTGACAACGGTGGCGCCCAAGGCCTCGACGATCTGACTCAACGTCGTCGACTCACCGTTGAGGCGAACCCGCAGGCTGTCGATTTCCCGGCGGGGCGGATAATGCTTGCGCAGGGCATCGAAGGCCAGGCGCTGGCTCTGGGCATCCCCCACCAGACTGCGGCGGAAATCCGCGTCATCGCGGCGCGGATCGTACACGCCGCGACACAACGTGTTCAGCGCCCAGACCGGGTCCGTGGCGGCATCCAGCGTGACCTCGGCCAGCCACGGCTTGGGCAGCAGATCTTCAAGACGGATGCTCGCCGGTTGCTCAAGGTGCGCGCACAGGGCCTGATAGATTTGCGCCGTGCCGCGCTGCCTGCCGTCGAGGCTGTAACCGGCGATGTGGGGCGTGCCGATGACGCACAGCTCGGCCAGCTCGACGTCGACCGCCGGTTCCTGCTCCCAGACATCCAGCACCGCTTGCAGGTCTTCGCGCTCCAGCAACACTTGGCGCAAGGCGGTGTTGTCGACCACCGGGCCACGCGCCGCGTTGATCAGCCAGGCGCCGGGCTTGAGCTGTTGCAAGCGGGTGCGGTCGAACAGGTGCCAGGTGGGCGTGTCGCCGGTTTTATCCAGCGGTGTGTGCAGGCTGATCACATCGCAGCGGGCAATGATCTCGTCGAGGCTGACGTAATCGCCGCCCTCGCTGGCCTGACGCGGCGGGTCGCAGACCAGGACGTTCCAGCCCAGGCCGCGCAACACCCTGATCAAGCGACCGCCGACCTGCCCCGCGCCGACCACGCCGTAGGTGCGACTAGCGAGGCCGACGCCTTCGATTTCCTCGAGGGTCAGCAGGCTGCCCAGCACGTAGTCCACCACGCCGCGGGCATTGCAGCCCGGGGCGCTGGACCATTGAATGCCGGCTTCTTTGAAGTAATCGAGGTCGAGGTGATCGGTGCCAATGGTGCAGGTCCCGACGAATCGTACGGGCGTGCCTTCGAGCAAGGCGCGGTCGACCCGGGTCACCGAGCGCACCAGCAGGATATCGGCATCGGCGACGGCGGCACGGTCAAGGGTGCGGCCCGGGTAACGCTGGATATCACCGAGTCCGGCGAAAAAGGCGTCGAGCAGGGGAATGTTTTCGTCGGCAACTATGCGCATGTCAGGGCTCCTGGAGTGGCCGCAGTGTAGGCGCCAGCGCCCTGTCGAGCCAGCGTGATGCGCAACGCGTCAGCGAGCAGGTCGCAAATCAGTAGAGTTTCTTGCGGATCCAGTACAGAAACTCGCCGTCGCCCGCCTGTTTATCCACCAGTTCGTGGCCGAGGAAGACACAGAATTTCGGGATATCCCGCTGGGTGGACGGATCGGTGGCGATCACCTTGAGCAGGCCGCCGGGCGGCAGGTCGCGCACCTTCTGGTGCAGCATCATGACCGGCTCGGGGCAATTGAGGCCGGTGGCGTCGAGCACGGCATCGACGGCGGGCCTTTCAATGGAATCAGACAGGGGGGCGATCGAATCAGACATGAGGGGGCTCCGGAAACAGGCCGGCATTGTCGCCTAATCGGTACATGCCGCCAATCGGCACTTTGCCTCGGCCCCTTCGCGAGCAAGCTCGCTCCCACAATAGGGCAGATAGCCGCCAACCTTACGCGACACAGACTGTCAACTACGCTGCTGCCTACAAACTTTGTAGGATTCTGCGACATCTTGGCGTTTGGTCATCCCGGACCCGGCACGTATGATCCTTGACATTTCTCCGCAGATTAGAAGCCTATGTCCCTGATAGTTCTACTGCTTCTGCCTTTCATCGGCAGCTGTCTGGCGGCGCTTTTGCCGCACAACGCACGCAACAGTGAATCCCTCCTCGCCGGCCTGATCGCCTTGATCGGCGCGGTGCAGGTCGCACTGTGGTATCCGCAGATCGCCCACGGCGGGGTCATCCGAGAAGAGTTTTTCTGGCTGCCCAGCCTGGGCCTGAACTTCGTCCTGCGCCTGGACGGTTTTGCCTGGCTGTTCTCGATGCTGGTGCTGGGAATCGGCGCGCTGGTGTCGCTGTATGCGCGTTATTACATGTCGCCGGACGACCCGGTGCCGCGCTTCTTCTCGTTTTTTCTGGCGTTCATGGGCGCCATGCTCGGACTGGTCATGTCCGGCAACCTTATTCAGATCGTGTTTTTCTGGGAGCTGACCAGCGTCTTCTCGTTCCTGCTGATCGGCTATTGGCACCACCGCGCCGACGCCCGACGCGGCGCTTACATGGCGCTGATGGTCACCGGCGCGGGCGGCCTTGCGCTGCTGGTGGGGATGCTGCTGCTCGGGCACGTCGTCGGCAGTTATGACCTGGATCGCGTGCTGGCTTCAGGCGATGCGATTCGCGCCCACGCGCTGTACCCCGTGCTGTTGACGCTGATCCTGATCGGCGCGCTGAGCAAGAGCGCGCAATTCCCCTTCCACTTCTGGCTGCCCCACGCCATGGCGGCCCCGACACCGGTGTCGGCGTATCTGCACTCGGCGACCATGGTCAAGGCCGGGGTGTTCCTGCTCGCGCGCCTGTGGCCATCGCTGTCGGGCAGTGAGCAGTGGTTCTGGATCGTCAGCGGCGCGGGGGCGTGCACGCTGGTGATCGGCGCCTATTCGGCCATGTTTCAAAACGACCTCAAGGGCCTGCTGGCCTATTCCACCATCAGTCACCTGGGGCTGATCACCCTGCTGCTGGGCCTGAACAGTCCACTGGCCGCCGTCGCGGCGGTGTTTCACATCCTCAACCACGCCACGTTCAAGGCCTCGCTGTTCATGGCGGCGGGGATCATCGACCACGAAAGCGGCACCCGCGACATCCGCAAACTCAGCGGGCTGATCAAGCTGATGCCCTACACCGCGACGCTGGCCATGGTCGCCAGCGCATCAATGGCGGGGGTGCCGCTGCTCAATGGCTTCCTGTCCAAGGAAATGTTCTTCGCAGAAACGGTGTTCATCACCTCAACCGACTGGGTCGAGATCGCCCTGCCGGTGATCGCCACGATCGCCGGGATCTTCAGCGTGGCGTATTCGCTGCGCTTTACCGTCGACGTGTTCCTCGGCCCGAAAGCCACGCGCCTGCCTCACACGCCCCACGAGCCGCCGCGCTGGATGCGCCTGCCGGTGGAATTGCTGGTGCTGGCGTGCCTGATCGTCGGCATTTTTCCCACGCACTCCGTCGGCCCGTTGCTGGCCGCTGCGGCACAGCCGGTGGTGGGGGGTGAACTCCCCGAATACAGCCTGGCGATCTGGCACGGGCTGAACGCGCCGATGATCATGAGCCTGATCGCCATGGCGGCTGGCATCGTTCTGTACCTGCTGCTGCGCGGCCCGATCAAGCGCAAACAGGTCAATGGCCCGCCGCTGATGTGGCGCCTGAACGGCAAGCGCATGTTCGAGCGCGTGCTGGTGTGGAAGATGCGCGGCGCCCGCCGACTGATGAGGCTGCTGACCACACGTCGTTTGCAGGCGCAGCTGTTTCTGATGGTGCTGGCCGCGCTGGTCGCCGGTTTCGTGCCGATGTACGAAAGCGGACTGAGCTGGGGCGATCGACCGAAGATCCCGGGTTCCGGCGTGTTTGTGATGCTCTGGTTGATCGCCATTGCCTGCGCCATCGGCGCCGCCTGGCAAGCCAAGTACCACCGTCTGGCGGCCGTGACCATGGTCAGCGTCTGCGGGTTGATGACCTGCGTGACCTTCGTCTGGTTTTCCGCGCCGGACCTGGCACTGACCCAACTGGCGGTAGAAGTCGTCACCACGGTGTTGATCCTGCTCGGCCTGCGCTGGCTGCCGCGACGTAACGAAAACGTGCCACCACCGTCCCAGGCGCGACGCCGGGCCAAGGTGCGGCGGATCCGCGACTTCGTCCTCGCCGTGGCGGTGGGTGGCGGCATGGCGGTGTTGTCCTACGCGATGCTGACGCGGCCGACGCCGAACGCCATTTCCGAGTTTTACCTGAGCCGTGCCCTGGCCCAGGGCGGCGGCACCAATGCGGTCAACGTCATGCTCGTGGACTTCCGTGGCTTCGACACCTTTGGCGAAATCACCGTGCTGGCCGTGGTGGCGCTGACGGTCTTTGCCCTGCTGCGGCGCTTCCGCCCGCCGAAAGAAAGCATCGCCCTGCCGGCGCAACAGCGCTTGCTGGCCCGTGACGTGGTCACCGATCTGGTCAATCCGCGTCACGCCGCCGATACCGCACTGGGCTTCATGATGGTGCCGGCGGTGCTGGTGCGCCTGCTGTTGCCGGTGGCTTTTGTGGTCTCGATGTACCTGTTCATGCGCGGGCATAACCAGCCGGGCGGCGGTTTCGTGGCCGGGCTGGTCATGTCAGTGGCGTTCATCCTGCAATACATGGTGGCCGGCACCCAGTGGGTCGAGGCCAACATGAGCCTGCGGCCGTTGCGCTGGATGGGCACCGGGCTGTTCTTCGCGCTGGCCACGGGTCTGGGCTCGATGGCCCTCGGTTATCCGTTCATGACCACCCACACCGCGCATGTGGTCCTGCCGATACTGGGTGACCTGCACATCGCCAGCGCGCTGTTTTTCGACATCGGCGTGTACGCGGTGGTGGTCGGCTCGACCCTGTTGATCCTCACGGCGCTGGCTCACCAGTCGGTGCGCAGCCATCGCCCGACCTCGCTGCCGCAGCCCATTGAACCGGTCCCGGCCGATAGCCCGATTTCACAAGGAGCCATCTGATGGAACAAGTCATCGCCATTGCCATCGGCGTGCTCGCCGCCTCCGGCGTGTGGCTGATCCTGCGTCCACGGACCTTTCAGGTCGTGATGGGCCTGTGCCTGCTGTCCTACGGCGTCAATCTGTTTATCTTCAGCATGGGCAGCCTGTTCATCGGCAAGGAGCCGATCATCAAGGACGGCGTGCCCCAGGACCTGCTCAATTACACCGATCCCCTGCCCCAGGCGCTGGTGCTGACGGCCATCGTCATCAGCTTCGCCATGACTGCGCTGTTCCTGGTGGTGCTGCTGGCGTCGCGCGGTCTGACCGGCAACGACCACGTCGACGGCCGGGAGCTGGGTGAATGAGTGTGATGAATCAACTGATCGTCGCACCGATCCTGCTGCCGGTGCTAACCGCTGCGCTGGTGCTGTGGCTCGGCGAGAAACACCGCCCGCTGAAAGCGCGGATCAACCTGTTCTCCACCGGACTCGGCCTGGCGATCGCCATCACGCTGATGATCTGGGTGCAGAAGACCGGCACCACCGGCTCCATTGGCGTGTACCTGCCGGGCAACTGGGAGGCGCCATTCGGCATCGTGCTGGTGGTCGACCACCTGTCGGCGCTGATGCTGGTGCTGACCGGCATCGTCGCCTTCTGCGCCCTGCTCTTCGCCCTGGCCCGTTGGGACCGCGCCGGCGCCAGTTTCCACGCGCTATTTCAGATTCAACTGATGGGGTTGTATGGCGCCTTTCTTACTGCCGACCTGTTCAACCTGTTCGTGTTCTTCGAGGTTTTGCTGGCGGCATCTTATGGCCTGATGCTGCACGGCTCGGGCCGCGCGCGGGTATCGGCGGGCCTGCATTACATCACCATCAACCTGCTGGCTTCGTCGTTGTTTCTGATTGGCGCGGCGCTGATTTACGGCGTCACCGGTACGCTGAACCTGGCCGACCTGGCGGTGAAAATTCCTCAGGTGCCGGAGGGCGATCTGGGCTTGCTGCACGCGGGCGCGGCCATTCTGGCAGTGGCGTTTCTGGCCAAGGCCGGCATGTGGCCGCTGAATTTCTGGCTGGTGCCGGCGTATTCCGCCGCCAGCGCACCGGTGGCGGCGCTGTTCGCGATCATGACCAAGGTCGGTTTCTACACGCTGCTGCGGCTGTGGACGCTGCTGTTTTCCGGTCAGGCCGGCGCGTCGGCGTTCTTCGGCGGGGACTGGCTGATCTGGGGGGGCATGGCCACCGTGACCGTGGCGGCGATCTCAGTGGTGGCCGCCCAGCGCCTGGAGCGCATGGCCAGTCTGAGCATTCTGGTGTCGGCGGGGATCCTGCTCTCGGCGGTCGGTTTCGCCCAGCCGAGCCTGACCGCAGGCGCACTGTTTTATCTGGTCAGCTCGACCCTGGCGCTCAGCGCGATGTTCCTGCTGGCGGAGTTGATCGAACGCTCACGCTCGGCCAATGACATCGCCCTCGACGAGGACGCCGACCAGTTGCCCAAGGCGCTGGAGTCGTTGCACCCGGTGCCGGGGACCAATCTGGATGACGAGCAGAAAGCCGTGGTCGGCCACGTCATCCCCTGGACCATGGCGTTTCTGGGCCTGAGTTTCATTGCCTGCGCACTGTTGATCATCGGCATGCCGCCGCTGTCGGGCTTCCTCGGCAAGCTGACACTGATCAGCGCCCTGCTCAATCCGCTGGGCCTTGATGTGGCGAAGGCCGAGGCCATTCGCGGCGACAGTTGGACGCTGGTGGCACTGCTGATTATTTCCGGACTGACGTCGCTGTTTGCCTTCGTGCGGGTCGGCATCAAACGCTTCTGGACGCCCCAGGAACATGCGGCGCCACTGCTGCGGCTCAACGAATGCCTGCCGATCGCCTTGCTGGTGGGCTGCGCCATCGTGCTGACGTTCAAGGCCCAGGCGCTGTTGCATTACACCCAGGACACCGCCCAGGCGCTGCATGACCCGCAGCAATACGTGCTCTCCGTCAAGGCAGCCAGGCCGATACCGGGGCCCGCTTCGGCAGCGGCGGAGGTGCAGCCATGAAGCGCCTGTTTCCCGCGCCACTGTTGTCGCTGTCGCTGTGGGGGTTGTGGCTGTTGCTGAACCTGTCGCTGAGCCCGGGCAATCTGCTGCTGGGGGCCCTGCTCGGCTTTTTCGCGCCCTATATCTTCGCGCCGTTGCGCCCTTCGCCCGCGCGAATCCGCAAACCCGGCGTCGCCCTGCGTTTGTTCTTGCTGGTGGGCCGCGATGTGGTGGTGTCCAATCTGGCCGTCGCCTGGGGCGTACTGCGCGCGGGCCGCCGTCCACCGCGCTCGGCCTTCGTCAAGGTGCCGCTGGACCTGCACGACGCCCACGGCCTCGCGGCGCTGGCGATGATCTGCACGGTGGTGCCGGGCACGGTCTGGTCTGAACTGGCGCTGGATCGCAGCGTGCTGCTGATGCATGTGTTCGATCTGGACGACGAAGCGGCCTTCATCGAGCACTTCAAGAGCACGTACGAACGGCCACTGATGGAGATTTTCCAATGAGCGCCCTGCTCACAAACGCGATTCTGTTTACGCTGTCGGTGTTCACCCTCGCCATGGTCCTGACCTTGATCCGCCTGTTCAAAGGCCCGTCGGCGCAGGACCGGGTGCTGGCGCTGGACTACCTGTACATCCTGGCGATGCTGATGATGCTGGTGCTAGGGATTCGCTACGCCAGTGACACCTACTTCGAGGCGGCGCTGCTGATCGCACTGTTCGGCTTCGTCGGCTCATTTGCGCTGGCCAAATTTCTGTTGCGCGGCGAGGTGATCGAATGAATTCGCTGCAGGTTCTGCCGTTCTGGGTCGAAGTGCTGACCGCCGTCCTGCTGGTGCTGAGCAGCCTGTTCGGGCTGATCGGCGCGCTGGGTCTGTTGCGCATGAAAGACTTTTTTCAGCGCATGCACCCGCCCGCCTTGGCGTCGACCCTCGGCGCGTGGTGCGTGGCGCTGGCGTCCATCGTCTACTTCTCGGCCCTGAAGGAAGGTCCCGTGCTGCACGCGTGGCTGATCCCGATCCTGCTCGCCATCACCGTGCCGGTCACCACCTTGCTGCTGGCGCGCACCGGACTGTTTCGCAAGCGCATGGCCGGTGACGACGTGCCACCTGAAGTCAGCGACGGCAGACAGCAAGGGCATTGATGCTGTGCCATTGGCGATAGCCGGGCGCACGCATGCCCGCCACCCATCGCTTGTGGCGTGGGGGGATGTGGGCGCGTTCCGTGTGCAGGTGTGTTGAAGCGCGGTGCTTACTCGCTGGCTTTGAACGTCAGCTCGCCCTTGCGCCATTTCGCGGCTTTGGCGGTGGCGGCTTTGAGGACTTTGCTCAGGCCGGACTCAATCTGCTCGTGGGCGGCGAACACCATGAAGATGCTGTGGGACTCTTTGAACACGATGCCCTGGCCTTCAGGCACTTCGACAAACGCGTATTCGCCCAGACCATAGATGGTCATCCTGATGTCGCGAAAGCGGATTTCGAATTTGCCGCCTTCGCGGCTGGGCAATACCGCGGCACGGAAGTGGTCACCCACTTTCAGCTCCAGACCGGGTTTGTCATCGACCACCAGTGCGGTGTCGGTGTCGATCTCCGACATGTAAATGCCTTCAGGGGATTGTTCGATGACGTAAACGAATCGCGCCTGGAATAGCTTCACCAACTTCGCGCGCACGTCGCCGAGCACGAATAACGCGTGGGTATCCAGATTACCTACTGCCAATGTACAAACTCCCAACCAGATAGGAACTCGCCCGGACAGCGGACCGGGCGAGAAAAAAACGAGAAATGGTGCGTCCTGAAGCCGGACGCTGGCGTGGGTACGGATTCTACCGGCAGTCAGTCTATACGGGCTATATCCCTTTCGTCCGCTGCGATGACGTTTTTGCCGCCATACGATGTTTCGGTGGGGCTGACCCGACACGGCAAGACGCCATCGGATGTTTGAGTGGGGTGGATTCACCCCAGTAAAGAGCCATGCGATTTTTTTTAGCGGGACCGGCTTCAGCCGGGAAGAGGCCTGATCGGGCAACCTCATTTTCGCGGTGTGACACCTGACGCCTTCCCGGCTAAAGCCAGTCCTACTAAAAGCGCGTGGTGTGTCAGTGGGGCTGGTTCACACCATTAAACAGCCATACGATGTTTTCGTAGGACCGGCTTCAGCCGGGAAGAGGCCTGATTGGGCACCCTCAATTCTGCGGTGTGACACCAGACGCTTTCCCGGCTAAAGCCAGTCCTACTAAAAGCGCGTGGTGTGTCAATGGGATTGGTTCACTCCAATAAACAGCCATGCGATGTTTTAGTGGGACCGGCTTCAGCCGGGAAGAGGCCTGATTGGGCACCCTCAATTCTGCAGTGTGACACCTGACGCTTTCCCGGCTAAAGCCAGTCCTACTAAAAACGCGCGGTGTGTCGGCGGCTCTTCAGGCAATCAGTTAGAACTCTTGCCTGCCGCGCGTACTCCCATGCAGCAGAAGGTTACTCACTGACACGCCAATCCGGGTCCTTTACCCGTTCGGGAGAAAAAATGGAAATCATGACGCCGTCGCTTGAAATGTTGTTCGAACAACTGGGGCTGGAGTCCGATCAGGCCAGCATCGACGCATTTGTCGCCGCGCACCAACTGCCGGAAGGTCAGAAGGTCTCCGAAGCCGATTTCTGGACGGAGAATCAAGCCGGACTGCTCAAGGAAAAAATTCAACTGGATGACGATTGGGCGCCCATCGTTGACGAGCTGAATGTGTTGCTGCACACGCCGACCTGACCCGGCGCACGTGTGAAAAAGGCGGCCCTTCGAGGCCGCCATTTTTTTGCCTGATCCGCCATTATCGTGCCCCAACCCCTCAAGGCAGCCCGGTCACTGTGGATAACCGGGCTGGCCGACATTGGAAAACATCTGCCGCCCATTCCGCGCAGGCGCGTGCACAAAAAGACCATCCACCAGCGCATCGCGTCGGGCGTTGTTCCAGTGCGCCGAGCGATGGATGTAGCGCTGATGCAACAGCGTCAGCTCGGCGTCGTTCAGCACCCCGCCCTCTCCTTTTGCATGGCTGATCAGCTTGGCGGCGATGGGACGCAATTCTGGTGGCAGGGTGATTTCTGCGGAATCACGGATCGGCAAAAACGGCACACCTTCGTCACTCGCCAGGGTGTGCATGAGCCGCAGGTAAACGTGGGCAAGGTGGTTGTAGACGCGGCGTTCCAGCGTCACCGTCGCGACCACCGTTTTGACCCCGCGTGAGCTGCTGGCAAACCGTTCGAAACATTCAACGCCCAGCGAAGCGCTCTCATCGGTGGGGTCGAGCAGACGCCTGGCGTCGAGGGTGGACAGCTCGGCGTGGGCCTGCAGCCAGGCGTCCGTTTCGTCGTAGGGCGTGTTGACGCAAACCAGGCTGCGGCGTGGCCGGAACAGCGACACCTTCTCGACTTCCTGGGGCTGGTAGCCGCCGCCGATGTCCGAATGGCTGCCGGGCAGCACGATTTCCCGGGGCCAGTCGGGCTTGACGCTGTTTAGGACGAAATTGCGCCGATGCTCATCGCCGGCCACCAAATGCAGCACCTGCTGCGCGCACCCGGGCGGCAGAAACAGATTGACCCGTTTATTGACCGCATCCCGAACGCTGCCCAGATCGGAGATCCCACCGACGGCGGCCACGGTGTCGAACAGCCCGATAACCTTCAACCGTACGCTGCCGCTGGCCCATGAGAAGCTGTCCGACAGCGGCAGTTTGCGTGGGTCCAGAACCGGGTCCAGCGCGCCCCGGGATTTTTTCAGCACTTCGTTGGCCAGATGCCGGGCCGAGGCCGCACCCCGACTGAAGCCAAACACGTCCAGTTCCAGCGCACCGATGACACAACCCGGGTTATCGCTTTCAAACATCTGAAGTTCGTCGGCGAGTTTTTTGATGCCCCGCGACACTTTTGCCACCACGCCGGTGGTGCCGCGACCAAAGCCCTGGCCCGACACGCGTGAATCGCGCCCGCCAGAGGTAGTGCCAACGCCGCTGACATACACCGCACCATATACATACAGGCCGTCGGCTTTAATGATCGCCTTGCGCTGTTGCTTATATAAGCCGGCCAGTCTCGCGATATTGGTGGGGCTGTTGCTGTAACTGCTGCCGGGGTCAGTGTGTCGGCCACCACATTCTTTTATATGCACGCCGCCATAGACTTCCGCCATGGCCTGGCAGTCGGCGCCTATCTGGCTATTGACGCGATTATTACCGGTCCCGTCGAAGAACACACCGAGACGAACGGTGACTTCCGGCGCGTCGGTGCGGGAATCGGCCGACGCGTGAGTGATAGTTTTCTTTGTCATTTGATTCATCCGTGAGTACTGACATGAGTCCCGAACAGGCATTTACATATTCGGACATATACTCACAGGATGATCGCAGTTAACGTCCCGTCAACCGATGGAACTGCACTTCAGACGCTTCCTACTTCAATATCGGACGTTTAAATAATTGAAGGGCCTTAGTCTCACAACTAACGCTCCGCGAAGAGCTGCAAGCTTCAAGCGGCAAGCCACAAGACCCCCGATCACTGCTCACTGCTCTTCACTTGAAGCTTGTCGCTTGCAACTCAGTCCTCAGCTTTTCTCCGGCCTATAGCCCAGTCGCAGCCCGCCCCAATGCCGGCCCTTGACCATGACAGGCACGGAAAGATCGTGCATCAGTTCGCCGGTATCGCGGGTGTAGGTCTGCAACAGAACCGGCTGCTGGTGACTGCCGCAGCGAATCCCGGTGCGGTCGTCGAACTTGCGCTTAGTGCGGTTGTTGACCGCGTCGACTGCCGTGTCGCCCGTCAAAGGTCGGCTGAACGCCTTATTGTGGGTCGGCACGTAGCCTTGCTGGGTGCAGGCGATGGCGAACACCAGCCCCTCATGACGGGTCAGCAGCGGTTCCTGAATCGCCGGCAGCGTCTGGTCGGTGTAGCGGTCGAAGCGCGTCTGGTACTTGGCCGGCGAGGTGTTGGCGATGGGCTGATAGGTGCGGTCGAACAGATCGGTCAGGCTGACCCGGCCCTGATCGATGTCCTCTTCGAACGTGGCGGCGATCTGGCTGGCGCCTTCGCGGGCGAGGTCGTAAATGCGCTGGTGATAGTCATCCAGACCGACCTGGGCCAGGCGTTCGCTGATGGTTTCCGCCTGCTCCTCCATCTGCAACGCCGATTGCGCCAGACGCCGGGTCTGGTCATCGCTGACGGCCAGGTCGCTGCGCATTTGCTCGACGGCCACGAACAGGCTGCTCAATTGCGCCTGATTGGTCTGGGCGCCCCGCGCGATCTCACCCACTTGCTGCTCTACGCCAACCGCCAGCTGAGCGATGCTCGCCAGTTGCTGACCGGTGGATTCGACCTGCGCCACGCCGCCACTCAGGTCGCCCGACAACTGCCGGATCTGCTCGACCACCTGACGGGTGCGCTGCTGGATATCAACGACCATCTCCCCGACTTCACTGGTCGCCGTCGCCGTACGCCCGGCCAGCCCGCGCACTTCATCGGCCACCACCGCAAAGCCACGGCCGTGTTCGCCGGCCCGCGCGGCTTCGATGGCGGCGTTGAGGGCGAGCAGATTGGTCTGGCTGGCGATGGACTGAATCACCGCCGTCACACGCTGAATGTCTTCGCTGCGCTGGCTGAGCGCTTCGATCAGTTCACGGCTGCTGTCGGCCCGCTCACTGAGTTGGTGCATCAGGCCGATGGAAGCGTTGAGGACGTTGAGCCCGGCGCCGCTGCTCTCCCGCGCCTGGCTGGCGGCCGTCAGCGCTTGCTGGCTGAGGGTCGACGTGGCGCGCTCGGTAGCGATCATCACATCGGCGCTGCTGACGATCTGCTCGGCCGCGTTGACCTGAGACTGCAGCTTGCCCGCCAGTTGCCTGACCGAAAACGCCACGGCCGCAGCAGACAACGCGTTGTGACTGGTGCTTCGGGACAGGTCCCGGGTCAGACGCGTCATGGTGTCTTCGCCCGCCTCTCCCGCCGCCACCGGCGTTCGGCCGGCGAACAGCGGCGGCAACCACAGAATCAACAGCGCGACGGGCAGGCACACGTAAACGGACACATGGCCCCACGCCATCGCCGCAAACAGCAGGCACAAGCCAAGGCTTTGCAGGGCGGGCGTCAGCCAGCGCGAACCGGTGACGACCTGACTGTCGACGGCCGCGTGCGCGGGGTGGGAGGGTGTTGCTGCGTGACGACCTTTCGCATCCATGTCCGGGACCTGCCCTGCTTTCATTATTGTGAAAGCATTAAACGCCCAAATAGCGGCCATGCGCCATGAGTCATTGGTGGTAGTCGGTCGGAATGTGCTGCGACGGGGGGCTATACAGTAGGCGGTTGAACGGTGCGCAAGGGAACGGCTCGACCACCCGTTGCGGGCGGTCGAACCCGATGGATCACGCCTGACGCTGGTGGCGGTCGATCTGCTCGTGACGTTCCTGAGCTTCGATGCAGTACTTGGTGGTCGGGCTGATCAGCAGGCGCTTGAGGCCAATCGGCTCGCCGCTGTCTTCACACCAGCCAAAGCTGTCGTCAGCGATGCGGCTCAAGGCCATTTCCAGCTGAGGCAGCATGCGCTGATCGCGGTCAATCACGTTCACCAGCCAGTGGCGCTCTTCTTCCACGGAAGCGGCGTCGGCAGGGTCAGCCGGGGTGTCCAGGCTTTCGATCGCGATACGGCTCTGCTCGATGCGCTCGTGGATTTCGACTTTCATGGCTTGCAACAGGCCGACGAAGAACGCGTGCTGCTCGGCGTTCATGTAGTCATCGGCCGGCATCGCCAGCAACTTTTCCTTGGTCATTGATTTCTCTATAAAAAAACGTGCATTAAGGCGATCTCAAAGGTGCGCCTCAACCTGGCATTAAACGCGCCGTAGTCTCGAAGCGCCGCTTGGCACTCAATTTACGAGGGGCGGCAGTCTAAGGCCGGGTTCGGTACTCGGCAACATAATTGATCAGGATTCGTCCAACAAGGGCCGCAATACCCGGTGGCATTGGGTCGCGCCGGGGATTTGATCGCACCCTTCACCCGGCCCAGGCGTCCTCGAAACGAGGCAGATGGTGTCTGACCGACCGTGGCGTGATCGGTTCAAACCGATGAAAAACGAAAAGGGCCTGCAATGAGGCCCTCTTTGATGACGCCTGAACGACTCAGCGCTTGAGCTTGCGCTTGTTGCGGTACTGATCGATGACCACGGCGACGACAATGATCAGGCCCTTGATGATGTCCTGCACGTAGGCATCGACGCCGACGAAGGTAAAGCCGCTGGCCATGACCCCGAGGATCAGCGCGCCGATCACCGTGCCGGTGATCCGCCCGACGCCACCGGCCAGGCTCGTGCCGCCGATCACCGCCGCCGCGATGGCGTCCAGCTCGTAGGAAACGCCCATGCCGGCCTGTCCGGTGGCCGCCCGTGCCGACGCCACCACCCCGGCCAGCCCGGCCAGCAGACCCGCGATGCTGTAGACGATCACCAGATGCCGCTTGACGTTGATCCCCGAGGTGCGCGCCGCCTGCATGTTGCCGCCGATGGCGTAGGTGTATTTGCCGTACTTGGTGTAGCGCAGGGCGATGTGAAAGATCACCGCGACGACCAGAAAGATGATCACCGGCATGGCGCCCTGGCCGATCGCGGTGTAGGAGTCATTCAGCATGCTCACGGGTTGGCCGCCGGTGTAATAGCGCGCCAGCCCCCGCGCCGAGACCATCATGCCCAGCGTGGCAATGAACGGCGGGATGCCGGTGATGGCGATGATGCTGCCGTTGATCGCCCCGGCGAGCAGCCCCACCCCAAGGCCGGCGATGACGGGCGCCCACACCGGCAGATCGGTCAGCGACGGAAACACGGCGCGGGTGTAGTCCGACGATTGCGCCAGGCTGGCGGCAATCATCGCCGACAGCGCCAGCACCGAACCTGACGACAAGTCGATGCCGGTGGTGATGATGACCTGGGTCACGCCGATGGCCAGCAGGCCGATGATCGACACCTGCAGAATCATCAGCACCAGCCGCTGGGAATTCATCAGAAAGCTCTGATCGCGGACGATCCACCCGAACAACTCGAAGATCAGACCAATGCCGATCAGCACCAGAAAGATGCTCAATTCGGTGGGCAGCCGGCGCTTGTGCTTGCGGGGCGCCAGTGCGGGTTTGTTTTCCAGCATCGCGTTCATCTTCATGTGTGCCTCTTGTTCTTGTGCGACCCGACTGGGGCAGTGTGACTGGGGCGTGGTGCAGTGCTTGAATCGGAGCGTCAATAGCCCGAGATTCAGTGGACCGGGTTTCCGGACGCCAGGTGCATGACCCGCTCCTGGGTGGCCTCGGCGCGGTCGAGGGTGCCCATCATTTCGCCTTCGTGCATGACCATGACCCGGTCGCTCATCCCCAGCACTTCCGGCAGTTCGGAAGAAATCATGATCACCGCCATGCCCTCGCTGGCGAGCAGGGAAATCAGCCGATAGATCTCGGCCTTGGCGCCGACGTCGATGCCGCGGGTGGGCTCATCGAGGATCAGCACCCGCGGGTTGGTCATCAGCCAGCGCGCCAGCAGCGCCTTCTGCTGATTGCCGCCGGACAGCGTGTCGATGCACTGCTCAAGGGACGGCGTCTTCACCCGCAGCTTTTTGCACATGTCTTCGCACAGCACGCGCAAGGCTTTCTGGTGGACAAAACCGTTGCCAGCGTAATGGGGCAGCACCGCCATCTCCATGTTTTCCAGCACCGACAGGCACGGAAACAGGCCGCTGAGCTTGCGATCCTCGGTGAGCAACGCGAAGCCCTTCTCGATGGCGAAGTGCGGGTCGCTGACACGGATCGGCGTGCCGTCGAGGAGGATTTCCCCGCGCGTACTGGGGGTGATGCCGAAGATCGTTTCAGCGACATTGGTGCGCCCCGAGCCCATCAGCCCGGCGATGCCCAACACTTCGCCGGCGTGCAGGTCGAACGACACGCCTTCGAACACGCCGTTGAGCGACAGGTCGCGAACCGACAGCAGCAACTTGCCCACGGGCTGGTCGCGTTCGGGAAACAGCTGGGTGAGTTCACGGCCAACCATCATCGAAATCAGGCTGTCGCCGTTCATGCTGTCGGCCCGCTGCAGACCGATATAGGCGCCGTCCCGGAACACCGCCACCTCATCGGCGATGGCGAACACTTCGTTCATCTTGTGGGTGATGTAGATGATGCCCTTACCCTGGGCCCGCAGGTCGGCAATGATCGAAAACAGATGGGCGACCTCCGTCTCGGTAATGGCGGAGGTCGGCTCGTCCATGATCAGTACGTCGGAGTCGTAGGAAACGGCCTTGGCGATCTCGACCATCTGACGCTCGGCGATGCTCAGGTTGCCGACCATCTCCTCTGGATCGAGGTTGATGCGCAGGCGTCCGAGCAATTGCGCCGTGCAGCGGTGCATCGCACGGTGGTCAACCATGTGCAGGCCGTTAAGCTGCTCGCGGCCGATCCAGATGTTCTCGGCGATGCTCATGTGGGGCATCAGGTTGAGCTCCTGATGGATCATGGCAATGCCCGATTGCAGCGCCGCCAGCGGGGACTGAAACACCACCGGCTCGCCACGCAGGCGGATTTCACCGGTGTCGGGCTGGTAGATGCCGGCGATGATTTTCATCAGCGTGGACTTGCCCGCGCCGTTCTCGCCCATCAGCGCCAGCACGCTGCCGGGCCGCACGCGCAGTTGCACGTTGTCCAGCGCCACCACCCCGGGGAAGCCCTTGCTGATGTTGGTGATTTCCAGCAGATAAGGGTGCTCGGCGTCGTTCGTCGTCCCGGAGACAGGCGAGAGGGTTGAAGCCGAAGCGGTTGTGGAAGCGAACATGGTCACAGGCTCCTCGGTTGACAGGGTCGGCAGAGGCACGGCCAGGCGGTGCTCTGCCGGGTGTCAGTCGGTCTGAGATGAGCGGTTATTTGAAGGTGTTGACGTTTTCCGGGGTGATCAGCTTGAAAGGAATCACGATGGCCTGTTCGGGCAGCGTTTCCTTCTTCGCCAATTTCACCGCCGCATCGATTGCGCCCTCGCCCTGCCCCTTGGCGTCCTGAAACACCGAGACCGAGAGGTCACCTTTCTTGACCGCGCTCAGACCGTCCGGCGTGCCGTCGACACCGGCCACAAATACCTCACCTTTTTTGCCCGCCTGCTTCAGGGCCATGGCCGCACCGATGGCCATTTCGTCGTTGTTGGAGATGACCGCCTTGAAGTCGCGGCCCTGGGTCAGCCAGTCATTGGTGACGTCCATGCCTTTCTGCCGCTGCCAGGCGCCGGTCTGCTCCTGAGTGACCTTGATGTCGGGGTAGTTTTTCAGGACTTCCTTGACGCCCGCCGTGCGGTCGCGGGTCGAGTTATTGGCCAGCTCACCGAGCAAGATGACGACGTTGCCCTTGCCGTCCATTTTCTTGGCCAGGTATTCCATTTGCATGCGCCCGGCTTCCTTGTCGTCGGAGGTCACAGAGGCAACGCCTGCGGGCAGCTTCGGATCGTCCGGACGGCGGTTGACGTAGACCAGCGGAATGCCGGCATCCGTGGCAGCCTTGGTGATCTTCACGGTGGCTTCGGTGTCGACGGGGTTGACGATCAGTGCGTCAACCTTCTTGCCAATCAGCTCTTGCACCTGATCGAGCTGTTTGTTCACGTCATTGCGGCCATCGACAAACTGCAAATCGACGCCGCCCATGGCTTTGACTTTTTTGTCCATGTCCTCGCGCATGTAGGTCAGGTACGTGTCATCGAACTGCGACATGGACACGCCGATCTTCAGGTCGGCGGCCAGGGTGGCGCCGCTGCTCAGCATGAGGGCTAGAGCGAGTGAGGTGAAACGGAGCGGGGTATTCATGAACGGTCTTTCTCCAGATTCTTGTTGTTGTAATGACGGGGATGATGACGGCTGGAGGTACTGACACTCAGCGCGGAGCAGTGCACGCCGTGTCTGAAAGGTGCGCGACCGAACCACCCGATGCGCCGCATACCACAACGCCGCGGCGTTGGACGCAGAGCACATGGGCGATGGTTTCGAGGGCGGATTCGACAGCGGGGGCGGCGTTGATCAATCTGTGGGAAACAGCGCGGGGAATAGCAGGAAGCGCGAGTAAGAAGGGGCGGCAAGCCTTGGCGGCTGATCTGAAGATATTCATTGGCGGTACCTGTCTGCGATTGGCTTTCTTGTTTTTGTGTCGCTCGTTCGGCCTGCTGCCGGGAGACCCGGCACCAGGCGCTGACGGCGATCGTCGGCAACCTGGAAATGACTCTATTGGAAAATAATTTCTACTTCAACAGCTTTTAGAATTAATTTCTATTTTCGGTTTGATGCGCCTCGTTCGGACAATCCGGTGGGTGCAGCGCACTCCCTCGCTAGACATCCGGGTGCACGTCCTACAGCACAACCACCCTGCCCTCCATCGCGCTGATCCTCGCGGCATCCAGCACGCGGGCCGAGGCAACCGCATTGTTTGCATCCACAGGATTACGTCCCTGATTCATCACCGCTTCCTGCCACTGCCGGTAAAACTCGGTCCAGCAGCCACGCTCCGACGGGACCCGCTCGCGGTGCTCGCCCTGCTCGAACCAGCCCCAGCGTCGGTGTTCTTCCACGCCCCAGCGATCGCCTTCGGATCGGGGGGACAACCCGGCCAGTGCGGCAGCTTCCTGACCGTCGAGGCCCTCCACGGTATAGCAGCCCTGTGAACCGTTGACTCGAAAACGCGGGCCCTGGGCGTTTTGCAGGCAGTTGCCCCAGAGGTGCGAAACCACGCCGTTGGCATGGGTCAGTGAAATAAAGAAGCCGTGATCGACCTTTTGCTCCGGCGTCGCGAACTCAAGCTCGGCGTACACCCGCTTCACCGGCCCGAACAGCAGCAGTGCCTGATCCACCAGATGGCTGCCGAGATCGCGGAGAATGCCGCCGCCGCTTTCCTTGCCAACCGAGGACGGCGAATAGCGCTCGACCCGGGACTCGAAGCGGCTGATGTCGCCGAGAACGCCCTGATCGATCAGTTTGCGCACGGTGAGAAAATCCGAGTCCCAGCGTCGGTTCTGGTACACGCCCAGCAGCACGCCTCGGCGTTCGGCGGCGTCTACCAGTTCCTGGGCCGCCTGGGCATCCGGCGCGAACGGTTTGTCGCTGACGACCGGGACGCCGAGTTCGATGGCTTCGAGAATCAAGGCACGGCGGGAGGCCAGCGGCGTCGAGATCACCACCGCATCGACACCGGCCGCGACCAGATCGGCCAGGCTGTCGAAAGCCGGGACTTTGGGGTAATCGTTGCGCAGGTCCTGGCGGCGTTCCGGCGAACGGGTGACCACGCCGGCAAACGTCACGCCGGGCTGGCTGGCAATCAGCGGCGCGTGAAAGTAACGCCCGCCCTTGCCGTAGCCGATGAGTCCGATTTTCATGTGTAAGTCTCCTTGCTAACACCCTGTATCTGGCTCCTACAGGACAAGTATGTCTCTGCAGGATGAAAGCGTTCTCACGGTAGGAGTGAGCTTGCTCGCGATAGCGTTGCGTCCGGTACATATCTGTATCTGACACACCGTCATCGCGAGCAAGCTCACTCCTACAAAGGTCGCATGCATCAATACTGGCGGGCCTTGGCCAACGCCGCTTTTTGCCGCTCGTACGCCTCGGCCGTTGTTCCCGTGGTCGACACCTGCGCCACGCCCACGCGCCACCACGACAGGTAGCCGTGGATCATGGTTTTCGGCAGCACCTTGATGTCGATCAGCGTCGAAACGGTCTGCAGGCGCGCATCGGCCAGTGCCGCTTCCAGCTCTTGGGCGTTGCTGACCTTGTAGGTCTTGCAGCCATAAGCCGCAGCATTCATGGCGAAATCCACCGGCACGAAGTCGCCATCCAGCTGACCGGTCTCGGGATTGCGGTAGCGGAATTCCGTACCGAAACTGCCCATGCCGTTGCCCATCTGCAAATTGTTGATGCAACCGAAGGCCATGTTGTCGAGGAGCACCACGTTGATCTTGCGCCGTTCCTGAATCGACGTGGCCAGTTCCGAGTGCAGCATCATGTAGGAACCGTCACCCACCAGCGCGTACACCTCACGCTCCGGCGCCGCCATCTTCACGCCCAACGCGGCGTTGACCTCATAGCCCATGCACGAATAGCCGTACTCGACGTGGTAACTGTCGACACTGGTGCTGCGCCACGCCCGCTGCAAATCGCCGGGCAGACTGCCGGCCGCCGCGACGATCACCGCGTCTGAGGGCAATTGCTGGTTGAGCACACCCAATACCCGGCTCTGGGTCAGGCACGAACCGGTCATTTCGATGAAATCGCGCAGCACCTGCGGGTCGAGATGGCCGCTGACTTCCGGCTCGAAAGCCTCGGTCTGGTATTCCACGGCGTACAGCCGATCCACTTCCGTGTCCATCGCAGCCCTTGCCTCGCGCGGCTGATCGCCCCACTGCGCGCTGTAGTCCCCCAACTGATCCGACAGGGAGAGAAGCGCGAGGCGCGCATCGGCCAACACCTGCACGCCATCGAGTTTCTGCACATCGAAAGCGCCAACGTTGAGGTTGAGGAATTGCACGTCAGGGTTCTGGAACAGGGATTTGGAGCCGGTGGTGAAATCGCTGTAACGGGTGCCGACGCCGATGATCAGGTCCGCCTCCCGGGCCAGGGTATTCGCCGCCAGGGTGCCGGTCTCGCCGATGCCGCCCATGTTCAGTGGATGGGCGGAGACGATGGCGCTCTTGCCTGCCTGGGTTTCGCTGAATGGGATGCCGAAGCGCTCGGCGAACGCCTGCAACTCGGCGGCCGCACCGGAATAACGCACGCCGCCGCCACAGATCAGCAGCGGCTTGCGTTTGCCTTTGAGCAGCGTCACGGCCTCGTTGAGCATCGCTTCGGTGGGCGGACGGCGGTCGATGCGGTGCACGCGCTTTTGCAGGAATGAATCGGGGTAGTCGTAGGCTTCGGCCTGCACGTCCTGGGGCAGTGCCAGGGTGACGGCCCCGGTTTCGGCAGGGTCCGTGAGCACGCGCATGGCGTTGATGGCCGCGCTCATCAGCTGCTCGGGGCGGTTGATGCGGTCCCAGTATTTGCTCACGGCCTTGAAGGCGTCGTTGGTGCTGATGCTGAGGTCGTGGAACTGTTCGATCTGTTGCAGCACCGGATCGGGCTGGCGACTGGCGTAGACATCGCCGGGCAGCAACAACAGCGGAATGCGATTGGCCGACGCGGTGGCCGCGGCAGTGATCATGTTGGCGGCGCCGGGGCCGACCGACGAGCTACAGGCGTAGACCTTGCGCCGCAGGTGCTGCTTGGCAAAACCCATGGCGGCGTGGCACATGCCTTGTTCGTTGCGGCCTTGGTGGACGATGAGCTCGCCGCTGTCCTGCTCCAGCGCCTGGCCCAGGCCGAGCACGTTGCCGTGACCGAAAATGGTGAACACCCCGGCGACGAACTTGCTCTGCACGCCGTCGACTTCGACGTACTGGTTATCGAGAAACTTCACCAGGGCCTGGGCCATGGTCAATCGAGTCGTGGTCATGCTTGCACCTTGTTGTTATTGGCGGTGATGAAAGCCCTGGGCGCGGTTGGCAGGCTGATCGCGATTTCCTGTGGGTACGGTGGCGCCTCGAAGAGCTTCCCGGCTAAAGCCGGTCCTACTAACAGCGCGGATGCATCCTGTAGGAATGGCTTCAGCCGGGAAGATGTCGATGGCTCCCTTTGTTACTTCGCCGTCGGCATGCTGAATTCCGCGCCCTTGGCGATGCTGTCCGGCCAGCGCTGCATGACGCTCTTGTAGCGGCTGTAGAACCGCAGGCCTTCTTCGCCGTAGGCATGGTGATCGCCGAACAGCGAGCGCTTCCAGCCGCCGAACGAATGCCAGGCCATCGGCACCGGGATCGGCACGTTGATGCCCACCATGCCGACCTTGATGTTGCGCGCAAAGGCCCGGGCAATGCCGCCGTCGCTGGTGAAGCACGACACGCCGTTGCCGAATTCGTGGGCGTTGATCAGCTCCACCGCCGAGGCAAAATCGGGCACGTGGACGATGCCCAGCACCGGTCCGAATATTTCCTCCTTATAGATAGTCATCTCCGGCGTCACCTCATCGAACAGCGTGGCGCCGACGAAGAAGCCCTGTTCCGCCCCCGGCACGGTGAAGTTGCGCCCGTCGACAATCAGCTTCGCGCCTTCCTGCGCGCCCTGGGCGATGTAGCCCTCGACCTTGGCCTTGTGCACCGCCGTGACCAGCGGGCCCATGTCCGAATCGGCGTTCATGCCGTTGCCGACCTTGAGGGCATCGATGCGCGGCAGCAGCTTGTCGATGAGTTTCTGCCCCACGTCACCCACCACCACGGCGATGGAAATCGCCATGCAACGCTCGCCCGCCGAACCGTAGGCCGCGCCGATCAATGCGTCGGCCGCCTGATCCAGGTCGGCATCGGGCATGACGATCATGTGGTTTTTCGCACCGCCGAGGGCCTGCACGCGCTTGCCGTGGGCCGTGCCCTGCTGATGAATGTATTCGGCGATGGGCGTGGAGCCGACAAATGAAATCGCCTCGATGCCCTTGTGCTGCAACAGCGCATCCACGGCCACTTTGTCGCCCTGCACCACGTTGAACACGCCATCCGGCAGGCCCGCCTGTTTCAACAGTTGCGCCATCAGCAGACTCGCCGACGGGTCGCGTTCGGACGGCTTGAGGATGAAGCAGTTGCCGGTGACCAGCGCCATGGGGATCATCCACAGCGGCACCATCACCGGGAAATTGAACGGCGTGACGCCGGCGCAGACGCCCAGTGGCTGACGCAGGTTCCAGTTGTCGATGCCGCCACCGATGTTGTCGCTGTAGTCGCTTTTCAACAGGCTCGGCGCGCCACAGGCGAACTCGACGATTTCAATGCCGCGCACCACCTCGCCCTTGGCATCGGAAAACACCTTGCCGTGCTCGCGGCAGATGATGGCCGCCAGCTCGTCATGGTGCTGGTCCAGCAGCTCCTTGAACTTGAACATGACCCGCGCACGGCGCAGGGACGACTGATCCGCCCAAGCGGGAAACGCCGCCTGGGCAGCGGCAACGGCTTCATCGACGGTCTTCAGTTCCGCCAGCGCGACCCGGGCCTGCACGGCGCCGGTGGCCGGATTGAACACATCGCTGAAACGCTCGGCGCTGTCGTGAATCTGGCCGTTGATATAGTGGCCGATGATCGGGGCAGTGCTCATTGAGGGGCTCCTTCCAATAGATTTACAAATCGAGCAGCCAGCTATGCTGCGGATCGTTATGAAATTGCCAGGCGCGTTTGGGGCCGGCCATCACGTTCAGGTAATAGGATTCGTAGCCGTACGGCACGGTGACCGGGTGATACCCCTTGGGCACCGTGACCAGGTCGTTGTTCTCCACGGCCATGGCCTGATCGATGCTGCGATCGTCGGTGTACACGCGCTGGAACACATAGCCCTGGGGCGGGTTGACCTGATGGTAATAGGTTTCTTCGAGAAAGCTCTGGTGCGGTAAATCATCTGTGTCGTGCTTGTGCGGCGGGTAGCTGGACGAGTGGCCCGAGGGCGTGCGCACCTCCACCACCAGCAACGAATGCGCGGGCTCGGAATCAGGGAGAATGTCGCAGACGTAACGGGTGTTGGCCGCCCGGCCGCGCACGCTGCGTTTCATCGTGTCGGGTGTGATGACTCGCGCCGGCAGGTCTTTGGACGCATCGCCGGGCGCCGCGCACACGGCAATCTGCACCGCGCTCAACGCCGTGACTTCGGCCTCGCTGCCCGGCGGCAGATACACCGCAAAGGGAGATTTGTCCTCGAACACGGACTGCCGATCACCTAGGTTTTCCCAGTTGAAACCGCCCTGCCCCGGCGCCTCGCCGCTGACGCTGATGCGACCGCTGAGCAGCACCAGGCAGATTTCCTTGTCGCCCGCACTCACCGGCAGACGTTCGCCGACGCTCAATCGATGGGCGGAGAAGCCGACGTACGTCAGCACGCCGTCGGCCAGCGCGACCACATCGCGCCCTTCGGCCTTGCTCTTGACCAAGAGATTCATGTTCACAGACTCCTGTGTTCAGGCGGTTGTTGGGGCGTGCGGTGTTGTCGAGCGGAGTGATTGACCTGCGCGGCGGCCAGCAACGCGCGCAGGGTCTCGTAGCCTTTCTTTGCATAGGCATAGCTCGGCGCGACGGCCGGGTCCTGTTCCGCTTCGACCACCAGCCAGCCTTGGTAACCGGCCTGCATCAACACATCCAGCAGCGCGGCGAAATCGATGTCGCCATCGCCGGGCACGGTGAAGGTGCCGTTGACGATGCAGTCCGGAAAGCTCCACAAATGGTTACGCGCCAGTTGCACCACCGGTTTGCGCACGTCCTTGAAATGCACATGGCAGACGCGGTCGATGTGTTTGCTCAGCACTTGAAGCGGTTCGCCGCCGCCCATGTAGCAGTGACCGGAATCGAACAGCAGGCCGACTTCATCGCCCGTCAGCGCCATCAGCGTGTCGATGTCCTTCGGCGATTCCACGTACGCGCCCATGTGGTGGTGGTAGGCCAGGCGCACGCCCTGGGACAGGGTAAACCGGGCCAGCTCGGTGAGCTTGTCGGCGTAGGCCTGCCAGGCGCTGGCGCTGCGGAAACGCGGTCGCTCGACCAATCGAATGCGCTGACCCTGAATCGAATCGGCCACTTCGCCGTAAACCAGCACCGTGGCGCCATTGTGCTTGAGCAGCTCGACGTGGCTGGCGATGGCGTCGATTTCCTCGGCCGCCGAGCGGCTGGCGAGCCGACCGGAATACCAGCCCGACACCAGCGCCAGGTCATAGGGGCGCAACACATCGGCCACGCCTTGGGCATCCTTGGGGAATTTGCCGTTGAGCTCGAAGCCTTCGTAGCCGATTTCCTTGCCCTCACTCAGCGCGGTGCTCAGGGGCGTTTCGCCGCCGAGGGCCGGGAGGTCGTCGTTGCTCCAGGAAATCGGGTTGATGCCAATTCGGATTGCAGAAGCGGGCATGGCTGCACCTTTATTGTTGTTATCTCGTTCAACTGAAAACACAGGCCTGGCGTGCTGACGTCAGGCCCGGGCGTCGCGCCAGGATTCGATGAGGAAACCGAAATTGCTCTGCACCCGCGTGATCAGGCCCGCGTCGTCGATTTCGCCTTCCAGCCAGGCTCGGCTGGGCTCATGAAAAATCGTCCGGCCGACGGCAAAACCGCGGCAGGTGGTGCTTTTCGCCGCCTGACGAAAGCCGACCGCCAGGGTTTCGGCGGGCGCGTTCAGCCCCAGCAACACCACGCCCCGGCAGTACGGATCGCGCTCGTGGATCAGCGCGTCGAGCTGCTCCCAGACCTCGGCGGGCTGCGACTCGATTTTCCACCAGGCCGGGTAAATGCCCAGGTTGTAGAGGCGCTTGAGGGAACGGTAGATAACGTCTGGATGGGTCGAAGGATGATCCTTGGGCGGAATAACCTCCAGCAGCAGTTCGTGACCACTGGCCAGTGCCGCCTGATACAGCCCCAGCAGTTGTGCTTCCTGTTCCAGGCGCAGCATCGGCTCGTCGTCCGGGTGGTATTGCACCAGGCACTTGATGATCTGTTCCTGAGGCCAGCTTTGCAGCGTGCTGCCCACCGAACGCCCGTGCTCGAACGCCAACGGGCGTGAACCCTGGACTTCCACCGGGCGAGCCACCCACCAGCCGCGCCCGCTGGCGGCATTCAGTGAATCCTGACCGAAGCGCTGATCCGCCAGCACGCCGACATCGGCAGCGATGCCGCGCGTGTGCAACTCGGCTTCGACCCGCGCGACCGCTTGCACGAACAACTGCTTGAGCTGGCCGATACAGGCCGGATCGCGCCCGGCCTTTTGCGCCAGCTCCACCAGTTGCCCGCGGTGATCGAAGGCGAAGATGAACAACGGCTGCCATTCGCGACGGGGCACGCTGACCCGGTGCAGGCGCTGCAGCACCGCGTCCTGATCGGGTCGGGTAATCGGCACCGGGCTGTTGAACAGGTATTCCAGTTCGACCAGCGTCGGCATGGCCGGCGCGCACGCATGCCGCGACACCACCAGACCGCCGCAGGCATTCGCCAACTGGCAGCAGCGCTCATCGCTCTCGTCGTTGAGCCAACCCTTGAGAAAGCCGGACATAAACGCATCTCCTGCCCCCAGCACATTCAGCACTTCCACGCGCACGCCGGGGTAGATCGCGCCGTCTTCCAGCCTTGCCGGAATCGCGCCGTGAATCACCGTGCAGCCTTGTGGCCCAAGCTTCACCACCAGGGTCGCGGCACTGAGTTCGCGGACCCGACGCAGGGCGCTGAGCAAATCGGTCGTGCCACCGGCGATGAGGAATTCTTCTTCGGTGCCGACGATCAGGTCGAAGCGCGGCAGGATGCGCTGCACGTGCTGGCTGACGGTGTCGTTGGCGACAAAGCGCGTCTCGCCGTCAGCCTTGCCGGCCAGGCCCCAGAGCACCGGGCGGTAATCGATATCGAGGACGCGTCGGACGTGGTGTTTTTCGGCGTAGTCCAGCGCCTGACTGCTGGCGCGGAACACCTGATCGGTGGAGAAATGTGTGCCGGTGATCAACAGCGCCTTGCTGGAGGCGATCTGCGCTTCGTCGATGTCTTCCGGTTGCAGCGCCATGTCGGCGCAGTTCTCGCGGTAGAACACCAGCGGAAAGGTTTCGCGGTCCTTGATGCCGAGCAGGACCATGGCGGTCAGGCGTTCGGCGTCGACCTTGACGCCGCTGACGTCGCAGCCTTCCCGCGCCAGGGACTCCACCAGAAAACGGCCCATGTGGTCGTCGCCAACGCGGGTCAGCATGGCGGATTTCACACCCAACCGTGCGGTGCCAAACGCGATGTTGGCGGAGGAGCCGCCGAGGTATTTGGCGAAACTGCTGACGTCCTCCAGGCGCGCGCCGATCTGCTGCGCGTAGAGATCGACACCCAGGCGGCCGAGACAAATCACGTCCAGCTGACGCCCAGTGGCAAAACGAGTCTGGCCCATGCCGGCCCCTCTTCTTTTATTGTTATGGATTTGAGTGCTGATGCCCTTGCCTGCAAAACCGATGCTTGCAAGCGAGTTCGTGGATGCAGACTAGAACGGCGCCGGGCCTTGATCAATGAATTTTTCTAAATTATTTTCAGGTGGAATATTTATTCCACTTTGCATTGCGGGTCACAGCCTGCAAAACTGGCCGCCTGTCTTCCCGGACTATCCGCCACGTCACCACCCGCCAAAGGATTTGCACGTATGTCCAGCCTCGATCAGCCAGGCGCGCCCGATAACGGAGCCGACGGCGAAACGCCCGTCACCGCCGCGCCGGAGACCGCCGATGCCCTGCTCAAGCTGATCACGGCCGAATACGAGAGCCTGCCGCGCCAGCTCAAACGCATCGCCAGCTACATGAGCCAGCAGAGCGACCGGATCATGGTCGACCGCATCAGCGACATCGCCCGGGAATGCGAGGTGCATCCTTCGGCCATTGTGCGGTTCTCCCAGCGCTTCGGCTTCAGCGGGTTCAGCGAAATGCAGGCGCTGTTTCGCGAGGCTTACACCCACAAAACCACCCCGGTGCAGAACTACCAGCAACGTATTCGCAGCATGATCGCCAACAAATCGCAGAAGGCCAGCGCCGGCGACCTGGCCCGCGAATGCGTGAACGCTACGTTGTCGGGGCTGGAGCGGCTGGCGCTGGAACTGGACGACGAAGCGTTCGAGAAAGCCGTGGACCTGGTGGTCAACGCCGACAACATCTACGTGGTCGGGGTACGACGCTCCTTCGCAGTCGCCGACTATCTGGTCTACAACCTGCAGCACACCAATAAGCGCATCCACCTGATTTCCGGCCTCGGCGGCAGTTACCGCGAGCAGATGCGCAGCGTGCGCGCCAATGACCTGGTAATCGCCATCAGCTTCACGCCCTACGGCAAGGAAACCCAGCACTGTCTGCGCATCGCCCAGCATCATCAGGCCAAGACCTTGATCATTACTGACAGCAATCTGTCGCCCCTGGCCAAGCGCGCCAACGCCGTGCTGCTGGTCAACGAAGGCAGCTCGTTCGCGTTTCGTTCGCTCAGCGCTACGTTGTGTTTGTGTCAGGCACTGTTCATCGCCGTGGCCTATCGACTGGAGCTGAAGGTGGACGAGATCTCCGAGCAGGCCGGTTTCGACGATTAACTGGCAGCCTTGTACAAACCCGACGAGCTGTATAACTTCGGTATAGCTTTTTAACATCACCTGCGTGATTATCCGCTGGACTGCACAGGGAACACGCATCTGAGCTGACTCTCGCTCGCACGGTCATGGACCTGGACCCTCGCCTCTCCACCTGCGTGAGCCGCCATCATGTTTTTCGACTCGTCCAAGAATAAAATCATCCAGGACCTGCAGCTGACCGTCGCCCATCAGGCCAGTCTGCTGGAAGCGATCAATCGCTCTATGGCCAGCATAGAGTTCGATCTGAACGGTGTGGTGCTCAAGGCAAACGACAACTTCTTCAACACCATGCGCTACCGGCCCGAGCAGGTCATCGGTAAAGAGCACCGCATGTTCTGCACCCCGGAACACGCGCGCAGCCCTGAGTACGCTCAGTTGTGGTCACGTTTGCGCAGCGGCGAGTTTGTGACCGCGACGTTCCAGCGTGTCGCCGGCGACGGCAGCACGGTGTGGCTGGAGGCCAGTTACAACCCGGTCAGGGATTCGGACGGCAAGGTCATCCGGGTGGTCAAGTACGCCATGGACGTGACCGCCAAGCTTCAGGCCGAGAGCGAAACCCACAACAAGTTGCAGGCCATCGACCGCGCCATGGCGGTGATTGAGTTCGACCTGGACGGCACGATCATCGCGGCCAACGATAACCTCCTGCGTTTGTTGGGCTACAGTCGGCAGGAGTTGTTGGGCAAAAGCCACAAGATGCTCTGCCCGCCTGAGTTCAGCAACAGCGCCGATTATCAGGACTTCTGGCGTCGGTTGAACAAGGGTGAGTTTTTCAGCGATCAGTTCAAGCGCGTCGGCAAGCAGGGCCGAACGCTCTGGCTGGAGGCGTCCTATAACCCGGTGTATGACGCCAGCGGCAAGCTGTGGAAGGTGGTGAAGTTTGCGTCGGATGTGACCGCGCGTATTCAGAAGCACGAGGAGGATTCCCAGAGTGCTGCGCAGGCCTATCACATTTCGGTGCAGACGCAGAAATACGCTGAGCAAGGCACGCAGGTGATTCAGCAGGCGGCCAGTGAGATGCGTCAGATTTCGCAGAATATCGATGATTCGTCGCGGATCATCGGTCAGTTGGGTGAGCGCTCGGAGCAGATTACGGCGATCGTGAATACGATTCGCAGTATTGCGGATCAGACGAATCTGTTGGCGTTGAATGCGGCGATCGAGGCGGCCCGGGCCGGCGATCAGGGCCGTGGGTTTGCGGTGGTGGCCGATGAGGTTCGGCAACTGGCGGGTCGTACGAGTCGGTCGACGCAGGAGATTTCGGAGATGATTCAGGTGATTCAGACTGAGACGCGTCAGGCGATTGTGAGTATGGACAATACGCGGAGTACGGCGGTGAAGGGTGTGGATCTGGCGGATCAGGCGGGGGCTGCGATTGTGCAGATCAGTTCGGGGACGAATGATGCGGTGGATGCCGTCAAAATGTTCGCTGGGCGGGATTGATCTTTGAGATCAAGATCAAGATCTAGGGTGTCTGCCTGGGGGCAGACTGTTTCGCCTTCGGCGAGTTACTTGGAAAAGCACCCCAAGTAACCAAGGGTGCTTGCTCTCGGTTGGGCCCCTCGTTCCTCGGGGTTCCTTCACTCCGGTCTCGCTCCGTGGGCCCGCTGCCATCCGCCATCCATGGCGGGGGGCAGCTCTCGCCGCATCCATGCGGCTCGGCCCACTCCGCGAGACCTGCGTTCAGCCTGCACCCAAGTCGCGATTGGCGGTGACTGGACCATCTGTGTATGAAGATCAAAAGCAAAAGCTTCCCGGCTGAAGCCGGTCCTACAGTCAGAGCCGATGTTTGAGGGGGACTGATTTATTTACAACGCTTCACCGTAAATTAATCTGTCCCCGACCTGCAATCTGTCCCCGACCTGCCCCAGATAGTCGATCTCCTCTCCTACAACTGCCCTTCGTTCTTGCTGCGCATGGCCTTGGCCCGTTTCTCCAAAACCACATACACCACCAGCGCAATCATCAGCGGGATGAGGAAGTAGATCACCCGATAGCCAATCAGCGCCGCCAGCAGTTGGCCTTTGCTGAATTGGTGTTGCATCAGTGTGATGAACACCGTTTCAAGCACGCCAAGTCCCGCAGGGATGTGGGCGATGACGCCGGCGATGCTGCTGATGAGCAGGATCCCGAGCACCGCCGGGTAGAAGGCTTTTTCCGGCAGCAGCACGTAGATCAGTAGCGCCATCAGCCCCCAGTTCAGCGCGCCCAGCAGGGCTTGGCGCAGTGCCTGGTTCAGCGAGGGCAGGACAAACTGTTGCTTGCGGACGGTCCAGGTGCGCTTTTTCGAGAAGCGGCAGGCCAAAAAATACGCCAGGCAAACGGCCAGCAAGACAAAGCCGATCAGTTGCAGCGTGGTGTCGCCAATCTTCCAGCCTTCGGGCAGGTCGACGAAGTCCCCGGCGAACACGAAACCGGCCAGGAGCATGTAGCCCAGCCAGTTGGTGATCAGGCTCAGGCTGAGGATGCGGGTGATGGTCGGCACGTCCAGCCCCAGGCGCGAATACAGGCGATAGCGAAGCGCAATGCCGCCAACCCAGGAACTCAGGTTGAGGTTGAAGGCGTAGCAAACGAAGGTCACGGGGATGATCTGCTTGACCGCCAATTTGTGTTCGGTGTAGCGCCGGGCCAGGACGTCGAAGCAGCAATACGTCAGGTAGCTGCCTGCCGCGATGATAAAGCCCAGCGCCAGGGTGCTGAGCTTGTAGGACTCCAGCGCGTGCATCACCTCGTTCCAGTCGAGGTTTTTCATCAGGGTGAACAGCAGCACCGGCACCGCGATGAAGAAGAACAGCGTGAAGGCGCGCTTGGCCCACGTCAGCCACGGACGATTCTTGCCCGCGTCGGCCGGTTTCTGCTCGTGAGTGGAGGCTTGAGAGACGCCGGTCATAGGGATTTCTCCTGATCGGCCGGCAGCTCGTTTTTGAGCGCGGCGGCTTCCGGCAGGGTTTCAGGCGCGCGCAGGGGTTTCAGGCGTGGACCGTGCACCGGGAACAGGCCGGCAATGGCCGGGAAGTGCCGAAGGAAGTGGAAGCTGAGGAAGATCATCGGTGCACGCCACCACTGCCCTTTCGCCAGGCCCTTGAGGTTGACCTGTTTGCTGTGGGCCACGGCGAGGTCGCGCAGGTGTTCGTGCAAGCGCTGGTTCAAGGCATGGTCGCGGATGAACAGGTTGGCTTCCAGGTTCAGCGCGAGGCTCAGCGGGTCGAGGTTGCTCGAGCCCACCGTTGACCACTCGTGGTCGATCAACGCGACCTTGCCGTGCAGCGCCCGCTGTTTGTATTCGTGGATGATCACCCCTTCGCGCAGCAGCCAGGTGTAGGTCAGACGCGAGCACACGCGCACAAATGGCATGTCCGGCTGGCCCTGGAGGATCAGCGTGACTTTCACCCCGCGTCGGGCCGCATTGCGCAGTTCACGCAGGAACCGGTAGCTGGGAAAGAAGTAGGCGTTGGCGATGGTGATGCGCTGAGTCGCGTTGCGCATCGCCAGCAGGTATTGCTCTTCGATGTCGGTGGTGTGATTACGGTTGTCGCGTTCGGCGAGAAGCATGCGCGCGCTGCCGGCCTGACGCGTCACCGGCTTGAGCGGCTTGAAAGTCTTGCGCACCGCGGGGCCGAGCATGCCCAGCGTCGAGCGATAAATGTCGGCGACAATCGGCCCGCGCACCAGAACCGCGTAGTCCTGCTTGGCGGTGATGCCGGTGTCGGCCATGTGGTCGACGCTGTAGTTGATCCCGCCCATGAACGACGTTTCGCCGTCGATCACCACCACTTTGCGGTGCAGGCGCCGGAACAGGTTGGTGCGCATGCCCATAAGCTTGGGGCGCGGGTCGAACAGCTGAATCTGCACGCCGGCCTCGATCATCTTGCTGACGAACGCCGTGCTCAGGTCGCTGGTGCCGTAGTCGTCCACCGTGATAATCACGCGAACGCCACGGCTGGCCGCTTCGATCACGGCCTGCTGCAAACCCTCGCCGACGCGGTCTTCGAAGATGATGAAGGTCTCGATCAGCACCTCTTCGCGCGCCGCACGAATGGCGTCGAACACCCGGGCGAAAAAGTCTTCGCCATTGATCAACAACTCCACCGAGTTGCCGTCCCGCCAAAGGCCACACATGGCGCCCATCGCTCTCATACCCCTCATAGCGTTACCTCCACCGCCAACGGCGCATGATCGGAAAGGTGCGACCAGGGACGATTGGACATCACCCTGGGCGACCGGATGTGCGCGTTGCGCACGTAAATACGGTCCAGGCGCAACAACGGAAAGCGCGCCGGAAAACTCTTCGCCGGCGCCCCAAATGATTCAACAAAGACCTCGCGCAGCCCGGCAGGATTCAACACGCCATCGGCCTTCTGCCGCCAATCGTTAAAATCCCCCGCCACAATCACTGGCGCATTGGAAGGCAACCGACCCACCAGATCAGCGAGCAATTTCAGCTGCTGCTGGCGATGAACCTCTTTCAGGCCCAGGTGCACGCACACCGCATGCAGCTCGCCGAAATGCGGAACGTCCAGCACGCAATGGAGCAGGCCGCGCTCTTCGGTGCCGTGGATGGAAATGTCGAGGTTTTCGTGGCGAATAATCGGGTACTTGGACAGCAGCGCATTACCGTGGTGACCATGGGGGTACACGGCATTGCGGCCGTAGGCGAAATCCTTCCACATGCTGTCGGCGAGGAATTCGTACTGCGAGGTGGTCGGCCAGTTTTTCACGTTCTGCGCGTGGTCCTGATGCTCGCCGTGGACTTCCTGCAGGAACACGATATCGGCGGACACCGTACGCACCGCGTCGCGCAGCTCCGGCAGGATGAAGCGTTTATTGAGGAAACCGAAGCCCATGTGCATGTTCATGGTCAGCACATTAAGCGTGACCGACGTCGACGCGCTTTGTCGTCGGCCGTGGAGTTCTTCGGGGATCAGGGCACTGGTCACAACGTGGCTCCATGCAAATCGCCTGGCGCAACTTCCAGGTTTTCAGTGAGATTGAAACGCTCAAGCAACCGGCGCGCGTCGTAGGGCGCGCGGACCTTGATGTCGTTATCGAAGTAGCAATAGACGTCGCGGGACTTCCGCGCCCGGGGCGCTTTGTCCACGATCAGTTGAGCATCCCTGGGCTGCGCGCCCCGCTGCCACGCGTCGATGCGGTCGCCCCAGTGCTTGATCGCCTCGTCGGAATAGCCGCTGGCATAGAGTTCCTTGTCGCCATGCAGTCGCACGTAGACGAAGTCGGTGGCGAGGTCTTCGACGTGGGGCCACTTGCCGGCGGTGTCCGCGACCACCAGCGCGACCTTGTACTTGCGCAGCAGCGCGACAAAGGCCGGCACCTTAAAGCTTTCATGGCGGATTTCAACGGCGTGCCGCAGCTTCAGGCGGGGCGGAATGTCCAGATAACCCGGTTGCTGCAACCGCTCGGCGCACTTGCTGGCACAGGCCTTGGCGGCTTTACCGTCGTGGGGCAGCAGTTTCAGAAAATGCTCGAAGCGCTCGGCGTCGAATGTGAAGTTGGGCGCAAACTGCCAGAGGATCGGGCCCAGCTTTTCCTTGAGCTGGAAAATACCGGAGGCGAAGAAATTGGCGACGGGCTCGTCGATTTCTTTGAGGCGGCGGACATGGGTGATATAGCGCGGGCCCTTGACGCTGAAGACGAAGCCTTTCGGCGCCTCGTTGTACCAGCGCGCGTACAGGTCGGGAGACTGCAGCGAATAGAACGAGCCATTGATTTCGATGCTGCTCACGGCTCTGGAGGCGAATTTCAACTCGTTTTTCTGCGTCAGGCCGACGGGATAGAAATCCCCGCGCCACGGCGTGTAACGCCAGCCTGAAATGCCGATACGAATGTCGCCCATGCCTGTGCTCTCTCATGTCCCGCCGCGGCACCTGCCCCGACGCTTGTGAACTAGAGATAAGAAGCTTGAGAACGTGGCAGGTTCCCTGGCTTTTTGCCGGTGTTAGGGCGCAGATTGCCACAGGCTGCACGGACGCCAGTGCTCATGACTCGACCGTGGCCCTTTTGATCTTTTCCCGGGCGCCGCAAATATTCATCTGGCACCAGCGACGGCGGCCGTTTTTCGACGTATCGAGAAACAGCCAGTCGCAATCCGGCGTGGCGCAGGCCTTGAGACGCGTCAGATCACTGGTGGTCAGCAGCGCTGCTGCCTGCACCGCGAGACGACCGATGAAACCGGCCGTCATCGAGCCAAGATCATCGCCCACACGCCAGCGCCAGATCACGCCCGCAGGCGTCAGCACCAGCAAACGCTGGCCAGCGGTGTCCACCAGTGCCTGATTCAACGCATCCAGGCTGGACGTGCCAGGCCCGTGGTCCAGCGCCATGGGCAGCAGCAACCGATACAACGCTTCGCGGAAATCGATTAACTGTCCAAATGCCGTCATCGTGTGCCAGGACGAATCCTGTACCAGCGCGACGAAGTGCTGATGCTCCTGATCGTCGATCAGCCCGGCGTGGTGAAACCAGTGGACGATGTCCTCCAGATTGCCCAGCTTGTCGACGACCTCCCGCAACCCCGTGCCCGGCCGACGGCCGTCACAGGTATTGAGGTAATCCAGCACCGCAGGCCCGCCGACGAGACGGATGGCGTTGATCTTCAGCTGTCCGATAGACATTGCCTGCCCTCAGTTTGAAGCGATGAGGGAATGATGGCAGAGAAGTGAGGGAGTGCTGAAGTTTCGGACGGTCGTGGGATGCGTGTTGATACCCCTGAGACCCGCCAGACGCCTCAGGCCGTCCCTCCCAACTGAGCAAGACTCGCCGCCAGTTCGCTTTTGCGGAACGGTTTGGTCAGGCGCGGCAAATCCGGGTCGAGCCCTTCATGTTCGGCATACCCCGAGACCAGCAGGATCGCCGTCCCGGGCCGGGCGTTTCGGACGCGTCTGGCCAGGTCGGTGCCACTGATGCCCGGCATGAGGTGGTCGGTGACGATCAGATCGACAGGCTGCCCGGTGCCCAACAACTGCAAGGCTTCTTCGCCGGACGAGGCTTCGATCACGCGATAACCCAGATCGGCCAGCATGTACGCCGTACTGGCGCGCACCAGGTCTTCATCGTCGACCAGCAGCGCGATCCCGCGCATGGAGCGCCGGTCCGGGGCCTCGTCGATACGCAACGACGCCGCCGGCACGGTCATGCTGCGCGGCAGCCACAGCTCCACGTTCGTCCCGAGCCCCGGCGAGCTCTGGATCGTCAGCGCGCCGTTGAGCTGGGACGCCAGCCCATGCACCATCGACAGCCCAAGCCCCGTGCCTTTACCGACGCCCTTGGTGGAAAAGAACGGTTCCACCGCCCGGGCGAGCGTGGACGCATCCATGCCAATGCCGGTGTCCGCAACGGACAGACAGAGGTAGTCGCCGGTCGGCAGCCTGGAACGGTGGCCGGTGGACACCCATTCGGCACTCGCCGAGATCCTCATCGTGCCGCCTTCGAGCATGGCGTCCCGCGCGTTCACGGAAAGATTCAGAAGCGCCATCTCGAGCTGATTCGGGTCCGCGATGGCGGCAGGCAGATCAGGCGGGGCATCGACGACGACCCGGATTTGCGGCCCGGTGGTGCTGGCGACGAGATCGCCCATGCCGTTCACCAGTTTCGCCACGTCGACCGACACCGGCTGCAGCGGCTGACGGCGCGCAAAAGCCAACAACCGCTGCACGAGTGTCCTGGCGCGATCGGCCGATTGCACGGCGCCGGAGATCAACCGCTGCTCACGTTCGCCGCCTACGCCTTTGCGCTGGAGCATGTCGAGGGCGCCGACGATCGGGGTGAGCAGGTTGTTGAAGTCATGGGCGACGCCGCCGGTCAGCTGACCCATGGCCTCCATCTTCTGACTCTGGCGCAACGCCTCCTGGACTTCTTCGCGCTCGGCGATGGCTTTGGCAATCCGCACTTCCAGCGTGGCATTGAGTTCGCGCAGCCCCTCCTCGGCATCCTTGCGGGCCGTCACTTCAACCACCGTGCCGGTGACGCGCAGGCAGCGTCCGGCGGCGTCGAACACGCCCCGCCCCTTGGCGGCCACCCAGCGAATCACACCATCGTCTCTGCCGACGGTGCGGTAGTCCACGTCATACAGCGCGCGGCGTTCGGGGTCGCTGGCCGCCGTAAAGGCTTCGATCGTCGCGTCCCGGTCCTCCGGATGCAAGCCGTCATAAAAGTCTTGAATCGTGACCCGCACATCAGCCGGGATGCCGAACATTGCTTTGGTTCTGGGCGGCCAGATCAACGCGTCGTGGACGATATCCACGTCCCAGAAACCGATATCGGCGTGTTCGACGGCAAGGCGCAGGCGCTCTTCGCTCTCGCGCATCCGCATCTCGGCGCCCACACGCTCGACATGCGCCCAGCAGCGTTCGACTACTTCCCTGACCAGCAGGACTTCAGCGGGCAACCAGTCGCGAGGCTGATCTTGATGAACCGCCATCATGGCCGTCAGCCGGCCATTCTTGACCAGCGGGCAGCAGATGATCGCGTCGATGCCAATCCCGCGGAAGGTCTCCAGGCCTTCGCCGGGACCGAGTTCTGCAACGGCGTCGCGCACGATCAGGGTTCGGCCTTCGCGCATGTCAGCCGCCGTCCGCGGGCCGAAAAGATCGAGGCTGTAGGCGCCGACCGAGCTCTGAATGCCAGCCGCGTTGTAGTCGCTGCGAATCCAGAAGCGGTCATGGTCGATGTCGACATCTGCGTAGGCGCAGCGCGACACGTTGAGCCTGCGCCCGAGCAACTCGGTCGCCGCGAGCATCGCGTCTTCGGCCCGGCGGATGTTGAAAAGGCGGTTGTCGAGCTCATCAAAAAAGCTCAGCCGCGCCGCGCTCTCTTGCAGCGCCGCCTCCGCCTGATGCTCGGCCGTGCGGTCGCGGAAGATCTTCACGAAGCCGCCCTGATCCGTTGCCAGCGGCATCATCAAACCCGAGCCCCAGAAGCGCGCGCCGTGTTTATCGACGTGCCAACGTTCGTTGACGGCGCGCCCCTGCTCCATGGCGAGTTCGAGCTCGGCTTGAAAGACCCGTTCGATCTGGTCCGAATCGGTGTAGAAGAGATCACCGTCGCGGCCCATGACTTCCTCGGCGCAGTAACCGACGATGCGCTGGGCGCCGATGTTCCAACCGGTGACGGCCCCCCGCCCATCGAAGGTGATGATCGCGAAGTCCTCGGAGCCTTCGACTATCTGGCGGTAGCGCACCTCGCTGCTGCGAATGGCGGCCTCAGCGCGCGCACGGTGCACGACCAGTCCCACCGTTTTGACCACGAAATCGCCGATCTCGATATCCGCCGTCAAGGGCTCGCGCCGCTCGGTGTGATACATGGCAAAAGTGCCGAGCATGGCGCCCTGCGCCGAACGGATCGGAATCGCCCCACAAACGTGTAACCCGTGTCCGACGGCAAGCGCCCTGAATTGGGCCCAGTGAGGGTCGTCCACGATGTCGGACACCGCCGTCCGCGAGTTCGGAACCGTCGCGGTTGTGCTGGAGCCTGAACCTGCGCCGACACTGATGTGTGCGGCAGCCTCGATAAATGCAAGGGGAAGGCTGGGCCCGGCGCAATGCTGCAGCTGGCTGCCCTCCTCGTTCAGGAGCAGGATGCTGCCCAGGAAACGGGACGGCGACAGCGCCTCCACCTCGCGGACGATCGCGTCCAGCGCGGCGTTCAGCGGTGTTTCTTCAACAGCCAGTTCAAGGATACGGTTCTGGGCGGCCCCGAGTGCAGCCGCGCGATTGCGGGCCTGGGTCAGGCGCGCATTCTCGATGGCGATGGTTGCCAGCCGCGCCAGACTTTCCAGGCGTTTGACCGTGTCGTCATCGTGACTGCGGACCTGCGACCAATAGGCGCCCAGCGCCGCGACCGGCACAGGCCGACCGATGGGTGCCATAACAAGGCTACGCACAAAGGTCGGCGCGTAGATGTCTTGCGAGATGCGTGGATCGAGCCGGACGTCACGGATCGCAATCGTCTCGCCGCGGTGCATGACCCACCCGGAAACACAGTGGTCAGCCGGAAAGGTCTGGCCCTGCCACAGCGCAGAGACCGCATCTTCGGCTATGTAAGAGCACCGTCCTTCGTCCTGAATCACCACCGCAATGCCATCCGCGCCGAGCGTGGCACGCGCCACGTCTCGCAGCACGGCGATGACTTCGTCCACGGATCCCGCCATGACGAGCCGTTCACTGGCATTCAGCACATGAGACAGGCGCTCATCGCCGCTGGGGTCGACTGGAACAGTAGTCACACGGATCTCCCGACATCGCCACGGCATCAACATCCCGCAGACTGGTTCGAACTGGACAGGGCCAAAGCGGCATTGTATCGGGTAACCCTTCGCCCTCGACACGGCTCGATTCGGCTTTCTCGGAAAAGCGACCAACGCGCCCGCCGGTCAAACTTTTCCAATGATCCACCGAACGTCAAACAACCACGACCCCTGTCAGAAAACAGACCAGCCAATCCGCGAACTCAGCAACTCCAACGCCGCCATGCCGGCGAGTGAATTCCCGGCAGCATTCAGTTCCGGCGACCACACGCACACGGTGAATTGGCCGGGCACGATCGCGACGATTCCGCCCCCTACCCCGCTCTTGCCCGGCAATCCCACGCGGTAGGCGAAATTGCCGGCTTCGTCATATAGCCCGCTGGTGGCCATGATCGAGTTCACTTGTTGGGTCTGGCGCGGCGTGAGGATCTGCTCACCGCTGTGTTTGCAGAACCCGTTGTTCGCCAGAAAGCAGAACGCCCGGGCCAGATCCAGGCAGCTCATCTTCAGCGCGCAGCAGCTGAAATAACTGCGCAGCACGGTTTCGACTTCGTTATGGAAATTGCCGAATGACTGCATCAGGTAGGCCATGGCGGCGTTGCGTGCGCGGAATTGATATTCGGAATCCGCCACGCGGGCATCGATCAACACCTGGGGATTGCCCGACAGCCGCCGTACGAAATCGCGCATGGACAAGGTCGGCGCAGCGAACCGCGACTGGTTGATGTCGCAGATCACCAAAGCCCCGGCATTGATAAAAGGGTTACGCGGGCGTCCGCGCTCGAACTCAAGCTGCACCAGCGAGTTGAACGGCTGACCCGACGGCTCATGGCCCAGGCGCTCCCAAATGGCTTCGCCAGAATGACCGATCGCCTGAACCAGGCTGAACACCTTGGAAATGCTCTGCACCGAGAACGGCTCCAGGGCATCGCCCGCGCAATAATAGGTGCCATCGTTGCCATAAACGGCAATGCCCAATTGCTGCGCCGGCACGTCAGCCAGCGCGGGAATGTAATCAGCCACCTTGCCCTGGCCGATCAAGGGACGCACTTCGTCGAGAATCTCGTTCAACAGCGTTTGCATGGAGGGTCCTGGCGTTGATCCCCTGACGGCAGCAGGGGTTAGGGTTCATGACGAATGCTGGAGGGGCGGGATCACACAATTGGGCAGGATTTTGGTTTTTTTGTGGCGGGTGGGTTGGCGCTTTCATGTTGGCAGCCGTTGGTTGACCGAGCGCTTTTGCGGGACTGTCGTTTTTCTGAAATTGGCCCTGCCATCAGATACGAGTGTCGGGACTGAATGCATGCCGCAGCGCCGCGATGGTTTGATCGATGGACGGGCCTTCCATCGGCGGAGGATCAGGGCGCTCACAGAATTCTCGCCATACGAAGAGGGTCAGTTCCGCGCCGTCGGTTTGGTTGGAGCAGAAAGGTAGCGAGCCGAAGGTTTGCAGCGATCTGTAACGTTCGTCTTTCCAGAACAACGCCTCGACCCATGAGTAGATCGGGATGAAATGGAAGTGAATGGAATGGCCCGCGTCATGGCCGAAACGGCCGATGTAGAGGCGTTTGGGGAGCAGGTGGGTTTCGATGGCTTGCTGGATTTGGGCCTGCAATACACCGAGCTCGGCCAGCGCTTCGTTGGGTAAGGTTGTCAGTGAATTGGTTAACTGCCTGGCGCTGAGCATCAGGTAGCCTGGGAGGTGGCTGTCCTTGCGGTGGTTGATCAGCCAGTGGGTGGTTTCGTGAATGACGAGATTAGGGGATATGTGCATGAGGCGGTCCTTTACGCTGATGACAGCTGAGTAACGGTCAAGACGGATGCCGCCCGGCCTGCTGGGCTTCCTTCATCGCTTCACCAGCGATCTGGCCAGCTCGGGCCACTCATCCAGTATCGCATCACGAACTCGCAGTCCTGCGGGCATCGGCTGCGCGTGGTCATCTTGAGCTAGACGGGCGAAAACCAGGGATTGTTCGCCCTTCGTTGCCCAACCGACGAACCATCCGTATCCATGAGCCTCATCGCTTGTGCCGTCTCCCATCCGAGGAAATGCTGTGCCTGTTTTACCGTGAACGTCCCAACCGTCTGGCCGCAAGGCGATTTGCGAAATCCGACTCGTCATATCGAACGCATGGGGGCTCACGGGTAGTTGACGGTTCACCAGCCTCTTCAGAAAAGTGATCTGTTTGCGAGGAGAGATTTTCAACGAGGAGCTGATCCAGGCACGATCAAGGCCGTTGTTTTTCCCCGGATCACCCGTCAGGTCGGTATTTCCGTAATCGAATGACTCGGCATATCGCTTGACCTTAGCCTCTCCAAGCGCATGCGTAACGCGTTGAGAGAACCACACCACGGAATATTGAAACCACCGCGCTGCATCGGTCGGCTCCCGCCATGCAGCTCCGCCCCAGTCAGGATCACCGGGACGGTACGGCAAAGTAGGAGAATGCTCGTTTTGCAGAAAAGCTGCGTCAAAGCCCATCAGGCTAATGGCGATCTTGAACGTTGAGGCGGGGGTGACTCGACTTCGGCAATCACCCTCTTCCAGCAGGACCTCACCGTTTTTAGCATCGGCGACAAGGGTGCAAATAGTCCCGGCCAGTGCTGCCGGGACATTGAACCCCAGAATCAGTAAACCTAACGCAACGCGGCGCATAAACATGAATCCTATTCCTTTAGACGGTGATGCAGGAGTCTCTCCCGCGTGGGGAATACGACTCCGCAGTTCGAGCAGACTCTCTCCGAGCCGCTTATCCAATATCAGCTTTTCTCAGGCCTGTTCGACGGTTCGCTCACAGCTGACCGGATCAAGTGCAAGGTAAGCGAAATTCCCTACTCTGCGCATCAAAATCGAATCCAAGGCATTTGGTTGCACAGACGACTCCTTTGGGGGCGGCAGCAACCCTTCACCCGCACTTAACCGATGCCGGGACTCACCCCTCTTCAGGTCCCGCCCCACTCCTGCGGTCATGCAAACGGCAGTGGCCCGCGGAATGTGCCGATTGGCACCCAGTGGGTAATCAGACCCGTATCCACCTTCCAGTGATGCAGGAGTAACGCCGGCGGCTCCACATACGACGCCTCTTCTGCCTCTGGATCCAGGGCCAACCCGATGGCCGTCGTTGTGCTGGGGGCAGTGCACAGGACTGTGCCGCCAAAACGTAATTGCATCGAGCGGTGAATGTGTCCGCACACCACACGTTCGATCGCCGGATAGCGCTGCACCACCTCGCGCAGTCGCTCCGAGTTCCGGCAGGCATACGTGTCGATATAGGGAATGCCACTGAGGAACGGTGGCTGGTGCAGCATGATCAGAGTCGGACGCGCCGGCTCCTGGGCCAGTGCCGCATCGAGCCAGGCCCCAGCCGCCTCGGTCATGTCGCCGTGATGTTCCTGCGGTACGGTCACATCCACGCCAATGATACGTACCGGCCCGAGGTCATCGGCGACGAAGTGCCACGGGCCTGCCGTCGAAGAGAGATACGGCAGAGAAAAGGCAGAGCCCATTAATGTTGGGTCATCATGATTGCCAGGAATCATCAGCAACGGCGGCTCGATCCCGGCCAGCAATGTACGCGCCATTGCGTACTCTTGCGGTAGCCCCTCATCCACCAAGTCGCCGGTGATGATCACGACATCGGGTCGCGGCACGAGCCTGTTCAGGTGTGCAATGGCCTGCTCGCACATCGTGTTCGAATCAACCAGCCCCTGATAAAGCATGCCTTGCGGCCTGATATGCAGATCGGAAAGGTGGGCAATCAGCACGGGACATTCTCCCTAAAGGACGCAGTGATCGATGTCGGGTGAAGGTAGCATGCCTGAGCTGCGATAGACGGCGTCAGCGTCCATGCGGCATGGCAGAGCGCCGAGATCTTGGAGGCCGGAACGGGCGATTGGTTGTTGAACCGGCCCAGGCTCGAACAGCCAGTCGCCGAAGCAAAATCATCCAGGCGGGATTCCGGCACATAACTTGCCCTTCTCGTATTCCTCGCCTGGCTGGAAGTCCCATGCTGCACTCCCATCTCACCACCCTCAATGCTGTCTCACTGGTCCTGAGCACGTTCAAGGCGCAAGGCTGGTCCGCCGAGGCGCTGCTGGCCGGCAGTGGCATATGCGCAGCGGACTTGAACCGTGCCGACACGCGCATCGCCACGCATCAGGAGATGCAGGTGTGCGCCAACGCCGTGGCTCTGCAGCGCGATATCGGCCTGATCGTGGGGCGGCGTATGCATGTCTCATCCTACGGCATGCTGGGCTATGCCCTGCTTACCAGTGCCACTTTCGGTGACGCGCTACGTCTGGCTCTGCGTTATCCCGCGCTGCTGGGAACACTGTTCGAGCTGAGTCTGGAGGAAGACGGCGAACGGATCTGGTTCACTGCGGGCGATTACCGCGAGAATCCGGCACTGACCGCCTTCAATGTCGAGCTGTGCCTGGGGTCGCTAAAGGTCATTTGCGACGACCTGCTCGGCCACTCACTGCCCTTGCTGGGCGCTCGCTTTGAGCATGATGCGCCGGACTATCAGACTCGCTACGCCGAATGTTTCGACTGTCCGTTGCAATTCCAGTCCACCGTCAATGCATTTGCTTTTGATAAACGCTGGCTCGACCAGCCTTTACCGCTGGCTGATGCGGTAACACACCAGGCCATGACCGAGCGCTGCCGAAAACAGAACACTGAGTTCACCGGGCGCGAGGCCTGGCTGGGGCGAATCCGGCTATTGCTGGCTGCACAACTGCATGCCGCACCTGGGCTGGACGGGCTGGCCCGACAGATGAACTGCTCGGCGCGCACCTTGCGTCGACACTTGCACGACCTGGGCTGCAGCTATCAGGAACTGCTCGACGAACTTCGTTTCGAACGCGCCAAGCAACTGCTGGCCGAAGACCGGTGGCCCATCTACCGGATCGCCGAGGCTCTGGGCTTCAGCGAGACCGCAAGTTTTCGGCACGCCTTTGTGCGCTGGAGTGGCGTGGCGCCGAGCCAATTTCGCGCATGACGCCTCATTGAGGGGCGAATTACGGACAGAGAATCTGGCCATATTTATCCCCTTTTGGCCGCACTTACCGTTCTCATAAGCCGCGCCCAGGGCAAGACTGTATTGACCGATACAGCCTGCGGAGAACGACCAATGCTGACCATCTACTCGGATGATCACCACCTGCACCACGGCCGCTGTGAGCTGATGGACGGGCAGTTGATGCCCTGCTTCGAAATGCCCTCACGCGCCGATCATGTATTACAACGGGTCAGGGACCGCCAACTTGGCGAGGTACAGGCGCCGCAGGACTTTGGCCTGGAACCGCTGCAACGCGTTCATAGCCGGGAGTACCTGGATTTCTTCAAGGGTGCCTGGGCGCGCTGGACCGAATTTGGTCAGGACGGCGACCTCTTGCCCTACACCTGGCCCGCCCGCACCCTGCGCCGCGTGTTACCCGAAAGCCTGCATGGTCAACTCGGTTATTACAGCTTCGACGGCGGAGCGCCAATCACCGCCGGCACGTGGCAGGCAGCCTACTCGGCGGCGCAGGTTGCGCTTAGCGCCCAACAGGCGATTCAGCAAGGTGCCCACAGTGCTTTTGCCTTGTGCCGTCCACCGGGACACCACGCAGCTGGCGACTTGATGGGCGGTTATTGCTACCTCAACAATGCCGCAATTGCCGCCCAGGCCTTTCTTGATCAAGACCACAAAAAGGTCGCGATTCTGGATGTGGACTATCACCACGGCAACGGCACCCAGTCGATTTTCTATGCGCGCAGCGACGTGCTGTTTACCTCGATCCACGGCCACCCGGAAGCGGAGTTTCCGTTTTTCCTGGGCTATGCCGACGAGTCCGGTGAAGGCGCCGGTGCCGGCTTTAACTTCAACTACCCTCTGCCGGCCGGTTCCGGCTGGGAGACCTGGAGCGCGGCGCTTGAGCAAGCCTGCACAGAAATTGATCGTTATGGCGCCGACATCATCGTCGTCTCCCTGGGCGTGGATACATTCAAGGACGATCCGATCTCGACATTCAAACTCGACAGCGAGGATTATCTGGCGATGGGCGCACGCATCTCCCGCTTGGGTAAACCTACGCTGTTCGTGATGGAAGGCGGCTACGCGGTGGAAGAAATCGGCATCAATGCCGTCAACGTTCTCGAAGGTTTTGAAGGGGCTGCCCAATGAACATGTTCAAGTCACTTATCCTCTGCACTGCCGTTATCAGCGGCATGGCTCATGCCGAAGAGAAAACCCTGCGGGTCTACAACTGGTTCGACTACATCACCCCCAAGGCGCTGGAGGACTTCAAGGCGCACAATCCCAGCCTTAAATTGGTGTACGACATCTTCGACACTAATGAAGCGTTGGAAGCCAAGCTGCTCACCGGCAACTCAGGGTATGACGTGGTAGTGCCATCCAACGTGTTCCTGGCCAAGCAGATCGAAGCCGGAATATTCCAGCCGCTGGACCGCAGCCAATTGCCGAACTGGAACCACCTCGATCCCAAGCTGATGAAGCTGATCGAGGCCAACGATCCGGGCAATAAATTCGCCGTGCCTTACATGTACGGCACCATCCTGATCGGCTTCAACCCGGACAAAGTCAAGGCCGCCCTGGGTGCCGATGCGCCAGTGGACAGCTGGGACCTGATTTTCAAGGAAGAAAACATCAGCAAGCTCAAGTCCTGCGGTGTAGCGCTGCTGGACTCGCCCTCCGAAATCCTGCCCCTGGCCCTGCAGCACTTGGGCATCGACCCCAACAGCAGCAACCCCAAGGACTATGTGAGGGCCGAAGCGCTGCTGATGAAAATCCGCCCCTATATCACCTACTTCCATTCCTCCAAATACATGGCGGATATCGCCAACGGTGACATCTGCGTCGCGGTCGGTTACTCCGGCAGCTTTTCCCAAGCCGCCAACCGCGCTAAAGAGGCCAATAACGGCGTGACCGTAGACATGCGTCTGCCCAAGGAAGGCGCACCCATCTGGTTTGACATGCTCGCCATTCCCAAGGGTGCCAAGAACTCACAAGACGCCTACACATTCATCAACTACCTGCTGCAGCCGCAGGTGATTGCGCCAATCAGCGATTTTGTCGGCTACCCCAATCCCAACAAAGACGCTACCGAACAGGTTGATCCGGCGATTCGCAACAACCCCAACCTTTACCCCACCGAGGCCGCGATGGCCACGCTCTATACGCTCAAGCCTCTGGGTCGTGACGCCGAACGCGCCCGCACGCGGGCTTGGACCAAGATCAAGTCAGGCACTTGATACGTTGCAGTTATACGTAGCGGGGCGAACTGGATGACCAAGCTTTCATCTACGGTAAAGCGTGGTATGCGCTTTCACGGTGTCCGCAGTGGTCGGTTTACCGTGGGAAATGGTCAGCTTTGGAAAAGAGCCCATTGATTAGCGATCTTGGGTCGAGAACGGTCAGGGGCGCTGTGGGAGCGGAGGCGCTAAAAGGGCCAGGGCACGCGAACAGAACCCCTCAGTAAGCAGTAGATCGCCGATTGTCTTGGGGCTTGAAAAAGCCGGCTTTCTTGAGTACTGAGCTTACCTTCCAGGCAGACACATCGATACGCCCAACGCATGCCCTTGTATGAAAGCGTTTTACTGGTTTTGCAGTCCAGAGAGACCTTATGAAGCCCCACTGCTAACCGGAAGCTACTAGCCTGGTGCGGCCCCCCTTTTCCACATCATCTAGGCTAGCGGTCTCGTATCCAGTGTCGCCTTGCGCATGCCTAAATATCAGCTCGCTTCCCAGTCAAACCTACACTCAAAGCCATTGCCAGCCCTTTTTGCCAGGTACTGAATAGTATCGACTAAAGGGCTGAACAAGGCTCGTGGCGATCAGAACCGATAGGTTTCAGATAGCTGAACCGTTCTCGGCGGACTTGGCATCAGCGTGTAGTCAAACGTCGCAGCGGTGCCTCCTGTGTAGTACGTACGGTCGAAGAGGTTGAAAACGTTCATTTGCGTCGTCCAGGCTCCAACCTTGTATGAGGCCATTACATCTGTTCGGACATAGCTTGAAAGCTTGAACGTGTTGGGCAGCGTTGCTTCGCGAGAGCCTACATAGTAAATACCGCCGCCCACCTGCAGACCTTCGACTGACTTTAACTGGTAGGCCGTCCACAGGTTGGCACTGTGGCGCGGTGCATTGCTCAAAACATCCCCCACAGGGTAGTTGCTATCACTGCGTACCTTCGCAACGGTGTAGGTGTAGCTCGCAGCAGTTTTCCATCGTGGGGTGATGTTGCCAGTAATATCCAGCTCTACGCCCTGACTTCGCTGTTTGCCGGTTAACACCTGGAGCAAGGGGTTGTCCGGGTCTGTGGTCAGGATATGGTTACGATCAAGATTGAACACCGCCAGATTGGCATCAAGGCGGTCCTTGATCAGCTCGTGCTTGAGCCCCACCTCGAACTGCTCCGCAACCTCAGCTTCATAGGTGACGTTGCTGCCGCTGTGACCGACATTCGGTGAATGGCTGAGGCTCCAATCCGCGAAATACGACGTGCTGTCAGTGGCCTGCCATACGACTCCCACACGCGGAGACAAGGTCGATTGTTGTCCTTGAGCCGGGTCACCACCCGACTCCCTGGCGCGGTTGACGAATCGGTCTGCACGTAACGCGGCCTGGAGCTTGATCGTCGGTGTCAGCTCGATGAGGTCCTGTACGTACGCACCGTAGTCCTTCCCTTGAGATTCGTGGCCATTTAGCGAACCGGCCGGCGTCAAACCTGAAAAGTAATCCGGATTGCTCAGATCAAGCGTCATCGCAGACACCTGTGAACCCGAGCTTGAAATCTTCTGGAGGCTGTAGTCGGTGCCTATCAACAACTGGTGTTTGATGTCCCCAGTGATGATGTCGCCTACCAGCTCCGCACGCGTCCCGAGCTGTCGAGAAGACTCATTTGCGTTGCTGTAAACAGAGTAGTCGAGCAAATTATCCGTCGTCGTTGTGCTGTTAGGGAATGACTGGGTCGAACGCTGCCGTGCATACGAATACTGACCTGCCAGACGCAACTTCCAAGTGTCAGATAGCTGATGCTCGAACAGCAGAGTTTCAGAGAGGGTGTCGTTTTTCCCGTAGTCGCCGTCAATGCCGGCGTACCGACTCCTGCTGAGTCCGTAGTATCGGGTTTTCGACAGTTCGCGGTAGTTAGCCACTGCGGGAACGCCGAAGTCGAATCCATCTCGGTTGAGATGGTTATACTCACTTAACAGCGTCAAAGAAGTTCCGTCGTGGTTATCCCAGGTTATCGCAGGCGCAAATGACCAGGAGTGGTCACGGGTGTCGTCGCGGAAAGACGAATCATGTTCGGCGGACGCGTTGACACGCACGCTCAGGTCTTCATTCAAAACTCGGTTAACGTCCAGGGTGGAACGCGCCAAGTCGTGGCTCCCTGCTGTGCCGGTCACTTCTCCAAAGTCACTCCACTCAGGTCGTTTCGAGACGGTATTGATGTAGCCACCAATCGCACCGATGCCCCCGTATAACGCACCAGCGGGCCCCTTGAATATTTCGACTTGATCAATGTTTTGCACGTCGCGGAAGGCGTAATAGCCGTAGTTCCGAAAACCATCGCGCAGGCCATTGCTTTCACTAAAGCCCCGGATGTTAAAGAAGGTTCCACCGTTCCCACCGTAGTTGGCCTCCGCATGGACACCGCTGACGGTTTCAGCCACCTGATCGATTCGGGTAACGCCTCGGTCCTTCAGCAGTTCATTGGGTACGACCTGAATGGACGCGGGATACTCCTTGAGTGGCGTATCTGTTCGGATGCTGCTAACCGACGTCTGGGTTACGTAGTTAGAGATGGGAGTGTCCACGACGAGGGTACTTGGCAGATCGACAGTAGGTGGTGCCGGGTTCGGCACTACCGGATCGTTGGATGTCGTGGCTGGTTCTTTCCTTGCCTGAGCGGGTGATGGCTCGGCACCGATTTCCGCGTTGCCGTTTGAAGCCAAGGCAAGCCCTGGCGAGCACGAGATTGCTGCAAGGTAAACGACATAAGGGAGCGGGCGAATAGGCCAACGGTTGAATGTACTGTTCATGGTCAGTTTCTTTAGAGTAGGCAGCAACGAATGGCACAGGCCTCAGGGCCAGCACTTCAGGATTTCGACAGTTTCCCTATGCACCATGCGCAGAAGCGCTTTTAGCTCATGTTAGAGCCAAGCGCTTAGTGATGGTTATAGGGGCAACAGGCTACTCAAGGCGCGCGAGGATGCAGACTCAGTAATAACGCTGTGGGATGGGTCGGTAGCGTTAGGCGGTGCGGAATTGGGCGCATCGGTCGGCGCCTAAGCAGCCAGCCCAGCACGGCGAACAGAATGAGGCCCAACGGCAGTGACGCTGCGAAAAAGCAGTCGCTGAAAGGAGAATCCATGCCTGGCATGGGTGGCATAGGCTGATTCGCGGATGCCGTGTTCAAGTGGTGATGAGCGTGATCCATTACCATCGCATGTCCGGCGGACATTACTTGGCTAGATTGGGACGCCACAATGGGCGCAAACATCTTCTGCAACATCTGCCCGTGCCCAATGCTGCATGCCATGCCATTAAGTAGCACGAGGATCAGCAAGGCTGGAGCTAGATACTTGAGATAAGAGCGGGTCCCGTCCATGGCGGCGAAAGGTATCACTGCCTCGGGAGTAAGGCCAATGAGAAACTGTCTTTGCAGTAGCTCATCTTTTGAGCGAGGCAGTATACCGTCAGGATAAATAACCGATTACATCCTAGGCCAAGGCGATTGTCCTCCGGCTAGCATCCTGACCATGGCTACATTTAGAGACGGATCGTGACGCTAGAGCAATCCTGGTCGGGACTCTGCGAGCTGAAAGAGACAATCCCCACGCTCGACTCTGCCAATCGCCCGCTTGCACACTACCTGGCCGGTCCCCTCAAAGACTACGACCTCTGGCTCACGCAGCGGCTCGTCCGGGAAATGAATCAGCGCAGCAGCTTGCCCGACCTTCACTTCATCGCCAAGTTCGACCAGGGGCTCCCAAATTCCTCGGTGCCGCGCGTAAGCGTAGTGGGTGAGTCGATCGATGCGCATGAGCACGGCCTCGGCAGGCGGCTTGGTTGGCACCAGCGACCCGTTCAAGACGCCGGTATACCCCATCAGATGCAGTAATCCTTGTTGACCCTGTTGCAGCAACGCTTTGCTCACGTTGCCTGCTCCACCCAATTCAGTAAGAAAGCAGATCGCACCTTGCCTACGTGCCGCTGCGGTGATGTTGACCGGGTTCGGAGAGTAGAGATAAGCCCGCGGCAACCCAAACGCCTTCAACAGGCCGACTACGCGCTCTTCTTCCTCTCTGTCTCGCGGCTCCAAGCCCATCATGTTCGCGCCGTTGTATTGCAAGGATGAACCGCCAGAGTGCAGATCAACCAGGTAGTCCGCCCGTTGGAGAAGTACGTGTTCCACAAAATGTGCGATCACTTGGGTGGGCGTTCCGGCCAAATCACCTGGGTAAAGCCGATTGAGATTCCCATCATCCAGGGGGGAAGTGCGCAACCCTGCATCTGCCGCTGGGTAGTTGAGCATTGGCAGGATAATGACCTGCCCGGTAATCATTTCCGGCTCGATCATTCGGATCAGGTTACTGGCGATGATCTGGCCTTCATATTCATCCCCGTGACTGCCGGCAGTCACGATGAACACGGGGCCATCACCCCGTTTGATCGACGCAATCGGGATCGGAATCCAGCCGTAAGCAGAACGATGGACCGAGTGAGGCAAGCGCAGATAACCAAAATGCTTACCGGGCGCGTCTAAATCGATATCGCTTTTAATTGTGTGCAGCATGTTTGCCAGCCTTCATTCGTGATGCATAGACGCCTACCAATCGGCGTTTGCTTTAGCCATGTTGCCGACCACGTCGTAGTCGGCGCCCAGATAGCGTTTGCCGATAGCCTGCAAACTCCCATCGGAGATCATTGAGGCGATCGCGCCGTTGATCGCGATGCGAAGAGCGTCGTCGCCCTTTGGGACAATGATTGCCCCAAGCGAATAGGTGACAGGTTCTCCCACCGGTTTGATTGGCAGGTTGCCCGCGACACGCGTTTTCTCCCCAACGAAATACGAGGCAATCACCGAGTCCAGCCGCCCGGTTGCGAGATCGGTGAACAGCAATCCACCACCTTCATATGCCCTCACATCAGACTGCGTGAGCTTGCGGTGCGCCCACAACTCGTTGGATGTGCCTGAGCTGACGCCAACACTCCTGCCCGCGAGGCTTTGCGCGTCGTGAATATCGGTGTTTAGGTCATTCACCCAGATACGAAAATCCTGAACGCTGTAGGCATTGGTGAAGTCCACCAGTCGGGCACGATCGGGGGTGTTGGCCATGCCGCTGACGACTAGGTCGTATTTATGCGTTTTGAGGCTTTCCACAAAGTTGGCAAACTTGTCTGCGACGAACTCCACGTGGGCAACGCCAATGCGTTTGAAGATCTCCCTGGACACTGCGACGTCATAGCCGTCAGGCTGGTTCTGATCGTCTAGATAGCTCCAAGGCCGGCTGGTAAAAGTTGTCGCAACCTGTGCGGTGCCGGCCGCCTTGATGCGCGCCAAGGCATCAGGCGCTGATTCCGCATGAGCATTGGAGGTGCTCAACAGTAAGCAACACAATAGGCCTGTGAGAAGGTGTAACCGAGATTTGCTTAAAGGTGTCATCGTCTGGCTCCAGATGAAGTTGGCGATCAATACCGGCGCAGGAACTGCTGAATGCGCTCACCGCTTTCCCCACCGAAGAACGCATCAGTGGAGCAATCCTTGATCACCACACCGTTTTCCATGAACACCACGCGGTCTGCCGCTTCCCGGGCAAAGCGCAGTTCGTGAGTCACCACAAGCATGGTCATACCTGTGTTGGCCAACTCGCGCATGACGCCGAGCACTTCGTCACGCAGCTCGGGATCCAGTGCTGAAGTCGGCTCGTCGAAGAAGATCACCTCAGGGTCCATGGATAGCCCTCGCGCGATCGCGACACGCTGCTTCTGGCCACCTGAAAGCTTGGCCGGATAACTGTCGGCTTTGTCAGCGAGACCGACTTGATCCAACAAATGGCGCCCTCGCTCAAGCGCCTGTGCCCGTGGGACCTTCTTCACGCTGAGGAGCCCCTCGATGACGTTTTCAAGCGCCGTCATGTGCGGGAAAAGGTTGAAGGACTGGAAGACCATGGCGGTCTTTTGCCTAAGCAGCGCCACTTGCTTGCGCGTTGCCCGGTCGAACCGCCCATTGCGTGGAATTTCGACCCGGTGACCACACACCTCCAACACGCCGGCGTCTGGTTTTTCCAGGAGGTTCAAAGAGCGCAGAAGCGTCGTCTTGCCCGACCCCGAAGGCCCTAGAATAACAACGACCTGGCCGGCCTGTACCTCCAGATCAATATTTTTGAGTACGGCAAGATCACCGAAGGACTTGCTCAGGCCAGTAACACGTACAGTGCTTGCATTCATCGCATGTGCCTCGTCCAGCGGCCTTCCAGCCAGGTTTGCAGGATGGTCAACACCTGGTTGATCACCCAGTACATCGCACCCACCATCAAGAACATTTCCATGTAACGGAACGTGGAGGCACCTAATTGCTCAGCGACGCGGGTCAACTCCATTACGGTGATCGTCGAGGCCAGTGAGGTGTCCTTGATCAACGCAATGAGTCGGCTTCCCATGGTCGGCAGTGCTATCCGAAACGCCTGCGGGATGATGATGCGGCGAAGGCAGGTCCAGTACCCCATGCTCATTGAGTTAGCCGCTTCCCACTGGCCGCTGTCGACCGCGCTAATGCCTGCACGGAAGGTTTCACTCAGGTATGCCGCCGAAAATAGCGTAAGTGCCAGGAGCGCAGAGGGTATCGGCGTCATGACGATGCCGTAGTGCGGCAGCCCGAAGTAAATCAGGAGTATCTGTACCAACAACGGTGTGCCGCGAAAGAGCGAGACATAGCTGAAGGCAAGCACACGGAACAAACGCACCGGGGAGATTCGCATCAGGGCAATCATCAGCCCGATGCCGGTACCCAATACAAACGCGCCCAGCCCAAGCCCTAGCGTCACAACGATCGCCTTTTGCAACAAAGGCAATGCGCGTAGAAATAGATCCCACATCACCTATTCCTCGTTCAGTTCGGCGAGGGCGGCCTTGATGCCGTTAGTCATGTGGTAATCAGGCCCGATCCACTCTTTGGCCACAGCGTCCACTGTGCCGTCCTCGACCATTGACTCAATGGCTTTACTGACGGCGTCACGCAAGCTGTCTTTACCCTTGGCCAGTGCCGGAGCTGAAAGCTGATACGTCAGCGGCTCACCTACTGCTTTTATCGGAAGGTTATTAACCTTTCTGTATTTCTCACCGCCGAACAAAGAGGACAACACGGCATCCACGCGCCCGATGGCGAGGTCATTAAATACCAGACCACCGTTTTCGTAGGCCCGGATGTCGGACGTGGTCATGTGCTTGCGTGCCCAGGACTCATTGCTGGTTCCTGACGTTACCCCGATGGAGTGCGCTGGCATGTCCTTGATGCTGTGAATGTCCTCATTATCGTTGCGAACGAAAATGTAGAACTCTTCAACGCCATAAGGACTCGCAAAATCTACCTGCTTCCTGCGTTCGTCAGTGGGTGTGAGGTCGTTCATCACCATATCGTACTTGTCCGCCTTCAATCCCTCGACGAAGCTTTTGAAGCTGTCGGCTATGAACTCAACTTTGGCAACGCCAATGCGCTTAGCGACTTCCTTGGCGATTGCTACGTCGTACCCTGCCGGCTGATTGTCCTGCCCCAGATAACTCCAGGGAGGGCTTGCCTGCGTATTGGCGACGCGGATAACGCCACGCTCACGCAGGTTCTGCAGGGAGTCCTCAGCGACCGCAGCCGAGCCGATGCCCAGTGACAACACCATTGCGATCGCGAAACGAATGCCGTTCTGTTTCATTTTTGTCCATCCTCATTTGAGTGTGCGGCCTCAATGGGCGCGCGGGAGTAACGGCAGAAAAAACTTGTGTCGCCGCCGCGTCTAAAGCGCAGCGTGCTGTGTGGAGTCAGCGCACTCGGGCGTACGCATCCAGGGCACTGGCCAGATCGGCAATCAGCATCGCCTCATCCTCAAGGCCGATCGAGATACGCACGACAGGTTGATCTGTTGGCGAGAATTCCCGCGCCTGTTGCTGCGACGCCGGATAGTAGGCAATCAGACTATGCGTACCGCCCCAGCTCGCCCCGATGGGAAAGAGTTGCAAGGCATTGAAGAACGCGCCGAATGCACTTTCATCGGTAGCGGGCTCCAGGATGATCGAAAGCAGACAGCCACTACCCTCGAACTGCCTTTTCCAAAGGTCATGACCAGGATCGCTTTCCAGAGCGGGAAAGAGCACTTGTCGTACTAACGGTTGAGCCTCCAGCCAACGCGCGACCACAAGTGCTTTTCGACTTTGCTCACGCAGCCGAAGCTCAAAAGTCTGGAGCCCCCGCTGGACCAGGAAGCAATCTTCGGGGCTGGTCGCCTGACCGAAAATGCTTTGAGTTTCGCGAAGCGTGGCGTAGTGGTCCGGGTCGTTGAGACTGACGGTTCCCATCAGAAGATCGGAGTGTCCGCCGAAATACTTCGTGGCCGCCTGGACGACGAAGTCGACGCCGTGCTCGACAGCTTTGAAGTACAGGGGGCTGGCCCATGTGTTATCCATCATGGTCAGCACTCCGTGCCTTTTGGCGATGGCGGTAATAGCGCCGATGTCCTGCATCTCCATGGTGACGGTGCCGGGCGCTTCCATGCAGATCATGCGAGTATTCGGCCGGATCAACGGCTCGATCCCAGCGTCGATAGTCGGCGGATAGAACTCGACCTCCACACCAAACTGGGCCAACCATTGGCGACCAAACGTCTTGAGTGAGCCGTAACAGGAATCAGAAATAAGCAGGTGGTCGCCAGCTCGGACAAAGCCCATGACTGTCGTAATGAGCGCGGAAGCCCCGGTCGGCATGATCACGCAATGGCGTGCCCCTTCAAGCTCTGCGACTTGACGCTCAAGGGCGCGGGAAGTCGGCGTACCTGTAATGCCATAGCTGTAGCCATCTGGCTGACGGCTTTTACGACTCACGAAATCTTCGAAAGAGTCGAATACCACAGTGGAACCTCGCCACACACTTGGCGAGAGGCTGGCATAAGGGCTGCCGGCAGGGTCTACGAATTTCATCTGAATGCGCCTTGTTGGGTCACTAACACTGAAGCACATTGTTCAATAGACCTACCAAGGCGGCTACACGTAGAATTATTAACTCAATAAGCAAAGATTATAGGCTGCACAGATGAGCATCCGCGAGATCGAAGTGTTCCGGGTCGTCATGAACGCAGGCAGTACCAGCAAAGCCGCCAATATGCTCGGAATATCGCAGCCCGCTGTCAGCCAGGCGATTCGCAAACTGGAGACCTCAGCCGGGCTGGCTTTTTTTCATCGGATTCGCGGTCGTCTGGTACCCACACAGGAAGCTCACGCGTTGATGGTGGATGTGGACAGACTCTTCATCGGAATGGACGCCATCGAGCATCGGATCAAGAGCCTCAAGCAATTCGGCACCGATCGCCTGGCCATTGCCGTCCATCCCGCACTCGGCAATGCGTTCATGCCCAGGGCCCTTTCCTCTTTCGATCTGGCAGCGCGAGACATGAGGGTTTCATTACGGGTGCTGAGCTCAAGGGAGGTTCATCAAGACGTATCGTCCGGCCAATGCGATTTTGGCCTGATGGCAGATGAGATGCCTGTGGCAGGGCTTGAACATTCGTCTTTTCTGGATTCGCCAGGCGTTATGGCAATGCCACCCCATCACCCACTTGCCAGGCTGTCAGTGATCACCCCGCAGGACATAGGCGATCATGACTTCATCGCGCTCAACCCAGAAGACAGTAGCCGTCGGCGATTGGAGGCAGCGCTAGCTCCTTACGGTGTCACGCCGAATATCAGGATTGAGACGCCCTATGCCCACACAGTCTGCGAGATGGCAATGCGTGGCATCGGCTTTGGCTTCGCTAACCCGGTCGCGGTTGTGGATTACATTGACCGTGGCCTGGTCATTCGGCCGTTCTCCCTTAAGGTTAACTTCACCAGCTTACTGTTGTTCCGCCCGGGGAAGCCTTTGGCGGACAACGCACGAAGATTGATCTCTGCGTTGCGGATTCAATTGAGCAAAGACTTGAAGCTGGTGGAGAATCATATGCAAATGTGAGTCTTCTAATCAGGCCGCCGAGGGCTCCGATCGGACTGTCCTCTGCCAGACGCCGGCCGGTATGGATGGCGCATGCTGCTCTCATCAAAACAGCCGTCGACTTCGACCCGCGCAGGGTTAAACTGAGACGGCTCAACACTATCGTAAAGACGGAAGCCGGTGAAATTCCGCGCGGTCGCGCCACTGTAACCAGTTAGCTGGGAGCCAGACCTGTCTTTGCCGATCTTCATCTTCACCAATGGGACGCATTTTCCCGAGGTAGGCTCATGTTCTCCAAATGGCGTAACGTCATCCGCAATGCCAATCCCGAAACACGTCGTAAGCTGATCAGTACCTATGCGTTGTTACTGGCCATTAATGTGTTCGCCTGGATGTGGGCATTCATCGCTTTCCGGGATCACCCCGTGTTGCTCGGTACCGCTCTGCTCGCCTATGGCTTTGGGCTGCGCCATGCCGTGGATGCTGATCACATCGCAGCTATCGACAACGTCACGCGCAAGCTGATGCAGGAAGGACAGCGCCCAGCCATGGTCGGGTTCTTCTTCTCCATGGGCCATTCCGCAGTGGTTGTGATCGCCTCGCTGCTAGTGGCGCTGACAACGTCGGCCCTGAGCGATCGCTTCGAGGGCTTTAAAGAAATCGGCGGAGTCATCGGCACTTCTGTATCAGCCACCTTCCTACTGCTCATCGCGCTCATGAACCTGATCATACTGCGCTCGATCTACAAGGCCTGGAAGAACGTCCGCGCCGGAGGCAAGTACAACGATGACGATTTTGACCTACTACTGGCCAACCGCGGCTTCCTGGCACGCCTGTTCCGTCCGCTGTTTCGCGTCATCACTCGCAGCTGGCACATGTTTCCACTGGGCTTTCTGTTCGGACTGGGCTTCGATACTGCCTCGGAAATTGCGCTGCTGGGTATTTCGGCATCACAGGCCGCACAAGGCATGTCGCCGTGGTCGATCATGGTCTTTCCGATCTTGTTCAGCGCAGGCATGTCACTGGTTGATACCCTCGACGGGCACCTCATGCTTGGCGCCTATGGCTGGGCCTATCTGAAGCCCATGCGTAAGATCTACTACAACATGACCATCACCCTGGTGTCCGTCGTAGTCGCGGTACTGATCAGCGGCGTGGAGGGGCTTGGGTTATTAGCGGACAAGTTGTCCCTGCAGGGGCCTTTCTGGGACTTGGTCGGCGACATGAACGATCACTTTGGCATGCTGGGTTATCTGATCATCGCTGTTTTCGTATTGAGCTGGCTGGCGTCGGTGGCTTTGTATCGATTCAAAGGCTTTGATCGAATGGAACTGACCCGAAGTTGAGACGATAGAGCCGACGTGTGCATGCCTGGATGTGTGGCTGCAAAGCTTGGCGGGCATGCGGATGGGAACCCCATGGCTGTTCATGATCTTGCCAGGCAGATCGACTGCGCGCGTTCTGCAAGGCACTGCGTCGTTTTGACAGGTCGTAAACGTGTGCTTAGGCCATGCGAGAGATGCTAAATTACCCGCCATGAATTTTTTCCGAACCCACTGCTCGGCCATTGCCTGGATACTTTATGCAGTTGTCCTGTTCAATGGTCTTGCGTGCAGTGTCGGCCACGGCCGGATGATGTCGGCTTCTGCCGGTGATGCAGCGGGCCCAGCCTCCCCTGCTGCCCACAGCATGTCGGATATGCATGGTGGGCATCACAAGATGCCTATGTCCATGGACGGTGCTTCAGTAAAGAAGGATCGGTCAGACAGTATGAAGATGCAGTCGGCAGACTGTTCATTCGCCGGGACACTCACGCTGGCGATGATCTTTTTCGTGGCGCTGAGCTGGCTGATCCGTACCCGCAGTCCGCGTTTCGTGTTGCCCGACCTCTGTATAAGCAAAAGATCACGCCACACCCTCCCAGGACTCAACCCACAGGCCCCTTAGCGGCTGTCGTGGAAGTGTGAGCATCGCTCGCACGAATAACCAATTCTGAATTTATAGTCTTCCGGGATGTGATCCCGGTCGGACACGTTTACACGTTGGTGAGTCCTTATGTCCGTATCATCTTCACGCACGGAGCCCCAATCGTCCGGGGCATTTGTCGCCTTTCTGAAAAGGCTCCACTTTTACATCGGTGTATTTGTCGGTCCGTTCATGCTGGTCGCGGCTTTGAGCGGGATCGTCTATGCGTTAACCCCTCAGATCGAAGATTCGCTCTACGCACATGCCCTCCACACAGACAGCCGTGGCCCTGTTCTGAGCCTGCAGGATCAGATTCAACACGCCCAGGCATCGGCAGGTCCAGGTCTAAGCATTGCAGCGGTACGCCCTGCCCCCAGGCAAGGGGATACCACTCGGGTCATGTTCAGCGATCCGGGTTTTGGCCCGTCAGAGCACCGGGCGCTGTTCGTAGATCCGGTGAGTGGCGAGATTCGCGGAGACATGAAGGTTTACGGTACCAGCGGTGTACTGCCGCTGCGCACCTGGATCGATCAGCTCCATCGAGGTCTTTTGCTTGGGGATATCGGCAGGATCTACAGCGAGTTGGCCGCCTCGTGGTTGTGGGTGGCGGCACTCGGCGGCCTGACACTGTGGGCAGTTCGCCGTCGTAGGCAAAGTCGCGAGCGCGGCAATGTGCGCCGCTGGCATTCCACTACCGGCGTATGGCTGCTGTTGGGGCTGCTGTTCTTCTCGGCCACCGGGCTGACGTGGTCGCAGTACGCCGGCGATAACATTGGCGTTTTGCGTGCCTACTACGGCTGGTCAACGCCTAGCGTCGCAACTTCACTGGGCAAGTCGGGGGCAACGCCGATGCAGATGCCCATGGACGAGCACGCCGAGCATCATATGCACATGGCGGCTTCGGCACAGGCATTCGTGCTGGACCCTGCCTTGTTCGACCGAGTTTTGGCCAGAGCGCGCGTCGAGCATATCGATGCTGCCAAGGTTGAAATCAGGCCTTCCGCGAGCAATGACAAAGCTTGGGTAGTCAGCGAGATAGACCGCAGCTGGCCCACGCACGTGGATGCTGTGTCGATCAACCCGCAAACGCTGGACGTAGTCGACCACGTCAGGTTTTCGGAATACTCGTTGCCCGCCAAACTCACCCGGTGGGGCATTGATGCACACATGGGCGTGTTGTTTGGTCTGGTCAATCAATGGGTGCTGGTGGTCTTCGCCAGTGGCCTGGCTGCCATGGTTGTCATGGGTTATGTGATGTGGTGGCGACGTCGCCCAACGCTCTCATTGGCGCGAAAGCAGCAGGCAACGCTCTTGAATCTCTGGCGCTCATTGAGTCCGGGAGTGCGCTGGACGACGATCCTGACAGCCCTGCTGATTGGCTTTGCGCTGCCCGTACTGGGCGTCAGTCTCCTGGGCTTCATCGTTCTGGATGCACTCCTGGGTTACCGGCGAGCCGCCAGACGCTTTGTCGAAAGCAAGGCGTAATCTTCAGGTGCGCGGCTAATGGGTAACAGGCGTCTGATCGGAGCATGGTTGAGTCTGTTCGCCATGCTGATGATCTTCGTCGGTCCGCTGATCAGTCAGGGAATCAGCCTTGCCCACGGTAAAAGCCAGCCGGTGCAGATGATGGCTGGCATGGAGTGCCACGACATGCCTGGCATGAGCCAGATGTCTCTCCATGCTGCTGCCGAGAAAAAACATGCGCTGATCGTCTGGGAGAAGTGTGGGTATTGCTCGCTGCTGTTCCAGCATCCCGCGCTTGCCGAATCCAACCTGCCAGTCTTGCGGCTGAATGTCCCATCCCCGCATTATCGTTCTAATCACTTCACCACCCAGCTAACGACTGCGCCGGTATTTCCCGGTGCGCGAAGCAGGGCACCACCGGCTTGGCCGCTGAACGTCACCTCTACTTTTTGCTGAGCGCGAATCGCTGATTCTGCGTCGATGGGCTGTTGTGCTCGTTGATGGAATGCGGACCTGCGCGCTCGGCCAGCCTCTGACTTTCATCGGACGATCCCATGTACTCGACTCAGAACGAGCCGCTGTTCCACGTTGATCCATTTCGCTTGTATTGGCGTCATGCCTTCTGCATGTTTGTGGGCTTGGCGGCACCCGTGCTTGCCCAAGCCGCACAAACAGAGAACGGCGCCGTAGATGCCGCACAACTAGCCAAGCGTTCACAGACCTGGACACTGGAGCCTATAAGCGTTTCAGGTGTGCGTGACGGCTACACAGCACCCACAGCCTCTTCAGCTACCCGGACCGATACGCCGCTGAATGAGGTTCCGCAATCGGTGCAAGTCGTCACCCAATCGATGCTCAAGGAGCAAGACAATCACTCGCTTTCAGACGCACTGATCAACGTCTCGGGTGTAAGGGCCACGAAGCCGCAAGAGGCACTGTTTGCTCAGCCGATCGTGCGCGGTTTTCCGGCTGAGATTTACATGAACGGGCTCCCCGCATTCGGAGGAACAGCAGCAAGTATCGATCCGACCAGCCTGATTGGCACCGAGCGTATCGAGGTGCTCAAAGGTCCTACATCTGCCCTTTATGGCGGTGGCATCGGCGCGCCGTTAGGTGGCTTGATCAACGTGATTTCCAAACGACCCGAGGCCGAGCCAAGCGCTTTGCTGTCGATGCGCACCGGAAGCTTCGGTACGGTGAATCCGTCGATGGATCTCAATACGCCCATCGGCGACAAGGTCACTGCACGGCTTTCCGCTGACTACCAGGAAAACGACAGCTGGATTGACCATGTCAAAGGCCATCAATGGTCGATTCAGCCGAGCATCTCGTTCCAGCTGACGCCAGAGACCGAGTTGTTGCTGCGCGGCCAGTACGAGGATCGCAGCCAGCTTGAATATTCCGGCCTGCCAGCCGTCCAGGCATTGAGCGGTCAGATTGATCGCAATGCCTTCCCGGGTGCTACCAGTGGGCAGCCTCACACTACTATCGAAAATCGAACAACCACCGCGCAACTCACGCATGAGTTGAATGACGACATGCGGATGAGCGTCACCGCTCAGCACTACGAGGGCAAGTTCCGCGATTACGGCAGCTTCGTTTATCCGGAGTTGCTCGGGGCGAGTCCTGCGTCACCCACCGTCTATCCTATTTTCAAGCTGTACCTGCCAGGAAACGTACGAGAAAACACCTTCGATACCAATTTGGGCACCCGTGTCGAGGCGCTGGGCGGGAGCCACGAATTACTCGTGGGCGCCAGTTACGACCGTACAGACTTCACCTCAGGTGTCTCCAATGCCGAGCTGATCGGCGAGCTTGATCTGGCCAATCCACGCTATGGGATATCCTACGGAGCGACGCCTGAGGTACTCGTGACTCAGACCAATCGTTACGAGACCACGGCCTCTTATTTTCAGGACCAGGCGACCTACGGCCGTTGGCACTTGCTGGGTTCGTTGCGTCTGACCCAGCTAGACCTCAAGCAGCAAGAACAGGGCGTCGACACCGCTTATCATCGTGTTACGCCACGGCTGGGCGTCACCTACGACCTGACCGAGAGCCTCGCGCTTTATGCCGCGTACTCCACCGGTTTTCGCGGCGCGTTCAACTTCATCGGTAATGAAACACCCAAGCCTGAGCTGTCTCGCAACTATGAGGCGGGCATCAAGCTGGCATTCAACGATGTGGGCCTTTCCGGCACCCTCGCGGTGTTTGAGCAGACGCGTCGTAATGTCTCGACCCCTGATCCAGATCCTGCTAACGCGCTTCTGGGCTATTCAGTGCAAAGCGGTGAACAACGCGCTCGTGGCGTGGAGGCGGATCTGGTCTGGGAACCGACCACGGCCCTTTCATTGCTGGCCAACTATGCCTACACCCAGGCAGAAGTGACGCAGGACAACTCGATCCCGGTCGGTGATGGCCTGCCGCGCGTGCCGAGGCACAGCGGTCGCCTCGCCGCGCGTTACCGAATACTCCACGGCGCCGCCAAGGGTGTGGGCTTCGGTGCCGGTATCACAGCGCTCAGCGCACGCGAACTCACCCTCCCCAACACAGTATCCGCACCCGGATATGCACTGCTCGATGCGCAGACTTCCTACGATTTCGACCGTTACACGGTCTCGGTCTCAGCAGTCAACCTCACGGGACGCAAGGTCTTCGAGACCTATCAATACCTCGGCTCGCCCTTGGTGTTGCCCACTCAGCCGCGCTCGGCGTACCTCACTCTCACTGCCCGCTTCTAAGGACGACCATCATGATCGATAACCAACGCCGTAATCTGATGCTTGGCGCGCTTCTCGCGCCGTTAGCGGCCAGTATTCCTCGCGCAGTCTCGGCAGCTGAACAGCCAACGTACGCACACACCATGCCTGACATGGACCGCGACATGGACAAGGTGCACTGGGTAGGTGACGAGCAAATAGGAATGCTGATCTACCCCGGCATGACGGTCATGGACCTGATCGGGCCACACTGCATGTTCGGCTCTCTCATGGGCGCCAAAATTCACATAGTCGCCAAAACACTGGACCCGGTGACGAGCGATGCAGGGTTGACGATCATCCCGACCGCTACCTTCGACACCTGCCCCCGCGACCTCACTGTGCTGTTCACCCCGGGCGGCACGGACGGCACCATTGCAGCTGCAACAGATGCCGCGACACTGACATTCATGGCTGATCGCGGCGCACGTGCCAAATACGTCACCAGTGTTTGTTCCGGTTCGCTAATCCTCGGCGCGGCAGGGCTTTTAAAGGGCTATAAGGCAACTTCGCATTGGTCGTGCCGGGATGCTTTGGCCGGGTTTGGTGCGATTCCCACCGATGCCCGTGTGGTGCGCGACCGCAACCGAATCACCGGGGCGGGTGTAACGGCAGGACTGGATTTCGGCCTGAGCATGGTCGCTGAGCTGCGCGATCAGACCTACGCCGAGTGCGCTCAGTTGATGGGTGAATACGATCCCGATCCGCCGTTCAATGCCGGTTCCATGAAGACCGCACCGCCGAACGTCAAGAAGGCCATGATCGAGCTCGTAGCCGGTTTCACTGAAAAGGCAGAAGCCCTCTCCAACGCGGCTAAAAGCTGAATCCATTGGTTAACAGCGCACGTTCGCAAGATCGCGCGCCGTGCACGCATGGAGGTCTTTCGAAGCAATATCCGACAAGCCAGTCCATTAAAAGGCGCTTATCGGCTACCTCGACGGAAGAGTTTCATGCTCGCCACCTTCCCGCCCAACGCATGGACAAGTCAAAAACCAAATGAACGCTCTATCTTTTCGAACTGTAATGTTGACCAGCCTCCTGAGCCCCTCTGCATTCGCGGACTCGGCACAATCTCAAGCAAAGGGCTTTATTGAGGACAGCACTTGGGCTGTTCTTAACCGAAGCGTGTACGACCATCGCAATTATCAGAAGGGGGCACGCAACGGCGGCGCTCGCAATGCATACAAACCACGCGCTGATCGTAACGGCTATGCCGAGGAGTGGGGATACGGTCTCATGGGCACCGTTCAGTCGGGGTTCACCCAAGGAACACTGGGCGTGGGTGTTGATGCACATGCCTATCAAGGCTTGAAACTCGACAGCGGCGGTGGCAGAGCCGGCAAAGCGCGTCTGCTGGGTCTGGATAACGATGGACATCCCAAAGACGAGTTCAGCCGAGCCGGGGCAGCGCTTAAGCTGCGGTTCAGTTCAACTGTCATTTCCTATGGTGAGCAGCGGGTAAAGACACCAGTATTCAGCTCTTCAGATAGCCGCCTGCTGCCAGAGACCGCGACGGGTGTATTCCTTAGCAGCAATGAGTTCCAAGGCGTCAAGCTCGTGGGTGGACACTTCACCGAAAGCACTGATCGCAATGCAACCAGTCACGACCAAGGTTTTGTAGTCAATTACTCAAACGGCTTGAAAGGTAACGCATTCGATCTTGCAGGCGTGGTGTTTACCCCTTCCAAACAGATGACTGCGAGCCTTTACAGCTCTCGGTACGAAGACACCTGGAACCAGCACTACCTGGGCGGCACGTTTGCGTTCCCCTTGGATGACAATCGCTCTCTTGCTTTCAACCTGAACCTTTACCGCACAACCAATACGGGAAAGTCGCTTTCGGGTCGCATCGACAATACGACCTGGAGTCTGATGTCGACTTACGCTCAAGGTGCACACAGCTTCGGATTGGGGTATCAGCACGTCGACGGGAATACGCCTTTTGACTACGTTACCCGAGGTGCCATCTTTCTCACTAACGCCGTGCAGATGTCGGATTTCAATGCGCCCAATGAACAATCATGGCAAGCCCGGTATGACCTGTCGTTTGCGCAATGGGGCGCTCCGGGTCTGCTTTTGAGCGCTGCCTATACGCGTGGCAGCAAGATTGATGGCAGTCGTGTGGATACTCGCGGTGGTTACGCTTATCTAGGTTATGGGGCCAATGGTAAGCATTGGGAAAGAGATCTGGAGGCCCGCTACGTCGTACAGAGCGGGCCCGCCAAAGGTGCAGCGGTGTCGATACGGCATAATCTGCACAGAGGAAATACTGCTCAGGCAGAGCTAGATGCGGAGCAAATCAGGTTGGCCGTGGAGTATCCGTTGACAGGACGGTTCTGACGGGCCTGAGTGATGACCATTCTAAGGAGCAGGCAGCCCTACACTTCCTATGCAAAGCGGCGATGCCAGCTCCAATTACCAGCGCAAGAAATACGTCATGCTCTTACACATTCCCAGGGATTCAACGTAAACATCGCTCGATTCAGCTAAGCGTTAGGGGGGCTTAAGTCTGAGCGGCCGCTTAGGGTCGACCTAGATCGGCCGCTCGTTGAGGTCAGCTAGCTGCCAATTGCAGCCGCCCAGGGTAAAAGCTGAATGTCGGCGGTTGCATGTACTGACCTTTCGATCAGCGACCTATAAGCACTTGTAGTTTCAGCAGGCGCCCCAACACACGCGATGGCTGCGACATAAGCGTTGCAGAACAAAAAACACACTCTGGGGAATCATGAACCATCTTCGAAACGATATCCCGTCGCAGCACGCGTCGGAGGTAAATCGGGGCCTCTTCCGGGCCGGCCATCGCAACTAACGGGCGGGCAAAATAACCCGGGGTCTGCGGGTGATGGTATCGATCATCTTGCCGGTAATCGGTGTTTGGATTGGGCCCCAGATCCCCGAGGCCCCGCCCTGCCCGGTCTTGGCCAGCTTGATCTTGCTGATGATAGAGGCGGCGGATCGGGTAGGTACCTTCACCGCACGCTGACATCCCCCTGCCGATTACGGCTTCCCGCTCGAGCTGTCTGCCAAGTCCATATTTATGCTCTCAGGTGCAGGCGCTGCCGCATCGCTTGGCTCGACAGGTGTGGCTAAGGCAGCGGCGGCTTGAGCGGCGGTCGGCGTCGATGTGGGCATGGGCGCGGGTCGAGCGGCAGCGGCGGCACGAGCAATGGCAGCGGCACCGGCAGCCACGGCGGCCGGCGAACGGGCAGGGCCCGCGGACGATTGGCCTACGCCCACATTAGCAAAACGGGCTTGAGACCTCATAGAGGCTTGGGCCAGGGCGGAGGTCGGCACTGGCGCTGGTTTGGGTGCAGTTCGGCTCGCCGGTGTTGCCGGGGCAAGTGTGCTGGCCTGGGCGGCTGGTTGCGGGGCCTGGGCAGGTTGGGCTGGAGCCGGCTGGGCGACAGGCGCCGGCGGCGGCGCAATTGGAGTTGGCTGCGCTTGCGCCTGTGCAGTTGGAGCTGGCTGCACTTGCGCCAGCGCGACTGGAGCTGGCTGCGCTTGCGCCGGTGCAGTTGGAGCCGGCTGCACTTGCGCCGGCGCGACTGGAGCTGGCTGCGCTTGCGCCGGTGCAGTTGGAGCCGGCTGCGCTTGCGCCGGCGCGACTGGAGCTGGCTGCGCTTGCGCCGGTGCAGTTGGAGTTGGCTGCACTTGCGCCGGTGCTACCGTGGCGGTAACACCCGCCTGGCCGCCGGTAGTCTGGGGGCTACCGGTATTCAATGCGGCGCGGGCAGCCCGGTTGGTGGCATGGGCATTGTAGGTCTTGTTGACCGTTTCGTAGGTCAAACCAAACATGGCAGCGGCGCCAGCGTTATTAAAGAACTGAGACACAGCGGGCGAGACCTTGCCCTTGGTCAGAGTGTCCAGCGCCAGGGGCAGGGCCCCTGAAATATTGTTCCAGCTCAAGCGCGCAGGAGAATGGTCAAGCAAACGCTCATAATCCTTGAGCGGTAACAATTTGCTTGCATCGGTCTGAAGCTTTTGCGTATCGCCCACTTCAGCAAGGCTGGCGTGCTTGCCCCGGTAGGCATCCACTGTCTCGATCGCGGTGTTAGCCAAGGCGCGTATGCCCGCCACCGTGTTGATCGCGCTGTTGAGCGCCGCGCCGGTCAGTGGTTTGCCATGCTCATCATTAACCGTTGGGCCCGCCGCCGATTGCCCGGCGGGCAAGGCATGGCCGATCACCGCATCTTGCAGGTAACCCATGGCCAGGGTCATCGCTGAGTACGTCCAGGCATTGGCGTTCATATGATCGGAATTGACACCATGGGTGCTCGTTCCGTTGCTGCTGGTGGTCGTGGAGACGGTCGCCTGCAAGGTTTCGCGGCTGGCGGCGTAGGTCAGATTGCGCATCTGGGTGGCCAGCACCCGGGCAGCCAGGGCGCCATCGCCATGGCTGTGGCTCAGCGCGGACATCACCAGGAAAGCGGCGTCGGCCACGATCTCGTTGCGCGTCACATTGCGCGAGTCGCTCTTATGTTCGGCCGTGAGCGCGGCTTTTTCGGTCGGCGTCTTGCTCTGCCACTGCTCGGGGCTGAGGCCAAAGTGGCCCCTCACCCCCGCTTCCGGATCCGGGTGGTCCAGGCGTGAATGACGATAGAGGTTCGCCGCGATCTTGGTGCCCGACACCGCCACTTGGGCGGCCATCAACGCCGGGGCACCCTGGTCCTGAAGTACTGGCAGCATGGCATTGTAGGCATGCATGAACACTTCTTCGCGGGCGAAGGTCGTGGCCCCGCAAGTCACCGCCTGTTGCAAAGCGTGCCCCGCCATGGCGCCCATGGTGCGGCCCGAAGGCAGGCTGTTCCGCGTATCGTCAATGAGCATGCCACCCGTCGCCAATGCCGAGTGACCAGCGTTGCGCAAGCGGTCCTGCAGAGTAGGTGGTTGATGCCCCGCATTGCCTGCGTTGCCTGCGTTGCCTGCAGACGGCTGCGTGCTGGGCAGTAGAGGGGCCGTAACGTGGTTATTGCCAATGCCGCCAACCATCAGATATTGCTCCCGTTCAAACGCCTGCCGGAGGTAGCCCCAGGCCGGTGATTACTGTCAATGCCAACGGCCAGGGTCACGAAACGCACCAGCCAGCTCGCCAGGTCGTCGCCATCGAGCCCAGTACTGTCCCAGCGCGCTTGCAGACTGGCGCCAGCCGGTGCCAGGGCGACGCCACATTGGGCGCCGGTCATCAAGTACAGATTGCTCTGCAACGCCGCGCCGCGTTGCTCATTGCCGTTCAGGGCAACCGCCACCGGCGTGCTGAGCAACAGGTGGCGTTGGTCGGGGTCGGCGATGATGTCGATGTAGCGATCATTCACCTTAAGCGAGCCCACGCTACCGAACGCCTGGCCTGGCAGCGGCACTTGCAGAGCAGTGAAGGCCCGCTCAAGCAAAGGTCGGTGCCACTGGTCGTTGATCTGCTGCTGAGCGATGGCGTCGACCTTCTCGCCCAGCTGCGCCAATTGCGAGTTGGCCGGTGCCATATCCGCCGAGGGCTGTTCGGGAGGATTCTCGCTGGCGTTGGCGGCGGCTATCAGCGTGACCAGCAGGCTGGCCCCCAACGCTTGCATCTGCTCGAAGGCCTTGATCAGCGCCTGGCTGTCGTTATGGTGGTAGAAGGGCAATTGCTTGACCAGCAGCGTGGCGCCGCTTGCATCCTGAGCCCACACGCAGGTGTCCAGGGCCATGCTCACGCAGTTGGCGCGCAGCAGGGCCTCGCGCCAAAGCAAAGGGCTGATCCCGGTCGGCGACTGAATGAACCCCAGCAGGGACCATCTGGGTGGTTCCTCTTGCTGGCGGACCATCACCACGTTCAAGGGTGACAGCGTCAGCATGCCGTAGCGTGTGAAAGTGGCGGCTGCCTGGGGCGACAGGCCCAGTGCGCGGGCCACTTCGGTCAGCCAGGAGCGGGTGTCGTCCCCCATTGGCGGGAGGCCGTTTAGCGTCGTGTCGGCGGGCGCATTGCGGGCCCGGGGCGAGCGAGACGGCGTAGAAAAACGCAGGTTGGGGTCTGTGAGCATGAAATCACCAATCCGTCAGCGCCTTCTTCTAAATCGCCCTGGCACGTGGAAAGCTGCTACCAAGGGCGTTACAAGTAGGCAAGGCATGTTCGTAGCTGTGTGTGGTACCAGCACGCAGATCGGTTCCCCGCCGTGTACTACATTTTTGTACTGCCGAGGGGTCAAAGGCTGCTCCCAGCGATGGCCCCTTATCGGGCGGAACCGTCTCTCGCCCCCGCGACATTAATGCCTAGGTTTCGCTGTCATCTACGATTGCGGGAGTCGCAGCCGTTCCGGCCAACAGCCCACCATCAACGTTGAACTCACTGCCCGTGATGTACGTGGCTTCATCCGACGCGAGCAACAAGGCCAGAGCGGCAACTTCTTCAGGCATTCCGAATCGCCTGAGCGGCGTGTCTCGAACCAGCGCAGCCATTCGCGCTTCGCGACCGGCATCGCTGCCTAACATGGGTTCCCACATGGGGGTCAGAATGGCCGCCGGGTGTATCGAGTTGCATCTAACCTTCAGCCCTTGTTCGGCGCAGTAAAGCGCCACCGTTTTAGTGTGATTGCGGACGGCAGCTTTGGACGACGCATACGCGGCGGCACCTGGAATGCCCACCAGACCGGAGCGAGAGGAGATGTTAACGATGGAACCGGCGCCTGACGGGCGCATGGAGCGAATGGCGTATTTGCATCCGAGGAATACACCGTCGAGATTGGTTTGATGCACCGAACGCCAATCTTCCAGCCGTGCATGTTCCGGGTCATGCCGCACAGCGCCATCCTCGAATCCGGTGATGCCCGCGTTATTCACGAGAACATCCCAACGGCGGCCGTCATTTGAAATCTGCCCGGCCAATCGTTGCCAATCTTCTTCACGCCGCACATCCAGACGCAGAAAACAGGCGCGCTCCCCCAACGCGCTTGCAACCGCACGACCAAGCGCTTCGTTGATATCCGTGACGTAAACGAAGCAACCTTCTTGCACGAAGAGTTTTGCAATGGCGGCACCGATGCCTTGAGCCGCGCCGGTAACGACGGCTGTCTTGGAGGCCAGTTTATTTTCCATAAATGATTTTATCTCCAGGGTAAGGCGTGTAGAGCGCCCATGAGAATGAGCCAATGTCCTGTGCCATGATCACGGTTGGCGAAGAGGCTAGTCCATAACCGAACGCCACGAAACCTGAACGTCAAAACCTGACTCAGGGTCATAAAAACACTTCAGCCACGCCCCTCAAGGTGCCTTATGCGTTTGATACCTGAACTGAACAGCGAAGCTCATGTGCTGATATGCGGCGCCAGCCGGGGTATTGGCCTGGCACTGTGCGCGGCGTTGCTGGCTCGCGATGATGTGACGCAGGTATGGGGAGTATCGCGAAACGCCAGCACCTCATCAGAACTGGCAGCGCTTGCAGAACGCTATGGCCAGCGCCTGAAGCGAGTCGACTGCGACGCGCGCAATGAGCAATCCCTCGAAGCGCTCGTGAGCGAGACGCTTGCCGGGTGCGACCATCTGCACCTGGTTATCAGCGCGCTGGGCATTCTTCATCAGGACGGCGCAAAACCAGAAAAGGGTCTGGCTCAGTTGACGCTTGCGAGCCTGCAAGCCAGCTTTGGGACCAACACGTTCGCGCCGATCCTGCTGCTTAAACACCTCCTCCCTTTATTGCGCAAACAACCTTCTACCTTCGCGGCGCTCTCGGCGAGGGTTGGTTCTATTGGCGATAACCGATTGGGAGGCTGGTACAGCTACAGAGCCAGCAAAGCGGCGCTCAACCAGTTGCTGCACACGGCCAGCATCGAACTGAAACGGTTGAACCCTGCCTCGACTGTCCTGGCCATACACCCAGGCACGACCGACACCGAGCTGTCCCGGCCATTCCAGGGGAACGTGCCTGAGGGCCAGTTGTTCGAACCGGCGTTCTCGGCGGACCGTATTCTTGAGGTGGTGGGCGCACATGGGCCGGCCGACAGCGGGACCTTTTGGGCCTGGGACGACACCCCCATCGTCTGGTGACGTCTCCCACGCGCGAAACGGGACGTGAATAATTACTTCGCCAACGCTTTCACCAACGCCGGCGTCACGTAATGCGGGCCATCGAACAGGTACAGCGGGTAGCCGTCATAGGCGGCGAGCTGCGGTTTGAGTTCGGCGGCCGTTGCGGAGCGGAAACCGCCGCCGTAGTTAGGGCGGAAGGCTTCGACGATGATGCGGACGCGGTCCTTGCCCAAGCGTTCGCGCAGGGTGTCGGCGTAGGTGCGGGCTACCGGTGCAGTACGGGCGTAGACCCCGACGCCGTCCTGAAAAAACACGCCGATGTCGTCTGGCAGCCATTGCTTGAGCCAGTCTGCTGTGGCGGCCGGGCCGATGTTGGCGCCGTCATAGACGCTTATCCATAACGGACGCGGAAGCTTGGCCAGCAGCGCAGGCAGCTCCTTGGCACGGGTCCAGCTGGGGTCGACTTCGGCCGGGAAGTAGTAGCCGGTCACGTGCAGCGGCGTCGGCAGTTTGGCGATGCGCTCCGAGACGGCCGCCAGTTGCTCGATGTTGTCCCGGGAGCGGTTTTCGCTGAAGTATCCCGCCAGGCCGATAATCACATCCTGAGCCCAGGGCTCTTTGGCGATACGTGCCCAATCGGGCAGGACCGGCACGCTGGGCAGACCGGTGCCAGGCACAAACGCCTGATCGTCGACCACGGTCCATTGCACCAGCAATTCTTTGGCTCCGAGCTGGTCCCATTGCCCCTTGATGCCCACTGTTTTGTTATCGGGCTGCCAGACGATGCCAACGATGCCAGGGTCCAGCCGTTTTTGCGTGGTGACGTAAAACATGGCGGTGCCTGTGACCAGTGTCGCTGCGAGCAGCAGGACAGCTAGAGTCGCACGCCCGAGGCGCCCCGGGAGAATCTTCAAGGCAGGGCCTTGTTGATGCGCTGGCGCCACTGGCCCAACGACGTCACTCCCTTGGCATTCCACTGGGCGGCTGCATCGGGGCCGAGGTGGAACTGGCCCTCGTTGAATTGCCACACGATCACCTGCGGTTTGTGCTGAGCAAAGTCCGGTGATTCGAGGTATTGCAGCAGTGTCGCCCAGGGGCCGACGTCGCCGGGGTTCCAGGTCAACGTGACCGGGCGGTCCAGGGCGTTGGACAGCTTCTGGGTATAGCCGAGGTAAGGCTGCACAAAGCTGTTGCCGATGACCTGAACAGGGGCCGGGGCGTCGTCGATCAGCAGGTCTTTCTCGACCTGATGGCGCACGGTGTAAATGTCTCGGCCGATGGCTTTGCGCTTGATCGACGGCAGGAAGTTGCTGGCCAGATCGCCGAAGGCGCGCTTGTCGAACCACTCCCCCAGCACTGCACCGCCGCCGGGTTCACCCTGCAGGCGATAGCGTCCGGTGATCAGTTTCGCAGTGGCATCGGCCGTGTTTTCGGCGCTCCACGCGGTCCAGTGGTAATCAGCGCGGTAAAACGCCGTCTGCTTGCCCTGCTCCGTGGCTTGGAGGATCGGCTTGATGTTCAGCGTCGTCAGGCCAGCCTTCGTCAGTTCGCCTTGCACACGGTCGTAGCGCTGCACCACGGCCGGGCTCAGAGGGTGGTCGGCGGGCAGGCGCTGGGCGTAGAACGGCGCTTTCATCGGCACCACCAGCACCACGAGCGCGATTTTCTCGCGCTCAAGTTGGTGTTGGACGTCTTTGATCAGGGCGATATCCCGGGCAATGCCGGCGTTATCGACGGTGCTCAGGCTTTCCCACGCAGGAAATAACCAGCCGCCCTGCCCGGTGATCACTGCAGAATCAGCTTGGGCAGCGGCGCCGGACAGACTCAGCAGCACACCGGCAATCAGGCCGGATACCGGAGGGCGGCGCAGGATATGGCGAGGTTTTACTAAAGAGGTCATGGGGCAGTCTGGTCAACGAGGCCAATCAGGCGGGGGGTCTGGCGTGAGCCGACCAGGAACAGGCTGTAACGGTCACCGGCCTTGAATGGCTCAAGCTTGAGCGGCAGGCTGGCGCTTTGATCGCAGCTGGCAATCAGCGTCGCCTGCACCGGATTGATAGTGCGCTGCGCCTGGCCGTTGAGCGGCAGCTGGCTAAATACGCTGGATCCGTTGGCCAGCTTGATATCGGCTTTCTCACAGCCGGCGCTGAGGTTGTAGACGTTGAGTTCGGCACGCAAGTCTTTGCCGCGCGGCTGCGGGTCGATCACCAGCCGGGGGGCCGCTGCAGGATCGCTGCCCAGAATCACCGTGACAAAGGCGTTTTTCGGGACGTTCAGGCCCTTGAGCTCACGTTCGTTGATCGTGATGCGCAGCGGTTGCCGCGAGTCCACCACCTGGAAAGGACTGGCCACCACCGACTGCGCAGACAGGGCAACGCCGGGCTTGCGATCCACGCTCACTTGCACGGCGCCGTCGGCGGGATTGACCACCCGCACCCAGGAAGAGCCTTCCGGCAGTTTCGGCGCATAGAGTTGAGCGATTTCCGAAGCAGCCTGAGCCGCTGTCGACGCCATGCCCAGGCTCAGTCCGAGGGACATCAGCCAATACATACGAGGGTGCATATCCGTCCTCAATAGGAGTAAGTCAGACGAGCGAAAACACCTTTGGCGCGGTCATCGCCAGACACTTTCACTCGGTATTGCAGCGAAAAATCCACATAGGAGCGCGGCGCGTTGTACGCGTCTTCCCGGAACCAGTAGCGCACGTTGTTACCGACGCCGACGCCAGCCGCATGGCCGGAAGAGTAGTCAGTGCTGCCGTCGGAGCGGGTTTCGCTGTCCATCTTGGAGTCGTAGTCGAACGCGGCCACCACGTGGGGGAACGTCACCCAGCGCGAGCCGGCGCCGCCAATGGCGTAGCTGCGACCACCCTGCCATTCGCTGTTGATGTAATTGCGCGAGTCGTTGACGTAATGACCGGTTTCGGCGAACAACTGCGACGTCCACCAGCTGGGGACATCAACCCGCAAATCGGTGCCGATGCTGGAGCCGTAACCCAGGCGCAACAGCCAGTCGCCGTCGACGTCGGAAGAACCCAGGGGAAAGGTGCGTTCCACGGCCGCCATGACGTTCAACGAGGTGAACGGCTTGACCCGCACGCCCAAAGCGCCTTGCAGTGCATCCAGCCCGGTGTCCGAATCGCTGTTTTTGCTCCACAGCGTATCGGTGACCCGGCCATACAGTTCGACGAAACGGGCGTTGCGGTAACCCAGCGGACGCCACGATAGTTCGGTGCTGTTCTGCAGGCTGTCGTTGCTGCTACTGCCACTGCCGCTGTTGCCATTATTGCTGCCAGTGCTGGGCGCCGAGCTCAGGCCACTGGTGGAACTGTTGCCGCGATAACTGGTGGTGCTGGTCAGGCCCCAGGTGCGCGACACATCGGCCACGGCGCGACGGGTGTCGAACAGCTGCTGGTCGGTCATGTCCAGTTCGCCGCTATTTTTGGCGTCGATAACCCGCTTGAAATAGCCGACAGCGTGTTCGTCGTCACTGACCCGCATCGCGTTGTAGGCCGCGTCCTGAGTCGCTGTCGGCGCGAGAGGCGTGGCAGCGTCAGCCTTGCGGAATGACTCATGGGCGCTGTCATCGTCGCCGGCCTGTACCGACAGGTAAGCCACTTGCAGATCGCTCATGCCATCCAGTTCGCCAGCGTCGCGGGCGACCTGAAGGCGTTCCCGCGCCGTACGACGCTGCCCCAGGGCAGCATAGAGACTGGCTTCTTCATACGTGGGCAGGCTGCCCAAGGCCAGGGCTTGGGTGAAGTCCTTGCGGGCACCGGCATCGTCACCGGTCTGCTGCTTCAACCGACCGCGCTGGGCCAGCAGACGGGCGTCGTCGCCATTGGCTTGCAGGCCATCGCTGGCCGCAGATATGGCTTCGGGCAGGCGCTTCTGCTCGGTCAGGGCGCTGACCAAGAGGCTGCGATATGCCGGATTCTGCGGCGCCCGGCGAATGGCTTCGCTGGCCAGGGCCGCCGCCGAAGCGGCGTCCTTGCGGGCCAGCGCAGCGTAAGCCTGCACAGCCGTGTCCGTGCCGCCATCGCGCTGGTTGCCCGGCCAGATATCGCAGATCAGGCCGAATGCGCTTTCCTGGCAGTTAAGGGCCGGGGCCGGAAAACGCGTCGCGGTTTTCAGGCCATTGTCCTTCTGGCGCAACGCAACCTGGGCGGCGGCGCGACGGCGGGCGACTTCACCGCCCGTGTCGGCGGGCAGTTTTTGCAATTGATCCAGAGCCTGCTGCGGCTCGTTGTTGGCCAGCGCCAGGTCGGCGGCGAAAAAGCGAATCTCGCGCACCTCAGAGTCCAGCAAGCCTTCGATGGACAAGGCCCGGGTCAGGTCGGCCTGTGCCGCCTGGGTCTTGCCCTGACGATCCAGGGCGTAGCTGCGCAGAATCCATGGCGCGGTTTCGCCATCGTCCTGGGCCAGCGCGCCGGTGGCGGCCAGTTCGGCGGCGCGGTAATCCTTGTTGGCGATCAGCGCGCTGATCAGCAACTGCTGGTGAGCGCCGATTTCCGGTGCCCAGGCCACGGCCTTGCGGGCTTGATCCACGGCCAGCGGCAGGTTGCCTTGTTCCAGCGCGCGATAACCGGCGATGGCCAGTGGCGCGGCGAGTTGACGGCGAATCGCTTCGCGACGCATCAGCAAGGTGTCGTCATCCGGGAACACCCGCAGGGCTTCGGTGGTGGCATGATCGGCTTCCTCCAGATGCTGTTGGCGTTGCAGGGACTCGATCAGCAGCAGGCGGTAATCCATGCGCCTGGGTGCCTGGGCGATCGCTTTGCGAGCGGCCTGCGCGGCGACGCCGAAGTTATCGCGATCGTAGGCCTTGAACGCCTGGGCCGCCTCGCTGAAACCGGGGGCCTGGCGCGAAGGCGACTGCGGGTAGCGCTTGGGGTTGTCGCGTTGTTCCTTGTCTCGTTGCGCCTGCACGATCAGCCGGTTCAGACGGGTGACATCGGCGCGCTGACGCAAGGCTTCGCGGGCCTTGGCGATGGCCAGGTCGTAGTCCTTGCGATCATAGGCGCTGTAGGCCTCATTGGCCGCCTGATACGCGGGACCGGTCAACGGCAGCGGCAGAATTTCGCCATGCACCAGCGCAGGCAAAAGGGTCAGCCCCGTGGCCATGAGCGTCAGGAAAGGGCGGTTCATGCCGGGAGCTCCGTTGGGTAATGACTGTGCTGACGGGCCACGGCCTGTTCGATGGTGGTCCGAGGCAGCACGCCGCTGTCGACGAGATAGTCGCCGATGCGCCCGTGGTGCTGCGGGCGGTAATTGAGCATGGTGCGGTTGAACACGTCGCGATCCAGCAGCCCCATTTCGATCAACAGGTCGCCCAGCATCGGTGCGCGGGCGTTGGGCACCGGTTGGCCGTCGAGCGCATAGACGTTTCGCAGTTGCGCGACGATCTCGCTTTCACGGGCAATCAGCTGCACCGGCTCGCTGCCCAGCTCATCGCTGATCTGTTGCAGGCCTTCAGCAGACAGCGGGCTGGCGACGGCGATCTGCCCACGGCCCTCCTCGTTGGTCCCCAGTGGCACAACACGCCAGCGCAGGGCGAACTCGTCGGCCAGCAGCGATGGATTGGCTTTGTGGGCCACATCGAACACCCGCGGCAGATCGTTCTGAAACGCGATGGCTTCCGCCAGGGTTTCGTCATCCAGCCAGCCGTGGCTGAGCAAAATGCGGCCTAGTGGCATGTGGCGGGTTTGTTGTTCGTCCAGTGCGGTTTGCAGATTGCTGTCGTTGATGGCCTGCCAGGACAACAACACGCTGCCCAGTTTGCGCGGTGCAGCAGCGACCAGGTCGGTGGACGGGAAGTCGTGCATGGTCTTGTCCCAGACCAGCTTGCGGTTGAGCACCTTGCCCACCAGAAACATGCGCCACGCCCGGGAGGCGGCCATGAAGTTGACGAAGTTGCCCACCACCATGCGCGGGAGCGACAGCAAGCCGTGCTGCCAGCCGTACAGCACCGTGGTGAAGTAGCAGCGGTGCAGGATGCGCCAGCCCAGCGCCAGGCCGTTGGCAATCAGCAGGTACTTGATCCAGCCGTTGGATTCGAACGGCGTCGGGAAGCTCACGTTCCACAGCCCGCTCTGGCGCAGGATAATCAGCGCCACCAGTTGCACCAGGATCACGTAGGCCAGGATGCTGACAAACGCTGTGACCACGCCCTTGCGATCGCGAAACAGCAGGTAACGGTTGGCCAGCGAGCCGTTCCAGCCCATCTGCTCCCAGCCTTGCAGGCCGATGCCCAGGGTCCAGCGCGCTTTCTGGCGGAACGCCGTGCGGAAGGTGTCCGGGAAGAATTCGCGTACGCACAGCGGCATCTTCAGGGTTGATTCGTAGGGTTTGCGGAACCACGATTTGCGCAGCACCCGGAATTCCACCGGGAAGCGCACGAAGATGGCGTTCATGCCGACCTTGGCCAGGCGTGCGCCAACGTCGTAGTCCTCGGTGAGGCTGTCGGTGTTGAACGGCTGGTTCTGGGTTTCCCCGGCCAGCACTCTCAGGGCCCGGTGCGAGAAGCAGGTACCGACGCCGGCCGAGGGCACGGTATCGGTCATGCTTTCGCGGACCACCAGGTCCTTGCCATGCCATTCGGCAAACTCGTCCATGTACGTACCGGCCACCCATTCGTACCAGTTGCGTTCCAGGGAAACGACCGGCAGCTGGATCATGTCCTTGCGTGGCAACAGGTAGTTGAACAGGCGCAGTTCCAGCGGATGCAGCACGTCTTCGCTGTCGTGCAGCACGACACCGGCGAAGGTCATGCCGTGGGTTTGTTCATGCAGGAAAATCGCCTGAATCACCCAGTTCAGGCAGTCAGCCTTGCAGGTCGGCCCGGCATGGGGGACTTCCACACGGTGCAATTGCTTGTAACGCCGACGCATGCGCTCCACCTCATCGATGGTGCGCTGGTCGTTGATGTAAGTGCCGACGAAGACCACGTAGTTCTGGTAGTCCAGGGTCGACACCATGTTCTCGATCATCGGCGCGATGACGTCGTATTCCAGCCAGGCCGGAACCATGATCGCCAGTGGCTGCTCATCCCGGTCCAGCAATTGCTGGGCGGTCAGTGGCCGGTATTTGCGGTCCACGGTGAACTTGCGAAACAGGCGGCGAGACCAGTACCACAAGTCAATGAACAGATCGTCCAGGCTGGAAATCAGGATCAGCACAGCGACCACAATGGTCGCGACTTCCAGGAAGCTGTAGTAATGAGCCAGCCAGTAGGGCCAATAAAGCGACGTCATCGAAGGGTTCCGTTACTGGCGATTGCGACGGGCGCTACGGCCAGCCAACATCAGGATAAGCACCAACAGGATGCCGCCGGGAATCAGCCACAACAGCGAAGGCGTGCGCCAGGCGTCCAGGCCCTTGGGCTCCTCTTTGTCGATGAACTGGCTACCGCTCGGATCCTTGCTGTCGAAGGTGTTCACGACACCGTTGTCGCCCAGGATTGACACGTCGCCGCGGGTCAACAGCACGGGCTTGGCGAATACCGGGGCATCGCTGCCCAGGACGCGATAGACCAGACCGTGCTGGCCACCGGCATCCACGGCCTGCAATGACGCCAGGTGGTTGAGCGGCGACAGGTCCAGCAGCGGCTGATCCTGGTGGTTGATGCGCAGGCGACCCTGGTCATCGACGCGAACCGATTCCTTGCTGTCCTTGAGCGGCAGCTCGAAGGCCAGGAAGTCTTTGTCCGGCGTGACCGTGGCTTTAGGATCGCTGCTGACTTTGAGTTCAGCGCGCAGCGGCGAAACGCCCGCACCGTCAGCCACCGAGATCACCTGCGGCAAGCTGCTGGCCGGGTGATCCAGGTAAGCCTGGGGCACGAGGATCTGCGTGTTCGTGGCGTAACGGGCGGCCATGCCGGAGAAACCGTCATCCAGTGAAATTTTGTCGAGCACGATGTGGCTGGTCGGCAATACGGAAACCGGGAACGCTTGCGGCGTTTCCAGGCAGCGATCACTGACGGGCTGACGCTGGAACGAGACACGCAGGACGTTCTTGGAACCCAGGGCGTAGCTCGGGATACGCGCTTCGATGCGCTGTTTCTCACCGTTGGCAAGCAACTGTTGCGCGCCGATCAGGTAATCGTTGAGGAACAGTGACGCCACAGGAGCGGTGTCCGAAGCGCCAGGGGCGGCGGACACATCCATCACGGCCTTGACCGGCAGGCGACCGTCGTAGGCCACGCTGCCCAGAGGGAAGGAGGCGCTCCAGTCGGACTTGGCGAGCACGTCGATGGTGCCGGGGTTGCCGCCCAGATTGGTCAGGGCCACACGGCCGTCGGCACTCAATGGCATCTGCGCTTCGCTGACGGTCAGCGTGCGACTGCGGGCCAGTTTGTTCCAGGCGCTGCTGAACAGGGCCATGGCCTTGCCGGTCGATTCAGGGGCGATCATCAGCACCGGACGGGTGCCGAGCAATGCCAGACGGACGTTATCCGTGCCCTTGGCGGCCAAACCGGCGTTCACGTGACGCTCGCGCCATTGCGTGAACGCGCTGGCAGCTGTGGCGTCCACACCTTGAATCTGGCTTTGCAAGGCGTCCAGGGATTCGTTGATCGCCTTGAGCAATTGCGGGTCGTTGATCGCCAGGTCGGCCTGCACGTCAGGGGTCTGGCCGAGCATCAGCAATGCACCGATTTCCGCCGGGTTGGCCAGGGCATGCGGGCCCTTGCCGTTGAGGCTGGCGAAGGCCGGAATGCTCTGCAGTTCGGCCGGAATGCGCAGTGCGCTCAGGTCAACGCTGTCCTGCACGGCAGGGAAAGACAGGATGCGCGCATGTTTGCCGACCCGTTCCAGCGCAACGCCCAGGCGCCAGGCGGCGTCGTACGTGCCGACTGCCAGGCTGCCCGGCGCGACCATGATGCCCGGCTTGGCCGGCAATGCGGTCCAGGCAGCGCCGACGTCCTGCAACAGGTTGGCGTCGTAGCTGTAATTGAGGCGGGTGTCGGGTTCGATGCGCAACACGTTGCCAATCGCGCGTTCGTCTTCACACAGCACGCGAGAAACGATCGACGACCAGGCCACGCCCAGGCGTACCGAACCGCTGTTGCGAGCGGCCTTGTCCACGCCGAGCGTGGAGCTGGCATTGCCTTGCGCTTCGCTGAGGCCTTCGGCCCGTACCGGATAGCCATCCAGGGACAACAGCAGGGTGTTGCGACCGCCCTCCCCATTCAGGTAGCTGGCATCGAAGTTCAGCGACGCATCGGACAACGGCACACCCGCCGGAACCGGCAGGTACAGTTCGCGGCGCGAATCCGTGGAGCCGAGCACGATGGGGGCGTCGATGCCCAGATCCCTCAGGCTAATCTCCCGGTGTTGCAGCGTATCGGCATTGAGTCGGTTGATCGCCTCGGTGAGCGGGCTGTCCGCCGCCAGGGCAAAGTTGGGCATGAGCGCGAGCAGGCTCACGCCACAGACAAGGGCGCTAAGTGCGCCCGTTTGGGTGGCAACGGAAGACTTCATTCAGGCAGATCTCAAGCTAATAGAGGGGTCGGGCGTTTGTTACTGGTACGTGGACGACGGGCGGTTGTCGTCCCGTGCCGGGGCGCTGTGCCCATACTCGAGGTATCTGGGCACGTGCAACTGGCCGACCACGAAGTCGTTGACCGGGCGGCCCATCAAGGCATCAACGATGCGCGAACTGGCCTTGCCGTCACCGTACGGGTTGGCCGCCTGGGACGCGCGGCGCCACAGCAGGTCGTCGTCAAACAGCGCGTTGACGCCGCTGATGATCGAGTCCGGAGAAGTGCCGACCAGCCGCACGGTGCCCGCCGCAACTGCTTCAGGCCGTTCGGTCACATCGCGCATGACCAGTACCGGTTTGCCCAGGCTTGGCGCCTCTTCCTGCACGCCGCCGGAATCGGTAAGGATCACGTGGGCGCGCTGCATCAGACGCACGAACGCGAGGTAATCCAGCGGCTCGATCAGATGCACATTGGCCAGTCCGCCTAAATGCTCGGTCACCGGGCCCAAGACGTTCGGGTTCAAGTGCACCGGGTAGACGATCTGGATATCACTGCGCTGGGCCAGTTGACGCAAGGCTTTGCAAATATCCAGGAAGCCGTCACCGAAGTTTTCCCGACGATGGCCGGTCACCAGCAGCACTTTGCGGTCGTTGCGCAGGAAGGAGAATTGCTGATCCAGACGGGTACGCAGTTCAGCGTTCTGATCAATGCGTTGAGCCGTCAACTGCAGGGCATCGATGACCGTGTTACCGGTCACGTAGGAACGCCCTTGCAAGCGCTCGCCCAGCAGATTGCGGCGCGATTCATCGGTCGGGGCGAACAGCATGTCGGCACTCAGATCGATGCAGCGGCGGTTCATCTCTTCAGGCCATGGGCTGTAGATGTCACCCGTGCGAAGACCGGCTTCGACATGCCCCACAGGGATCCGGCGATGGAAGGCGCACATCGACGCGACCATGGCGGACGTGGTGTCACCATGCACCAGCACACGGTCCGGCCGGGTGATTTCCAGCACCGGATCAATGGCTCCGTACAACGCGGCTGTCAGCGAATTGAGGGTCTGGTGCGGCGTCATCACATCCAGTGTGAAATCGGCTTTCAGATCGAACAGCTCCAGCACCTGCTTGAGCATGCTCTGGTGTTGGCCGGTGATGCAGATCTGCGAGTGAATACCCGGCTCTGCAGCCAGTGCCTTTACCAGCGGGGCCATCTTGATGGCTTCCGGACGTGTACCGAAAATCGACAGGATTTTAATCCCGGAATGACTACGAGCGATGATGCCCTCCTCACACGGATGTTCCGCGCCTACTCGCTGCTCAAGGCGTCATTGCGTCTTGAACGAACTGAGAATTGAGTTTATTGGGCCGGGGACTTAATCAGAATTCAGACTTGATATTCACTTCTTGTGAGATGGCGCATTGCCTTGCTTCCCGGAGCAGTCGGGATTATTAACACTAATAGGGATGACTGCAAACACAGATGGGCAAAAAGAATGTTTAATTATTCAGTGTGAAACTTCTGAAGTCATGAACAGTCGATTAGGGGTTTTTATTTCGTTGGGAATGGAAACTTCTTGAGCAACTTAATGGGCGTTTGCCCCAGTGTTTCCGGGGGTGACGGGATTAATACATGCCGCCCGTCTGCCGATCTGGACCTTTTCTTATATACCGTTGTCGCGACGCGGGCTATATAGAAATACTTAATCCAATGCACCTTCGATAGTCACCGCAATGGCGCCTGTATATTGTCGAAGCCGATAGCGAGAGTGTCGGACAATACATATCCAGTTGCAAGCCTGTTATGTATCGAAAGAGAAATATATGAGGCCATCACGGGTTAGCGCTCATGCAGCACCCAGCGTCTTCGCTGGGACGGCCTGTTCAAGGTGAGTATTTAAGGGTGAAAAAAGTCACCTCGAACCGGCATGGCAAAGATCGGTTTGCGCACCCAGCCGGACCTCGGCCGGATTCCGCGCGACTGCTTAGCCCGCCAACAGACCAACCGGGAAGCTCACGGGGGACGCCAGGGCAGTGTTCTTCTGCCCGGCATACCGGCAAGCCTTCCGCATTCATCTTCAAGAACACATCATTTCTGACAGCCCTACAGACGGAACCGACCCACTTCCTGCTTGAGCCCTATCGCCAGCTAATTCAGATCATGGCTGCTGCGCAAAAGGTCTTGCACGGACAGATTATTCTGCTCGGACATCTGTGCAGATCGCTCGACGTTACGGGCGACGTCCTGACTGGCCGCTGTTTGCTCACGCAATGCCAGCGATATCTGTTCGACGACCACGAGCACCTGGCCAGAGCTTTCACTGATTTCGGTAATCGCCTTGCCTGCCGACTCCGCCATCTCAACGCCCTGGCTAACTTCCATCACGCCGCTGCGCATGCTCTCCACGGTATCGCGGACGCCGAGCTGGATCTTGTCGATCATCCCGGCAATTTCCTTGGTGGATTTACCGGTGTTCTGCGCCAGCAACCGCACCTCGTCGGCCACGACTGCAAAGCCGCGACCCTGCTCCCCCGCCCGCGCCGCCTCAATGGCCGCATTGAGGGCAAGCAGATTGGTTTGATCTGCGATGCCCTGAATAACACTGACGATGGTGGAAATCTGCTCGGAGTGTTGGCCCAGCTCCGACACCTTGGTCGACGCATGCTGCACGGTCTTGGCGATACCATTCATGCTGGTAAGGGTGTTCTGGATAACGGCCGATCCATCCAACGATTGCTGACCAGAGCGACTGGCAAGTCCACCGGCCTCCCCCGCGTTATTGGAAACATGATTGATACTGACCGTCAGCTCTTCAACCGTGGCCGCCATCGCTGATGCTGCGTTGGATTGTTCGCTCACCGCGCCGGAAAGCTGCTGCGACGCCCCTGAGATGTTCTGCACGGACTCGATCAACTGGCTGGCAGCTTGATTGATCTGCTGGATCATTTCTCGCAAGCGAGCTTGCATACGAGCAAACGCCTTCGGCAGTTCATCGCTGGTACTGGTATCGATCACCGTGTCCAGTCTGCCCTCGGCGACTGCGGTTGCCGCGTCGATAGCCACCTGCAGGCGGGCACGGACCGTGCGGCCCAAGGCGTAAGCCAGAATGATTGCCAGAACGGCGGCAATCAGCCCACCGGCCATCAGGATCGTGATCGCGCGATCCTTGGCGTCGTTCATCTCTTGAGTGCGCCGTGCCAGCAGGGCTTCTTCCGTCTGCGACATATCTGAAATGATCCCGCGCATGCCATCCATTTTGGCTTTGTCCGCGCCACTGTCGATGCGCTGATCAACCGAATCATCGGAGTTGCCGCTTTGTGCCAATTGACGACGCTGAGCAATGATCGAATGAACATCTTCGTCCAGCCAGCGTGTTTGTAACTGCGCCAATGAAGCCAGTCGTTTCTGTTGTTCGGCGTTATCAATCGTCAATGATTTGAGCGTTGCCAACGCCTCGGAAAACTTCGCTTCACCGGCAATCTGCGGCTCAAGAAAGTTGTCCTTGCCAGTAATCACGAAGCCGCGCATGCCGGTCTCGATATTGATCAACTGTTCAAGGGCCATCTGGGACTGATTTAACACACGATACGTGTGGACGTTGCTGTTAATTGCGCTGTCGACCTGACCAAAACCACGATAGGCACTGAAGACAAGAATGCCCAGAATCACCACGATCGCGGCGAAACTGAGATAGAGCTTTTGGGTGATACTGAGTTTGCTAAACATATGTGTGCACTTCGACAGTGGAGCATCCTTCGCTCCGGCTTTTAGTTTTTTTCGTGAACAATCTGGTCGATATCATTCCGACATCACTCTTATCGACAGCTTTCTTCGCAGCTTGAATCCGGCTGTTATTTGCCATCAAACGTGCAGCATCACGCGCGCGGAGATGGATTCGCTTTAGTCCACCCTACGCCTCTGCCCTTTTCGAGCACGGAGCGGTACTTTTTGACGGGATAAGCAGGGTCGAGGACTTCCGCCACACAGACACTGCTATTGATGGGGACGATGCAGGCAGCGCACTGGTCGCAGAGGTGCGCGACGCCTACGTGCGTATCGCCAAACGTTTTTTAGACGTCAGGGACTCTGCAGGCGCTGTGCGTGGGCTTCTCAGGTTGACTGCACCTGTCGCTCTCGCTCGGCAACAACATCAGCGCTCAGGCAGCGTTGGGGGGAAGGTTCTCTGGTTCAACTACTTGAGCACTGGCAACTCAAGGGGGCGTTCTCCGACGAGATCAATTTGGTTCGACCTTACTCGCCACAAATTCCCAGGGCTGTCACTGCTCTGGCGGCGTATCTCAAAGACCAGTTTTCACAAGGTTTCCAGTGTCAAAGATGATCTGCAGTAGCCGGATCCAGGAACGCCGCAACGGACCCCATACCCGTGCAGATGAACGTCGCTCCCTGCGAGGCATGTCCCCCATAAGAGAAACATGCGCAGGAATCGTTTAGAGCATGCCCGCTACGTTGCGCACCTCTTCGGGTGCCGCTTTGGTTTCTGACAAGGCGCCGGCATAGGCGCCAGCCGCCATGGCTGCCGGGTTGCCGCCACCGCCGATCAGGCCTTCGGCCGCGCCTTTGGCGGTGTGCACCCCGCCTTCGACCCCGCCTTTGATCATCCCGCCAGCGCTGCCATCAGACTCACCGATCCGCGTCATGACGTTACTCAAGCCGGGGACCATCCACAGCGCTTTGCCCACTTCGCCAGCGGCCGATGCCAGTCCGTTCTTGTCATCGCCTTTCTCCGCCACAGGGGCGTCCTTGGTCTGGGTGCGGGCAGAATCGCCGGCGGAATGCGCACTCGCCCCGCCACCGAACGGCTGCAACAGCGCCCCGATTAACTTATCAAGCAGCTGCATCAAGGGAGAAGACGGCTTCGAGGCCTCACCGTTGTTGCTCAGCCCCGGGCTTTGCTCAGCCAGAGACTGGTTTTGCAAAGCGGCCGGCGCGCCACTCCCGGCAGGGCCGCCATAGTTGACCGCGCCTGTGGGGGACTGAGCGGCGTATTGGGAATTCTGCGTGCTTTGGTCAGCCCGATAGATGGCCGCGCCGCCGCTGGCCAGAGCCCCGGTACCTTGGGCCACGTTGCTGAAGTTACCGGTGGCGCGGCTGCCGCCGTTACCGGAGTCGTTGGGGCTTTTCGTCGGTTTGCCCGCGTCGGGCGTCGGTTTGGCGTCCGGCTTGGAAGCATGGGGGGTGATGTCAGGCGTCTTGGGCGACGAGGCGCCGATTCCGGGTAATTTCACGTTTTTTCTCCAAACTGAAAGGTCGGTTGGCAGTGCCCCAAGCCCACTCTTGGCCGCTTGCACAGGTGCAGGCGTGTTGGATGTTGTAACGGGGCGATCGCTGTGAGGTTCGCATGGTGAGTGGGTAGCCCTTGTGTGGCGCTGGAGGGCCGATCGGTTCCGCGCACAGAGCAATGCAATCACGCGCTTTCGCTCTTTTTTAAAACGCCTGATAGTCGTGGGGGCAATGCAAGCACTGCGGGCGGGCGTCAGGCGCCCGCTTCAGGCTCACCGACTACAAATGGCAGTACACACTCCCGTGGCGACCTCAGGAACGAATCCTCGCCCCCGAGATACCGTGCAGCAAAACCGCAGACGCCACGAACGCCAGCGAAGCGCCCACGACATTCGCAAAGTACCCGGTGCTCAAGCCATAGAGCCAGGCACTCAACAATCCCCCCAGCGTGCCGCCCGTTTGGTAGACCGCGTTGAGCGATGAGTTAAGACTTCCCCTGCGCGACGCTTCAACCAGCCCCATGGCATCGCCCAGGATCAACGCCAGCATCAGGTCTCGGCCGAACGCGAAAGCCATGTAGGCGGCGCCTTGCGTAAACGGCGAGCCCTCGCCCCATGGGATCACCTGAATCACCACCGCGATCGCCATCGAGGCGACGGCGCACAGGCGCAACGGATTGTTGAACCGACTGGCAAGCCTGGCGGAAAGCATCGCGCCGAACAGTCCGCCGACCTCGCCAATAAAGATGACCGAGCCGACGGTATCGACGCCGAATGAGGACAGGCCGTGCTGCACCAGCCAGCTCGGATACAGCCCCAGAAAAACGTACACGCCAATCGACCAGCAAAAGTACGCCGCCATTAGCGGGCGGGTGCCGGGACTGGCCGACAGCGACGTCAAGCGCTCCTTGTACATGGCTCGGCTTATTCTGGAAGAGGACAACGAAGCTGAAGGCGGTGTGGGAAAGGTAAGCGCCAGTCCGGCAAGGGCGGCGCAGACAAGCGCGAGGCCAATGACCGTGACTTGCCACGACAGCAGCCCTCCGACGACAACGCCCATCGACAGCGAGCACAAAAAGGCAATGGGCGCGGCGGTGGTGACATACCCGGCTGCCCTGGTGCGCGTGGGCTCGGGGACATAGTCCGCCAGGGCGGCGAAAATCGATGCGCCAATCATCGGCATGAACAGCCCTGTCGCCGCCCGACTCAGCACGATCATCGAAGCGCTGTAGGATGCGGCGGTGATCAGCAGCGTGCAGCAGCAAGCAGCCCCTCCCACCGTGATAAACAGCTTTCTGCCAAAGCGATCAATCAGCGGACCAAGGGCGAGATTGCTGATCAGCGCCACGACCGGAAAAGCGGCCAATATCCACCCTGACTCACTGGAAGAAAGGTGCAGATCACGCTGAATAAAAGGCAGCAGCGGGATCATCATCACCACGTTGAAGTTAATGATGAAAAACGCTATCCAGAGGATTCCGGTCACCAGCACGTGTTCCCCCTTGTGCGCGTGGGCGTGACATTGCCAAACGACTTCCATGTTGCGGAACTTTGTCTACGCTGAAAAGCGATGGGGTCATGAGGACCTCGACGTTCGCTCAGGAGTATTACCATGCACAAGCTCGTTTCGTCTGCACTCATCACTGCACTGATGACTGCGTCCGTTGTTCCTTTGGCCCTCGCCGAAGACGACGTGGCAAAAGGTATCCGTCACGACAATCGGGAGTTGGACAAGGGCGTAGAACACGATGCCAAGGAAGCCGACAAAGGCGTCAAGCACGACGCCAGCGAAGTGGATAAAGGCGTTAAACATGACGACGAGGAACGTCATAAAGCGGATAAGCATGTGGATAAAGAAGTCAAAAAACATCTCTGAGTGCGCTGATTTCCGCTCATCAAAGGCTGTGATTTGAAAGGAATTGTCGATGCGTTTTCTTTCTTTATCGCTGCTTATCACACTTATCGTCACCGGACCTGCATTGGCCAAGGATGATCATCACGAATGCGAAGCAGCATTCGACAAGCTGAAGGCAGAGACGGAGGCAGACTTCACCTCGTCATGTCACCATGAGCATCAGCAGGCCAAAGCGGCCAACAAGGCGTTGGCGCACATAAAGCAGAAGTAACTGCGCGCTCAACGGCATGACTTGGACTCCTCTGCTCGGTTCAAATAGCCAAGGGGCCTGCGCTTGCATTCAGGTCTTCTCTTGGGTATGCCGACGCATCGGGCAAGGGCAGTCAGTCCAGCGCTGCCCAGTGCCTGGAGAGTTCTTCACAAGACGAGCAATCAACTATCTGAGGCCTGGGGCACGGCAGCTGAACGAAACCTGGCCCGGCCCCACGCCAAACCCAGCATCGCCGCCACTGTGGAAGCGGCGAGCACCCCAAGCTTGGACGCCGCCAACAAGCCAGGATCGCTGAACGCCAGTCCTGAAATGAAAATCGACATGGTAAAGCCGATGCCTGCGAGAAGTCCTACCAACCCAACGCCCGCCCACGTGACGCCTTCCGGCAGTTCGCAGACCCTTAGTTTGACCAACGCGAAGCTGGCCATGATGACGCCCAACGGTTTACCCACTATCAAAGCGCTCGATACCCCGACAAACACGCCATGCGCCACCGCATCCTCCAGGTTGACACCCTTCAGACTGACCCCGGCATTCGCCAGCGCGAAAAGCGGCATGACGCCGTAAGCGACCCATGGGTGCAACCCTATCTGAACGCGCTGGACCGGGGATAACACCTCCCGCTCAGCATGACGCAGTTGTTTCAACGGCCTGGCTGCGGCCTTTGGGTCCTGCTGAGTCTGTGACAAACGCTCCATCAGTTCATGGAAAGTACGCCCAATCGTATCCAGCGGCCGCTCGCGCAGAGGCTTTGAGTGGACCGGTGTCATCAGCCCCAGGACAACGCCAGCAAGGGTTGGATGAACGCCGGTCTTCAGCAGTCCAAACCACACGATCACTCCCGGAAGGACATAGGCGTAGGCTTTCCCGATGCCCATGCGTTGAAATATCAGCACGAGCAACAACCCGCCAGCTGCGATGACCAGCCCCAGGCAATCCAGACTCGCGGTGTAGAAAATCGCAATGATCAGGATGGCGACAATGTCATCAATGATGGCCAGGGCCAGCAGCAGGATCCTGACTGAGCCGGGGATTGCTTTACCCAGTAAAGCAAGGACTCCGACGGCAAAGGCGATGTCGGTCGCCGTCGGTACGGCCCAGCCATTGGCGGCTGGAGTACCGACATTGAGTAGGGTGTAGATGAAGGCCGGCACCATTACCCCACCGAGCGCAGCGCCCAATGGGAGCGTAGCGAGCTTGAAGCTCGACAGCGCACCATCGTTTATTTCTTGACGGATTTCAGCGCCCACCACAAGGAAGAACACTGTCATCAGCCCGTCGTTGACCATGAAATGCAGTGAGCGTGAAACGCTGAACGGCCCCAGACCCAAGGTCAGTTCGGCGTTCCAGAAGTGCTCGTACGACGCCGCTATCGGACTGTTTGCCCAGATCAGCGCGACGATCGCCGCCAACAGCAGTGCAATGCCGCTTACAGCCTCGATATGGGAGAAACGTTCCAGCGCTGCAAGCGCACGCTCAGTTAGAACCTGAGGACGAGGAATAGCGGGCGGTGCTGATCTTTTACTGGCCACAGTCAAGCTCCACTGGCGGCCCGACCAGCGTGTGCTTTTAACCTGCGCATCGCTTTATGCAATGGCGCACCCTGCGCGATCATAGGAAGCCAGGCGCGTGGATGCAATGGCTGGCCTTATTCTAGATCCTAATCGCACTGAACCTTGCGTAGCCGGATAAACTCCATTTACCGAGATTATCGGGGATCGAGCCCGCGTCACTCCCCGCCGTTGTCCAAAAAAGGTGTGACTATGATTGCTCGATGGCGATGGATGCTGACGCAACTGACTAAAAAGCTTTGGCTGAGAGCCACTCTGTTTTCGCTGCTGGGCGTTGCCACTGCCCTGATATCAATTCTGGTCAAGGACTCAATTCCGTTTTCGCTGTCCGCCCGCGTAGGCGCCGATGCCGTCGACAAAATCCTGAGCATCATTGCCTCTAGCATGCTTGCCGTAACCACCTTTTCGTTAAGCACGATGGTGACGGCGTACGGCGCTGCGAGCACTGGCGTCACCCCACGTGCAACGACACTGGTCATGGAGGACACGACAACACAGAACGCGCTTGCAACATTCATCGGTTCCTTCTTGTTCAGCCTGGTGGGCATCATTGCTTTGAGCACCGGAGCGTACGGTGCTCAAGGAAGGGTCCTGCTGTTCGCGGTGACCATCCTGGTCGTCATCCTCATCGTTTACACCCTTCTGCGCTGGATTGATCACCTGTCCAGGCTGGGACGCGTGGGCGAAACGATTGACCGCGTCGAGAAAGCGACAATCGATGCGATCAATCATAGAGTTCAATGGCCCTGCCTGGGTGGCAGGGCCTTCCCGCAGGGATGGATTTTACCTCACGGAGCACAAGCCGTTGCCAGCGTATCGACGGGGTACGTGCAACACATTGATGTCAACGCACTGAGTGAGACGGCCAAGGCCGAGGGGATGCAAGTCTTTCTAGACGTGCTTCCTGGCAGCTTTGTACACCTGGGAATGCCCCTGGCGTATCTGGTGCGGCTGAACAGCGTTTCTTCCGAGGCGTGCGACGCTCTTTCCGAGAAAACACGCGCCGCACTGACCATAGGCGTGCGACGAACCTTCGAGCACGATCCCCGCTTTGGACTTTCAGTGCTGTCGGAGATCGCCTCCCGCGCCTTATCACCCGCCGTCAATGACCCCGGCACGGCCATTGATGTCATCGGGCGGGGCGTTCGCAGCCTGACGGCCTGGGGTATGCCTGAATTCTTAGACACGAAGCATGCAAACAGCTGCGATCAGGTGTTTCTGCATGGTTTGAATGTCGACGACTTATTCGACGATTTCTTTGCGCCGATCGCCCGAGACGGCGCCGCCCTCATCGAAGTGGATCTGCGCTTTCTGAAAGCCTTGATCAGCCTTGCTCAGGTCAATCCCGGTTTGTTCAGGGCCGTGTGCGCAAGGCACGCGGATGTCCTATTGAGACGAGCGGAAAGCGCATTGACGATGAACGAGGAGAAGCAACAATTGCGGGCGTTGGCGAGCACCTTGCTACCCATTTCGCCGCAGCTGCCCGCAACGGTACGATAGCTGCATAAAGCGTGCACTAGCCAATTTGATGACGCGCCCATGAAGCCGCTGTACCTGACATCCACCAGGCTTGCCCCATCCGTGCTGACCAAAGCACTGATTGGTTTCATTGCTTTGGTGTGCCTTTCATTGATCTTGGCTACCGCCTGGCAAATGAAACAGTCGCGCAATGAACGCATCGCCACGGCCAAAATTTCGGTTTCGAATATCGTGCTTGCGGCCGAACAGCAAGCGCAGGACACCATACGGCAGGCAGATAACACGCTTCGCGATTTGGCGGAGCGCGTGGAGCACGACGGCGTTGAGGGCGATCAGAAAGTTCGACTCGAAAAGCTGATGACCCAGGCGGTGATGAACGTGGATGGCATTCAGGGGCTGTTCATTTACGACGCCAAGGGTAACTGGGTCGCCAATTCATTGGTCCAGGGCACACCGCTGAACACCAACAGCGACCGCGCCTACTTCCTCTATCATCGCGACAATCCCGATGCGTCCATCCACATCGGCTCAATTGTCGAGAGTCGCAGCACGAGCGACATGGTCATCCCTGTCAGCCGCCGCATCAATGCCGCCGACGGAACGTTTGCAGGTGTCGCGTTAGCAACGGTGCCTGTTGCCTATTTCCAGTCATTTTTCAAGCGTATGGACGTGGACGACAAGGGCGTTATTTTTCTTGCGCTAAACAACGGCGACCTGCTGGCACGGCGACCGACGCTGACCGCACTGATGACGACTAACGTGGCCAAAGGTGATCTTTTCACCCTGTACCTGCCTTACAGCGACAGCGGTAACGCCGTGATCAAGTCCGTCGTGGATGGAGTAGAAAGGATCTACGCCTACCGGCGTGTGGCCGGGTTACCCATCGTCGCTGCCGCAGGCGTGTCATGCGAGCATGTATTCGCGCCGTGGTGGGACTATGCGTACCGGTCAATGGCTTCGATCGCGTTGATCACGTTCGCTCTGGTTTTGCTGGGTTTGCTGTTGTACAGGCAAATTCAGCACCTCATCACGGCGGAAAATGACCTGAACACCGCCAGAACCGAGCTGGAGGTCATTGCCCAGACCGACAGCCTGACCCATCTGCCCAATCGCCGTTGTTTCGACGCGACCTTGCACCGTGAATGGGGCCGTGCTGTTCGAAATAACTCATTTATTTCCATTATTTTGTTGGATATAGACTGGTTCAAGCAATTTAACGACCGCTACGGCCATCTACAGGGCGACGACTGCCTGAGCGAGGTCGCGGGCATTATCGGGGCCTGTATCAACCGGCCCGGCGACCTGGCGGCACGGTATGGCGGCGAAGAGTTTGTGATCCTGCTGCCTGATACACATTTAGAGGGGGCACTGATCATCGCCGACAAGGTCAGATTGGCCATAGAAAATGCGCGCATAGCGCACGCCACCAGCCCCTTGGGCAATGTGACCATCAGTTCAGGTGTGGTGGCGGTCAACGCGCCCGGAAAGGATGGCTACAAAGCCGCCCTGGAAGAGGCAGACCGACTGCTGTATCGCGCCAAAACCAAAGGCCGCAATAGAGTCGAGGGTCAACCGCCACTCGATGACCTCAATGACTTCCCTGCCAGCGTCATCGCTTCCCGACTAGATGCTTAAAGTTTCCAAGCCTGAGTCGATAGCGTTATTGAACATATAAGCCATTAACGGAAAACAGGAATTTCGCATGCGCCTTAGAGATCTCAACCTCGCTCCACGAGCGGCCCTGTTTTTCGCCTCGATTATCTTTTTGGTGTGTGTGATGGGCGTATTTGCAATCCTGCAAATGGGCAAACTGAGGGACTCTGAAAAAGATGTCGAACTCAACTGGATGGCCAGCATTCGACAAACGGCGTTGATGAACAACGCCGCCCTTCGCATCAGACTCGAAACACAGCGAGGCCTCGCAGACCCGCAGTCCATTGAAAAGAATATTGAAAGTTTCGCGGGCTATCGCAAGGCGTTCACCGACGCGGTAGCAGGTTATGAGCCGCTCATCGCCAGTGATAAAGAGCGTTCATTTTATACCCGGGTAAAAAACAGCGCCGATGCTTACGCCAAACAACTGGATATTCTTGCGCCGTTAATGAGAAAAGGCGATATAGCGGGAGCCGTCAACCTCGTAAGTAACGGCATCCGCCCGCTGACGAATACGATGGAAACCCAGATCAAAGACTTGACCACCTTTAACGACGAAGGCGCCGAGCAAGCCGGAAACAACGCAACCGCCTTCTATGACAACGGCCTGCGGCTGGTTGTCGGCCTGATTACAGCTGTCGTCATCCTCACGATTGGCTTGGCATTACTGCTGACGAAAAGCATTACCAACCCGATCAATGATGCGCTGTCTGTCGCCGAGCGTATCGCCGCCAGTGACCTGTCCAGGGAAGTGCTGGTCAGCGGCACTGATGAAGCCGGGCGCCTGTTGAAGGCGCTCTCTCAGATGCAGACAAACCTTCGCGCCACCATCTTGCAGATATCCGACTCCTCCACCCAACTGGCGTCTGCGTCTGAAGAGATGACGGTTGTGACGGAGGAATCAAGTCGTGGCCTTGTTTCCCAGAACGATGAAGTCAATCAGGCGGCCACAGCGGTCACCGAAATGAGCGCAGCCGTTGATGAGGTCGCGCGTAACGCGGAGTCGGCTTCCGAGGAGTCAAAGCGGACCCAGGGCTATACCGAGGTGGGTCTGGCACGTGTGGCTCAGACCCTGATGTCCATCCAGAAGCTGAACGGTAACGTTGAAAACACTAGCGTACAGATTCAAGGATTGTCAGAGCGTGCCCAGAGCATCACTAAAGTGGTCGAGGTGATAAGGGCCATCGCAGAGCAAACCAATCTGCTGGCGTTGAACGCGGCGATCGAAGCAGCACGCGCTGGCGAGCAAGGCCGTGGGTTCGCGGTCGTGGCTGACGAAGTGAGGGCGTTGGCCCATCGTACCCAGGCATCAACCCAGGAAATCGAGCAGATGATTGCGGCCATCCAGAACGATTCTGACCTGGCCGTGAAGGCGATGAATACCAGCAAAGACCTGGCGACCGAATCACTGGGCGTGGCCCAGGAGGCCAGTACCTCGCTGGATCAGATATCCACGGCCATTAGTCAAATTAATGAACGTAACCTGATGATCGCGACAGCCTCTGAAGAGCAGTCCCACGTTGCTCGAGAAGTTGACCGGAATCTGGTCAGCATCCGCGAGCTTGCCATTCAGAGTTCTGCGGGCGCCGCCCAGACAGCAACCGCGTGTGGCGAAATGTCTAAGTTGGCCGTCAATTTGAATCAGTTGGTCAATAAGTTCGTAGTGTAAGTCCAGGGGCGCCCGTTCGCCGCTGAAACCGGCAAAACACATTCACCAGAAATTGTCATTCACCGGCGCCCTTGATCAAGGGGCGCCTACCCCCGCGCCAACAACCAGTCATCAATCATCTTCACCGCCCGTCTCACATCCACTTCATCACTGCGAATATGCAGATCCGGAAACACCGGCGGTTCATACGCTGAATCCACCCCGGTAAACCCCGGAATGCCCCCTGCCCGCGCGCGCCGGTACAACCCCTTTGGGTCCCGGGCTTCAGCCACCGCCAGAGGCACGTCGACAAACACTTCCACAAACCGCGCACTGCCAATGATCGAGCGGGCCAGCTTCCGGGCCGAGCGGGTCGGCGAGATCAGCGCGACCATCACCGTCAGCCCCGCATCAACCATCAACGCGGCCACTTCCGCCACCCGCCGCACATTCTCCTCTCGGTCCTCCGCAGAAAAACTCAGATCGCGGCACAAGCCGTTGCGCACCGAATCCCCGTCCAGAATGCAGGTGGTTAACCCGCGCGCCTGCAGCACCGGGTTCAGGCTGTCGACGATGGTGGACTTCCCCGCCGCCGAGAGCCCGGTCAACCAGATGACCCTCGGTCGGACGGCGGACGGGGCCGGAGTGATCTCGCTGAACGGGTACGGCACCAGGTTGTGGTGCTGCGTCAGCCCAGGATGGCGCGTGCTCATGACCAAACTCCTGCGTGGATCAGCATCAGATGTGGGCTTTGTGAATGACGAAATCCACGTCCATGACGTCGTAGATCGGCTTGAAATCGCCGTAGGCAGACACGGTACGGAACCCGGCCTCTCGCAACTCTTCCTGCAGGTGTCGCGGACGAATCGGGCACACCCGCAGCCGATACTGTGCACCATCGGCAAAGCGATACACGAACTCGCACACCGACTCGTCGAGTTCGCCGAGGGTGATGCTGGCGGAATTGCCGCAGTAGTAATAGCGCCCCGAAGAGGTGAAGCGCCCGGCGAGAATCGCTTCGAAATTGCGCTGATCGATCAGCAGCATTCCGCCGGGTTTGAGCATCTGCCGAAACCGCTTCAACACCGCGATACGCGCGTCGCGGTCGAACAGATGGCAAAGCGAACTGCCGAGGCACAGCACCGCGTCGAACCTGCCCAGTACGCGAGCGTCCAGCGCTTGCCACTCGCAACGGTGGACCGGCACATCGACGCCCAGCCGATCGAAGTTGCGCCGGGCGCGATCCACCATGGTCGCGCTGCCGTCACACGCGGTGACGTCAAAGCCGGCCTTGTGCAACTGCGCCCCATGAAAGCCGCTGCCGGTGGCGGCATCCAGCACACGCCAGGCGCCGGCCTGGCGCAGCAGGTCGAAGAAAAAAGAACCCTCGCCGGCTGCGCGCTTTTCCCAGTCGATGAGTTCGTCCCAGCGCTCGACGAAGTCCGCCACGTACTGGCGGGTGTAGTCGTGATCGGCGATTGCCGATCGGTCAGCAGGCAGAAGCGCGATGACCGGCGCCATGGGCGGCGACTCCTGTGTGGTGGCTGTTGGTGTGGGGAGTGCCTTCTGCGTACGCCAGGTATTTGCTGCCCAGCTCTTCCGCCCACGCCGCAGCGTCACACACGCGCATCTCGGCCATGGCGAAGTTGAGCTCGCGCTGCATGATCTGCCTCTGCACCTCGCCAAACACCGCCGAGCCGTCGGCACGAATCAGCGTGATGCCGTCGAGCCGCTGCCCCGCCTCATTCACCCTGATCGCCTCTTCCCGGGTCACGCCGTATGGCAGGTCGAGCAGGACTTTGCCCATGCCAACCTTGACCGGATAACCGCCGGGCAACCCCTGAGGCCCGGGCCCATGCACCCGCACCTCATGCTCGGCATGCAGGTTTTCCAGCACCGTCACCGCCGACATGGCGGTGAGGTACTGGCCGTCGACGCCGCCCAGCCGGCTGAATTGACGGGCGACGCAATCGAAAATAGCCTCGGGCGCGTGCTCGCCGGTGCGCTCTTCACCGTCGATCCAGTACGTCAGGTTGAAGATAGGCTCCATGCGTTGCGGCGGCAGGCCATGGCGAGGCACGCAATGGCTGAAATAGTGATGCCCGACCAGCTTGGCGCAGACCTGAGTTGGCAGGCAGCCGGACAAATGCGCAATGGCGCTGCGGGTGGCCGGGATCAGGTTGGCGATGTTGCCGATGCCGACGTCGGGCGCCATGCCGACCTTGTAGAGGATCGGGTTGACCGCATCCGGGAACGCCGCGTTGACCACCAGACTTTTCGGGCAGGACTGTTTGACGGCTCGCATCAGTGCGTAGGCCGGCGCCAGGTGCATCGGCAGCCAGGGCCCGAGCTGCGCCTGATCAAGGGCAGCAAAACGCTCGGCCGGCAACTGCGTGATCACCCGCCAGGATTGCAGCGAGGCACAGTTGAGGATGATGTCCGGGCGAATCTTGAGCAGCGTTTCGGCGTTGCGGCTGATGCAGGCTTCGCGCAGGTCCATCTGATGGCTTTCAATCTGAATGTTGACGTTCTGTTGAAGCGCGGCCAGTCGGATCAGGTTGCACATCCGCGTGGCCTTTCCGAGGTCTCGACTGGCGACGTGGAATTCGAACGGGTTGCGCGGGCCCAGGATCTGCAGGACTTGCAGGCACAGGTTGCCGCCGCCAACGATGAGCAGTTTTTTGCGATGCATGGTGTTCTCCCTGAAATACGTGAGGGACGACGGTGTTTTCGATCGCTAGCGCGGGTAGGCGCCGTTATCCACTGCGATGACTTTTCCGGTCAGGTGACGGCTCTGTTCCGACAGCAGAAACAGAATGACGTCGGCCACGCCGTCCGGCTGAATGGGCTCCTTGAGGATTTCCTGGCGCTCGTACTCACGGCGTCGGTGCTCGGGAATACGGTCATGGATCGAGGTGTCGCGAATCAGCCCCGGGGACACAGCGTTTACCCTGATCCGGGGGCCGAAATTCCAGGCGTTCGCCTTGGTAAGGCCGATCACGCCAGCCTTGGTCACGCCGTACCACGCATCCATGCTGCCGACCTCCCCTGCCACCGACGTGATGTTGACGATGCTGCGCGAGTAGTCGGCCGCCGACTCCCGCCGTGCGAAGTCCTTGGACAGATACCCCAGGGATTTGAGGTTGACGGCCCAGATCTCATCCACTTCCGCGTCGGTGTAGTCGTACACACCTTTGCCGTGATAGATCCCCGCGTTGTTGACCAGGGCATACAGCGCCCGGTGTTTGTGAAGGTCGTACAGGTTGCCGATAAACGACTGATAGACGTGCGCCTGGGAGAAGTCAGCCAGGTGGGTTTCCAGTCGGTGCAGGGGCAGGCTTGCCTGAAGCGACTGCAGGCCCAGTCTGTCGCTGTCCGCTGCGATGACGTAGTAGCCCGCCTTGACGCAGGCCAGGGTGGTGGCCTTGCCAATGCCGTTGGCGGCGCCGGTGATCACGATCTTTTTCATGGCTGTCCCTGCTCGGTGAACTGATTCATGCGTTCGTAGAAAGGTCGATGCAGCTGGTCATACGCCATCAGATGGGGATTATCGTGCAGCGGTCGCGGGTCGAAATCGGCGCTATCCGGCATGATCGTGGTGCTGTTCTCGGCGTCCTTGTGCCAGCTGCGCCAGGCTTTCCATTGCTCGGGGCACCTCGCATTCCAGCTCAATGCTTCGGGCAGGAAATCCAGCTGCAGGTGGTCACAAAGCCTGCGCAGGGTGGTTTCCGGATGGCTGGCCAGGTTCTCGGCGTTGACCACACAAGGGGTTTTGCCGGTCAGCCGCCTGACCTCGCAGAAGACTTCGTACAGCGCTTGATGGCCGATGGCGTGCGCCGGCATCTGCGGGAAGATGGCGTGGTGGGAAACAATCGCCCGGGCCGGGTCGCGAACGATGAAGACGTTCTGTTGCTCTGCGAGAAACTCGGCGTCGGCCTTCAGCGGCGTGAGGCAGTGGTAGGCCATATCCTTATGGAAAACGTGAGCGCGCTGGCGGGCGTCGCGCAACAGGGCCTTGATCGCTTCATAGTCACGGGGCATGCCGCAGTTGAGGTCCCCATGGGGAATGGCGGACTGTTCGTCGAAGGCCATGTGCGAAAACGGCTCGTGAAAAACCTCGAAGTCACCGCGCTCGATGAACACCCTTTCGAGGATCGTCGACCGCGAGCGGGGATGGGCCCAGAGGCCGATCATGCGGTTCATGCGCGGCCCTCCATGGTCGTTTTGTGACGCGCGACGGGCGGCGTGGAAACGGGCGGATCAAGCGTGTCGGCGATGAAGCACTGCAGACGCTGCACGCCCAGGCGTGCGTCATTGCCCGCAGTCAGGAACGCCGGATAACGGGCGTATTCGTCCGAGGTCAGGCCGCCCTCAAAGTACGCCTGGTTGAAATACGGAATGGCCAGAAGGCGGTCCAGCACTTTGCCGGGAATCTGCACCCATTCCGTCGCCGGTGCGATGCTGCGCCCGGCCTGCTGACGGCGTATGAGGAATTCGATGAGTTCAGGCGTCAACGTGTACAGCGTGGTGTCGGCGCCGGTGCGCTGCAGGTGCCAGCAATGTTCACGCCCACGCGCATCGGTGTCGACCTTGATACTGCACAGCAACAGTTGCGCCGGTGTCTCGCACCGTCGCATCAGCGCCTGCATCGCCTGGTACACCGCAAGTTCGGCCCAGCGCTTATCCGTCTGGCCAAGGTGGAGGCGACGGCCCCGCGCCTGCCGCTCGAATTCCGGTTCCGCACCCAGCCGGCCGATCATGAAGCTCACCACGTAACGCGCCCGCTCCGTGTTCACACCGTTGGCAAGCGCCCGCTGACGCCCGGCGTGAATGGCCTTGAGGCAGGCATCCAGCTGAGAGACGCTAAAACAGAAGGTGTTATTGATCGAGCAGCCCCGGGCGACCAGTTGCTCGATGGCGCGATAGCCCTGGGCGCTGCCCGGGATCTTGATCATGATGTTCGGCGCCAGCGCCGCCAGTTCGAGCCCGCGGGCCACCAGCGCGTCCTGATTCATACAGTGCCCGCCCTCGATCTGCGCGGACAGCCAGCCCGTTCGATGCCAGGATTGCAGGAACAGCGGTAGTAACAGCTGCGCGCTGTCGATGATCAGTTGGTCATAAAGCGATCGCAGGCGAATGTCCGCAGGCATGGACGCCGGCAAGGTGTGGAGGAATGATCGGTAGTGGGCTGAATGGGTCACCAACGCCTGCCCCATCAACGCAGGATTTGTAGTGGCTCCGCTGACACCCGCGGCCGATGAACCCAGTGCTTCAGGCAACAGCGCAATAACCGACGACTGCATATCCGGGTAGGTCTGTAATAACCGCCTTTGGCACTGCTTATATATAAGGGGTGAAGAATCGAACCATACTTCCGAATCGGAATTATATGTTTTTAAAAGCTGAACGAAGCCGGAAACATCCATGAGGGTGTCCTTCCCTTTTCGATTAAGTCACGAAGATCAAGGCCCCGGCTGCATACGGGCAAAATGCCAGCTTATTCAAGCTGATAGTCAAGGATCTGAGCCTTCGACACATTACGATGGATCCATTCCCATAACCTGTCAAACGTAATTCGCCGGGATTTTAATGCCAAATTAGAATAAGAAACACTCTTTGTTATTGCTGATATGAAGATGAATCTCTATCAGAATTTCTTCCCTTTTTCGAAGTAACTCAAACGAATGAAAATTAATGTTCAATACAAGATCCAGTGCAAAATTGTATTGATGCGTCATGATTCACAATAAAAGTTACACCCAGGGATCGCTGAATTAATTAGTCATACTACTTATATTAATGAGTGGCCAAGATGTAAGCGTATGTGTCGTCAACACGTTTCTCCGAGGAACAAGCGACGGCTTTCTTGCAGTGCGCCTTGCACGTTCTCCTCGACGACCGTCAGCCATTGGGTTAAGAAAGCGCAGGGGCGGTCACCGCACTGCGCCACTCAAAAAAAACAGACCAAGAGACCTGACCGTGAGCAAACCTTCCGCTACCGAACGCTACAGCTACAAAGCCCGCTGGTTTCACTGGGTGATGGCGATCCTGATTGTGCTGGCGTATGCGCTGATCCTGAGCCGCACCCAGCTGGCCCGTGGCAGTGACGCGCGGACTTTCGTTGTGCAAACGCATTTCTGGGTCGGCATCGTGGTGCTGGTCATGGCGTTTTTCCGCATCGCCGAGCGTCACCGCCACACGCCGCCGGGGATTACTCCGCCCCTGGAAGGCGTATTGCGTCTGGCCGCCACGCTGTCCCATTACGCGCTGTATGCGTTCCTGTTCGCGCAACCGCTGCTGGGTCTGTTCACGGTGCTGCTGGAGCGCGGCGCACTGCCGATCCCCTTGACATCCCTGAGCATTCCCGCGCCGTTCGACCTGTCCAAGGACACCGCCGAAACGCTGGAGCATTACCACGTCTTGCTGGGCACGATTTTCTACTACGTCATCGGCCTGCACGTGATTGCGGCGATCTGGCACCACTTCGTGCGCAAGGACAACACCGTCAAGCGCATGGTGTAGGCCGGACCGTTCATTCGGCGGCGCCGCTTGCGTCAGCCTGCTGCGGATCAGCGAGGACCGACTGAATCCACCCGCCCATCCACCGGATCCGGCGGTACGGCGCCGTCCTGGCTGGTGTCGATGCCGACCACCACCGACATCCCGGGGCGCAGCCGGTCCACGTCGTGCTGGTCGTCGTCGATGGTGATGCGCACCGGGATGCGCTGGGCGATCTTGACGAAGTTGCCGGTGGCGTTGTCCGCCGGCAGCAGGCTGAACTCGGACCCCGCCGCCGGTGAGATGCGCTGCACCCGACCGCGCATCTTCAGGTTTTCCAGGGCATCGACGGTGAAGCTCACCGGCTGGCCCAGGCGCACGTTGGCCATCTGGGTCTCTTTCATGTTGGCGATGATCCAGCGCGGACGCGGCACCAGGGCCATCAACTGCGCGCCGGAATTGACGTACGCCCCCAGGCGCACCCCGATCTGCCCCAGCTGACCGTCCCGAGGCGCGGTAATGCGCGTGTTGGTCAGATCAATCCGCGCCAGCTCTATGGCGGCCTCGGCGTTCTTCACCGAGGCCTCCAGCGAGCCGCGATTGACGATCACCGTCTGCAGGTCCTGACGGGAAATCTCCAGCGCTGCCTTGGCTTCGGCCAGTGCCGCTTTCGCCTGCGCATCCGCGGCGCGGGTCACGTCGAATTCGCTCTTGGACACCGAACCATCGGTCACCAGTGCCTGACCGCGGCGAAGGTCGGCAGCGGCTTTTTCACTCTGCGCCTGGGCATTCGCAACGGCCGCCTGACGCTGGGCGATGGTGGCCTCGGCGCTGCGCCGTTGCTGCAGATTATTGGCCAGTGCGGCCTTCTGGACGCCCAACTGCGCAATGCCCTGATCGAGATGCTGCTGGTAAATCCGGTCGTCGATGCGCACCAGCAGGTCGCCCTTCTTCACCCACTGGAAATCCTGCACCGGCACTTCGTAGACGTAGCCACTCAGCTGCGGACCGATAAGCGTGGTCTGCCCGCGAATCAGCGCGTTCTCGGTGCTTTCAATCGGGCTGCTGAACGGCGGCAACTGCCACGCGTAGAGCACCACCAGCACACCCGCCAGCGCAATGCCGCCGAACAGAATCGACGACACCAGGCGTATGCGCGCCGAACGCGGTTGCGTGGTGGCCGGCATGACCGCCGGTGCAGGTGCTGCGGAGGTTGCCTGAGACGGAGCCGAGCCGCCCGCAGAACTGTTGGAAGCGTTGCCAGAAGGTTTACCGGGTTCTGTCATGAAGGTTGAGCGCCAGAAGGTGTGAGAGGAGATGCCGCAGGGGTCGCCGGAGTAAAGGGTGCGACCGGCTCGGTGGTGATCCACAGCCAGGTGGCGCGGCTGGTGATCCAGATCATGGTCAGCACCGCGATGACAGCGATCAGCATGAACACATCGTTGTACGCCAGGGTATTGGCTTCGCGGGTGGCGGCGGTCGCCAGCGAGCGAATGCCCAGGCTGGTGCGCGCGGCCGGGTCGGCGATGGCGGACATATACGCGCCGCTCGCGCTTTGCAGGCGCGACTGCACCTGGGCATCGATCAGCGTGACGTGCTCGACGATGTGCGCCGAGTGAAATTTCTCGCGCCAGACCTGAAAAGTGCCCAGCAACGCCGAGCCGATCAAGCTGCCGACGTTCTGGGTAATCCCGAACATCACCGAAAAACTGACCATGTTGCGCGGGTTGCTGATCACCCCGCTGATGCCCATCACCAGAGTCGGCCCCAGAAAGAAGGTGCCGCCGAACGCCAGCAAAAACTGGCTGAAATACATCTGCGGCTCGCGGGTGAGGTTGGTAGAGAAGCTGTCCATGCTCGAGCCGACAGCCATCAACGCCAGGGAAATAATCAGCGGCTTGAACAGGTGCTGGGGATTGATCGTCAGCGCGCTGACCGCAAGGCCCGCAACGCTGCCCAGCAGCATGAACAGGTACAGCGTGTGCAACTGCTCGGTGCCCTGATTCAAGCCCTGAAGAAAACCGACCGCGCCGGTGGATTGCTCCGACAGCACGATGCGCGTCAGCAGCACGCCGAAGGCGAAGCGGATCATCCGGCCACTGCCCAGCCAGCGGGTAATCAACAGCGGGCGGGTGCGGTTGTGCTCGATGCACAGTCCGGCGAGGATCAGCACGATGGACGACGCCAGGGCGATGCCGATCCACGGCTCTTCAAGCCACCATTCGATCCGCCCCAGGGACAACGCCGCGCACAATGCCGCAAAGCCTGATGCCAGCAAGGCGAAGGTCAGGAAGTCGAGTTTTTCGAAGGCTTTGAAGCGATCACCGGGTGGCAGTTTGAGAATCAGCACGCAGCCCAGGGACAGCAGGCACATGCCCAGTTCGAACAGGTAAAGCCCGCGCCACTCGGCAATCTGCAGCAGGTCTTCGGAGACCAGTCGCGCCAGCGGCGTTGCCAGCTGCGCCGTGCCGAGGCCCAGCACCAGCGCTTTCATCCGCCACTTCTGCGGGAAGGCCTGGATCATGTAATACAGGCCCAGCGAACTCAGCGCCGCGCCTACCATGCCATGGGCCGCTCGAACGGCAACCGCCGATTCGATGTCGTTGACGAACAGGTGAGCAAAGGTGACCAGGGCGTACAGCACCAGGAACACTTCAGTGAACGCCCGCAAACCAAACTGCTGGCGAAACTTCACCAGCAGCAGGTTCATCGACACGTTGGTCATGACATACGCGGCGGGCAGCCAGGCGATTTCGGCCTGGGTAGCGCCGAGCGAGCCCTGCAGGTACTGGAGGTTGGCGACCACCAGCGCATTGCCGAGCCCGCCGGTCAGCGCCACGATGACGCCAACGATGGCATAGGCCCAGCGTTTCGGCGTCGCGTGCAAGGGCGTCGACGGCGACCCCGGCAACGTCGGTCGCTCGTGGGGGGCCCAGTCGTGGGGTCTGTACTTGTCGTTCATTGAGCGAACCTGATGAATGCCATGCAATACCACTGAAGCGCGATGGGGCGGGCTCTATCAGCGCTGCCCCCGTCAAAGCTAGCTGATCATTCTCAGTTCGCGCGCCTGCTCCAGTGTGACATCCACTGCGTGAATGCTCGCTTGCCTGTGTTTGAGCATCCCGCCGCTGCGGCCGTTGAACACCGCATTGATCTCCGAAAGAATCGACAACGCCACGCTGTGCGGCGCGTCGCCGCCCAGATCAAGGCCAACCGGGTAATGGAGGCTGGCTTTAGCCGCGGCGTCGCGGAGCTGATCCGGCAGCTCGTCGAGCAAACGCTCGGTGCGGCTGCGCGGCCCGAGCTGGCCGATATAGCGCGGCGTCGACTCAAGGACCTGCCCCAGCCAGTGACGGTCCTGGGTCAGGCTATGGGTCATCACCACCACGGCGGCATCGGCGACCATTGCGTGCAATTCAGGCATCGGCTGCAGCGGCGCCGACAGCACCTGGTCGGCGTCCGGGAAACGCTGGGGCCGGGCGAAGTGCGAGCGCGCATCGATCACCGTGATGTGCCAGCCCTGCAGACGCGCCATGCTGACCAGCGGCATCGCGTCGTGCCCGGCACCGAAGACCACCAGCCGGCGGGGCGCAGCGATGTATTCGAGGAGGACTTCGACGGCGCCGTCGGCGCTGTCGTAAGTACGTGTGGCTGAACGGCGGGCGTCGAGCACCGTTTTCAGGTCCTCGGCCACGGCCGTCGCCAGCCAGCGTTCGCGCATTTCACTCTGGACCTGCCCGGATGCACGGATGGCCACCCGCTCGCCCAGTGCCGTGTGGCGTTCGCTTTGCGTACCGATCACTGTCGCCAGCGCAGCGCCAGTGCCGCTCGCCTTGACCTCACGCAGCACGTCGACCACCAGGCTCGCCGCCTGCGGATCTATCCGTTCGAAGAGGATGTGCACCGTGCCGTTGCAGCCCAGGCCGAAGCTGAGTTCGGCATCTTCGAGCTCGTCGTCATCCTCGCCGGTGCTGTACGTGCGCATGGACGGCTTGCCGTTGGCGGTCAGCCACCAGGCCTTCTTGCTGACGTCGCTTTCCAGGCATCCGCCGCTGACGGTGCCGGTGGCTTCGCCCATCGGCGCAATAATCATCCGCGCGCCGGGGCGCCGGTAAGCCGAGCCTTCGACCTTGACCACCGTGGCGATCACCACTTCCTGCTGCCCGGTCTGCGCTTCATCAAGCGCCCCCAGCAGACTGGATAGATCATTCATGCGCGTCCCCAAAAACCGGTTCATTCATCTGACGTGATTCACTTTTAACCTGACTCCTGACCTGCAACGCCCCTGCCCTCTCGGACAAACGTGCTGTTGTGCTGACTGCCAGTTGCCGCGCAGGTTCAGGTTTTGCCCACAAGACGTACGTCCTGGGTAGCGCAACTGCGCTGGAATGGCCGGCAGGGTAACGCAGACTGGCCGCTCATTGGCCATCGGTCACCGACTGCGCGAATCAACCCACGCTGTGACTACACTCGGTGCGTGCCGTTAAATCCATGCAAACGCTGATGACTCAAGGCATCGACGTACGCGTGGGCAGTGGCCATCCTTCGTTTGGATATTTCGGTTGAACATTCCGGGCCACACGAGCCTCAAACCCTGAATCGCCGTACCGCCTGGCTGCGTGGAATCACTCCACCGGGTCCACCGGGCATCGGCAACGCCGGAGAGCACCTGATGACGCGCCAACTACGCCAGCTTCGTGAAACATCCGCTACCCACACCCTGTGCCAGCGCTTTCAAAGTGTGCGGGAACGTACCGAATTTCTGGTCGAGCCACTGAGCGCCGAGGACATGGTGGTGCAGTCGATGCCCGACGCCAGCCCGGCCAAGTGGCACATGGCGCACACCACGTGGTTCTTCGAAACCTTTCTGCTGGCGCCGAATCTGCCGGGTTATGAAGCCTTCGATCCGACATTCGGTTACCTGTTCAATTCCTATTACGAAGCGGTCGGCCCGCGTCATCCCCGCCCCCAACGCGGGTTGATGACCCGGCCAAGCGTCGATCAGGTGCTGGCCTACCGCAGGCACGTCGACGAAAACATGACGACGCTGTTGATGACGCCGCTCAGCGACGAGATGACCAGCCTGATCGAGCTGGGTCTTGCCCACGAGGAGCAGCATCAGGAGCTGCTGCTGATGGACATTCTTCATCTGTTCAGCCTGTCGTCCCTGAAACCCGCCTACAGCCCGCGCTGGCCGAAAGACCCATCGGGGCGTCGCGGTCACTTCAAGCCGCTGAGCGCCGGCCTGACCGAGATCGGCCACGACGGCGACGGTTTTTCTTTCGACAACGAAGGCCCGCGCCACACCACGTATTTGCAGTCCTTTGAGATCAGCGACCGGCTGGTGACCAACGGCGAGTGGCTGAGTTTTATTGCCGACGGCGGCTACCACACTGCCGCCCTGTGGCTGTCCGAGGGCTGGAGCCTGGTGCAGGAAAACGGCTGGAACTCGCCCATGTACTGGCAGCACGACGAGAACGGCTGGAAGCGCATGAGCCTGCGCGGCCTTGAGTCGATCGACCCGTCTGCGCCGGTGACCCACATCAGTTATTACGAAGCCGCCGCATTCGCCCTCTGGGCCGACGCGCGCCTGCCCACCGAAGCGGAATGGGAAGCCGCCGCCCGCGCCGGCTTGCTCGAGCAGGTGGACGACGTCGCCTGGCAGTGGACGCAAAGCGCCTACAGCGCCTACCCAGGCTTCAAGCCCTCAGTGGGCGCGGTCGGTGAGTACAACGGCAAATTCATGGTCAATCAGATGGTCCTGCGCGGCGGCGCCAGCGTCACGTCGCCCGATCATTGCCGTCTGACCTACCGCAACTTCTTCCACGCCGACAAGCGCTGGATGGTCTCCGGCCTGCGTCTGGCCCGTGACAGCCGTCAGCCCGGCGTCGTGGACCCGAACGACAGCGAATTCGCCCGGGACGTGGTGGCCGGTCTTGGCGCTGCGGTGAAAACCCTGTCGCCCAAGTATTTCTACGACGCAGCGGGTTCCGACCTGTTCGAAGCCATCTGCGAAACCCCCGAGTACTACCCGACCCGCGCCGAAACCGGGCTGCTGAAAGGCATCGCCGCGCAGATTGCCGCGACCATTCCCTCCGGCGCAGCGCTGGTGGAGTTCGGCAGCGGCGCCAGCGAGAAGACGCGCCTGGTGCTCGATGCCGCGCCGCACATCGCCGTTTACGTGCCGATCGACATCAGCGCAACGGCGCTCAACAAGGCCGCGCGGTCATTGCGCCAGCGCTACCCTGCGCTGATCGTTGCCCCGCAAGTCGATGACTTTACCCGGGTGCTCACCCTGCCTGAAGAAGCCGACGGCCACACCCGCGTGGGCTTCTTCCCGGGTTCCACCATCGGCAACTTCAGCCACGAGCAGGCCGTGGATTTCCTCCACAGCGCCCATGAGGTCCTGGGGGAAAACGCGCATTTCATCGTCGGTGTCGATATGGTCAAGGATGAGCAGACACTGGTAGCGGCTTACGATGACGCCGAGGGCGTGACCGCGCAGTTCAACAAGAACCTGCTGACCCGCATCAATCGCGAGCTGAACGCCGACTTCGATGTGTCCGCCTTCGATCATCTGGCGGTGTGGAACGCCGACCAGGCCTGCATGGAAATGCACCTGGTCAGCCGCAAGCAGCAGAGCGTCACCGTCGCCGGGCACACCTTCCGCTTTGCCGCCGGGGAACGACTGCACACTGAGAACTCCCACAAGTTTACCGTTGAATCGTTCACCGAATTGGCCGCCCGTGCAGGGTGGACCGTCAGCGAATGCTGGATCAGCGAGGCGCCGGAAATGGCGCTGTTCAGCCTGCAGGCGTGACTGGGGTCATGCGCCCGGCCCCGCAGGAATCTTCATTTTCATTTGCAAAATGGCGCTGGTAGCATCCATCAGCACCCTCACGGATCCCGGCTGTTCAGCCGGGAATTGAGTACAACAAAAATCAACAGGGATTCAGCGATGACGGCTCAGGTACTACCTGCCGAATACGCGGGCGAGCAATCAGCCTGCGAGAGCGTTCTGTCCGACGTACGCAATCATATCGGTCACATCACCCTCAACCGCCCCCAGGGCTTGAACGCCATCGACCTGCACATGGTGCGGCAGCTGCAGTTTCAGCTGGACGCCTGGGCGAAGGATGACAACGTTTACGCCGTGGTCCTGCGCGGATCAGGCGAAAAGGCGTTTTGCGCCGGCGGCGACATCCGCTCGCTGTACGACAGCTTCAAAACCGGTCGAAACGAGCACCTGGACTTCTTCGTCGAAGAATACGCGCTGGACCTCACCCTTCATCATTACCGCAAACCCGTGATTGCCCTGATGGACGGCTTCGTGCTAGGCGGTGGCATGGGCCTGGCCCAGGGGGCGGACCTGCGCGTGGTCACCGAACGCAGCCGTCTGGCAATGCCGGAAGTGGCGATCGGTTATTTCCCTGACGTAGGCGGCAGCTACTTTCTGCCCCGGATACCGGGCGAGCTGGGGATTTACCTCGGCGTCACCGGCGTGCAGATCCAGGCCGCCGATGCGCTGTATTGCGGGCTGGCGAACTGGTACCTCAACAGCCAGCGCCTTGAAGACCTCGATCTGCAGTTGGATAACCTGAAGTGGAGCCTGACCCCGCTCAAGGATGTACAGGGCGCGCTGGCGAAACTCGGCGTGCAGCACTTGCCTGCGCCGCCGCTGGCAAAGCTGCGGCCGGCCATTGATCATTTCTTCGCGCTGCCGGACATCCCGAGCATCATCGAACAACTGCTGGAGGTGACCGTCCACGACACCCATGCCTGGGCCGTCGACACTGCCAACCTGATGCAGACCCGTTCACCCCTGGCGATGGCGGTCACTCTGGAGCTGCTGCGCCGCGGCCGGCATATGCCGCTTGAGCGTTGCTTCGCCCTGGAGCTGCATCTGGACCGCCAGTGGTTTGAACGCGGTGACCTGATCGAAGGCGTGCGCGCCTTGATCGTCGACAAAGACAAGAAACCGCAATGGAGCCCCTCCAGCGTGCAGGCCTTGAATGCCGAGCACGTGGCAAGCTTCTTCAGCGGTCATGAGGCGTGACCTATGCAAGATCTTGAATTGACCGAAGAACAAGTGATGATCCGCGACATGGCGCGGGACTTCGCGCGCAATGAAATCGCGCCCCATGCCCAGGCCTGGGAAAAGGCCGGCTGGATCGACGACGCGCTCGTGGCAAAGATGGGCGAATTGGGCCTGCTCGGCATGATCGTCCCCGAGGAATGGGGCGGCAGCTACATCGACTATGTCGCCTATGCGCTGGCCGTCGAAGAAATCTCTGCCGCCGACGGCGCCACCGGTACGCTCATGAGCGTGCACAGCTCGGTGGGCTGCGGGCCGGTGCTCAATTACGGCAGCGACGCGCAGAAACAACAGTGGCTGGAAAAACTCGCCAGCGGCCAGGCCATCGGCTGCTTCTGCCTGACCGAACCCCAGGCCGGCTCCGAAGCCCACAACCTGCGCACCCGTGCCGAATTGAAAGACGGCGAGTGGGTGCTCAACGGCGCCAAGCAGTTCGTCAGCAACGGCAAGCGCGCACAGCTGGCGATCGTCTTCGCGGTGACCGACCCGGAGCTGGGCAAGCGCGGCCTGTCAGCGTTTCTGGTGCCCACCGACAACCCCGGCTACCGCGTCGACCGCATGGAACACAAGATGGGTATCCGTGCATCCGACACCTGCGCCGTGACCCTGAGCGATTGCCGGATTCCGGCGGAAAACCTCTTGGGTGAACGCGGCAAGGGACTGTCCATTGCCCTTTCAAACCTGGAAGGCGGACGCATCGGCATTGCCGCCCAGGCCCTGGGCATCGCCCGTGCGGCATTCGAGGCGGCACTGGGCTACGCCCGTGAGCGGGTGCAGTTCGACAAGCCGATCATCGAGCACCAGAGCGTCGCCAATCTGCTGGCCGACATGCACACCCGCATCAACGCCTCACGGCTGCTGGTCCTGCACGCCGCGCGCTTGAGAACGGCGGGCAAACCCTGTCTGTCGGAAGCGTCCCAGGCCAAGCTGTTCGCCTCGGAAATGGCCGAATGGGTCTGTTCCAAGGCGGTGCAGATTCACGGCGGCTACGGCTATCTGGAAGATTACCCGGTGGAGCGATACTACCGGGACGCGCGGATCACCCAGATCTACGAAGGCTCCAGCGAAATCCAGCGCCTGCTGATCGCCCGCGAGCTGCGCCACTACTCGCTGTAAGGTACGTGCCGGCTCGCCGACACCGGCGCCTGCCCATCAAGGACAGACGCCGAGCCTGAAGGCTCGGCGTCTGTCACTCAGCGGCCGCCCGGCGAAGGGCTCGGCACGACAAAGCTTCGGCGCCCCAGCCGCAGCACCAGCAGGGTTACCGAATCGGCGTTGGCCAGAATAACCCGGCTGCGTTTCTGGGCATCGCTCATAAACACATCGCGGGCATCGTCCAGGGTCTTGCACTTGGTGAGCTTCAGGATCGCGTCGTACTCGAAACTCTCCTCCTCATCGAAATCGCGCCACTCGCCGTCCGTGAATTGCAGAAACAGGTCCTTCTTCACGCTCAGATGCGACAACCCAGACGATTGCATGCGTTCGATGTCTCCCCTCAGCTTGATGTTGTTGGCATTGTTTTCCAGCAGCAGGTCGGGATACGGCGCCGTGCTTTCCAGGTAGGCAATGTCGTGGGTATCGAGCACCAGATGCGAGAGTTCATGGATCAAGGTGGCCGCGCGGTAATGGGCCGGGCAATCGAACCCTTCGTTCGCCGCCTCAGGCTTCAGTGGAAACGGCGGCGCATCAAAATACCGGTCGGTCAGAAACACGCGCTTTTTCGGGTCTCGTTTAATGACGAAGCCCATGGTGCCCTCCCGCCCCGAGCGGTTGGTGCCCACCACAAAGCGTGGCGAAGAATAGGGTGACAGCGACGCATCCATCACTTCATCAAACAGCGCCTTGACCGCGCGTTCGGTGTCGACCAGCAGCTCTTGACCGGGCTCACTGACCCCGAAAAAGTCGCCAATGATCTGCGTGACCCTCGGGTCCAGCGGCGTGCCGGGGGCATGCACGTTGAGGTTGTCCAGCGCATTTTCGAGGTACCTTTTGGCCTGCAGATGGGCTTCACCGATACGCTGGGCGCGCTCCCGATAGAAGGTCCGTATGTCGGCCATGCCGCTGGCCTCGATAAGCAGCACGTCGTCAGCACTGACATCGGCAGCGTGGCTCCGCAGTTTGGTCATGGCCCCGCCGCCGCCCTTCAGACCGGACTCGATATCCAGCTGCCAGCGCTGCCTGTCGTCCAGCTTCAGGCTCGGGCCGGGCGATCGGTCGGGGCCGATAATCATCCAGCGGCCACTCTCGGCCTGACGGCGCACTTCATAGACCCGCCCGGAAACAGCAGCATACGCCCTGCCGTTTTCCGTGTTCATGAACAGACTCAGCAGGTCGTCCCGGCGCAAGTCCTTGAGCGAGACGTTCCGGGCCTCCAGCGCATGCAGACGGGTCAGCTGCTCGCCTGTGAGCGTGGCGCCTCCCCAGAAGAACACCGGCGCAGGCACCTCCTCGCCCTCCACCAGATCGGCGCTGATCAACTCGTCTTTTTCAGCCTGGTCCCGGGCCGTCATCATGACGCCCAGGGCGGCAGAAAATTCGGAGAGGGCTTCCCCCCAGTGACGCCCGGAGGCCGACGCGGCTGACGCACGAAACAACGTATGGCTCTGCCACAGCGCGATCATCGTGCCAAGCTTGCCGGGCATGACACTCAGTACCTGCTCAAGGCCAAGGGACGCCAGAAACTGGCGTGACGCGTGATCGGCCTCCTGATTCGTGACCGTGTCGGACTTACCGATGTCCACCAGCAGGCTCATGGTGTCGGTGAACATGAACTGCAGCGAGTTGCCGTTTTCCTCAGCCAGTGACACCGTGACCGGACCCGGTGTGTGTGTCGGCACATCCCCGAACCCCTGCGCAAAGAACGGCAGGTGAGGCTCAATGAAGCCGCCGTGTTCATACCGCTTGCGAACTTCCGGGTCCACTCGCTGCAGCAACAACGCTTGCAGGCTCGCATCACTGCGGATATCGGCCTCCAGCGCCGACAGGCTGGCGTACTCGCGGAAGACAAAATCGCGGTGGAACACGGCGTGCAGGATCACCGGACCGCTGGCGCCCGCCTCGGCGCAGATCAGATAAATGCCCTTGAGGATGTCGGGCGTCATGCCTGCGTCGGCGACCAGCCGCAACGCACTGATAATGACGCGCACCCCGTTGACCGGTTCACGGGCGATCCCGTCAGGCATCTCAACCACACGCGAGATGAACGCGTAGGCTTCGGCGCTCAGCTGTCCTTCAAGCTTCTGCTGCATCGCCACCGCCTGCATCATCGGTGGCAGTTGGTCGATAAACAGCTTGTTGCGCCTCACCCATTTGGCATCCGCGGGGTTCAACGTCTGACGCAGCAGCGTCCTGAATCCTGTGCCGACGTCCAGCTTTCGCACCGTGCTGCGCAGGTAATCGGGCGTGATCAGGCGGGCTGCCTCTGGGTCGCCGGCGTCATTGATGCTCAATACACCGTCCGGGATGTCGGAAAAGCGATTGATCGCGTAATCGGTCAGCGTCTCACTGTGCACGAGGGTGGCGGCCGGAATCCCTGACGGGATCTGGCCAACGCCGGTGGGCGCCGCAACGTAGCGGCGCTGGGTGACGGTGATCTCGTCGGGGTGCAGGACATGCTCGGGAAAATCCTTGCGCATCTGTTCGAGCAGCCGGTCGCGTGCGTAATCCGAGAGCGTCGGGATGTCGAAGAGAAAGTCTTCCTCGCCGTCGCTGGCCAGAAAGAAACGACGCCATATCGCGTTATACGCTCGAAGGTCGCCGGGCGATGCCGCCTTCAGCCAGTCCGGCAGCAGCTCTTGAAAGAGCGTGTTATCGATCCGCACCGACAGGGCATCGAGCATCTCGATCAATTGCGTGTCCAGCTCGGTGGCCCGGGCAAGGCGCGTGAACAGCCCGGCTTCAAAGCGACAACGCCGGGCGCGGGCGCACATCTGCTGGAGGTTCTGTGACTGTCGGTCAAACACGCTTTGCTGCAACGCCTCGATCGCGTGGCCGGCGCGATGACTGAAATGAATGCGAATCGGACCCGCAGGGTGCGCTTGCAGGTGGTTGCGCAGCAGCACACGGTCGCGTTCCCCCAAAAGCGCCAGCCAACGCTCGCTATGAGCGCCACGCAAGCGACTGCCTATTTTGTCGCTCAATGCCTGCTTGGAGACGAAATACTCCCAGCCCAGCTGGCAGCTCCAGAACATCACGCCCGCATCGAGGGCCAGGGGTTGCCAGAGGGCCATTGAGTCACTGAGGGTGGCCCCCGGCTGTGGGCCGTAGACCAGCGACACCGCAAACACTTCAGTGGTCGGCGCCCCCGGCTCGGTCCGCTGCGCGCGGACCGGCGCGTTCAGCACTTGCATGACCATGCTCGCCGACGCGCTTGTCACCTGCTCCATTCGCTGGCGCAGTGCCAGATCGAGCCGCAACGTGTCTTCCCTGAGGACCAGCGCCATGGCAACCGGTTGCAGCTGCCTGTCGCCCAGACGCGCAAGGCCCGTGCGCAAGCGCCTGAAGTGGTCGAGATAACGTTCGATGAAATCCGCCGCCACGCGCTTGAGCATGAAGCGGATGAGCTCGATATCCAGGTGTGCCCCCGCGGCCTGGGCGGTGAGCAGCACCTGCGCCGACGATTCGAGCGGATCGCAACGGTGTCCGCTGACGCGTTCCAGCAACAGCGCCACCAGATCCATCGACGTGGCACTCAAGGTCTCACTGATGGCGACGGAGTCTGGTTCGACATCGGAGGAGCCCAGCGGCAGCGACTCCAGCCAGCGCACCCGCACCTCGCTCGCGCGCAATCCCCGGGCCGACGCCACGCACAGATATCGTTGCAGCGCCTGCTCGGCGTAACCGGCAAGGACGTTGTCCAGCTCGCGAAGATGCGCCGCATTGGCATCGAACACTTGGGTTCGCTCCAGCCAGGAAGGCGGCGTTGGTTGCAGTTGGGTCGGCTGGGAAGGGTCGGACGCTGACAGTTGACTGCCAATGCTCTCTGGCTCCGTGACGGCCACCACCAAGTCATCGTTGGCGCTGCTGCACCAGACGGCGGCGAAGTCCATTGGCTGCTCGCGGCGCCAGCGTCCGGCGCTGAAGTGCAGTTGACGAGGGTCGATCAGTTGGCGCACGTCCAGCGCGTCGTCGTACATCGCCGAGATCATTTCCGACTCGGTCGACAACCCCGTGACGAACTGCAGATTGCGCGCCTGCAGCGCAAGGATGGAATCAACCCGTTCGCCCAGCAGGGGCCCGCTGATGCGTTGCATCGAAAGGGACAGGGCGCCTTCGCGCAGCAACAGGGGCTGATCGGCCAGCGCCAGTGTCGGGCGGAGCATCTCGCGTCCTTCCGGGGTCGAGCAAAAGGCACTCAGCGCCGTCAGATTGGCGAATCGGCGCAGGCCGTGCTCCGGCGTAAACCACAGCAACGGCAACGCTGCCGGGCTGACATCGAAGACCAGGGTGCCGGCCAGTGGCTTTGCAGGGGCGCCCGGCACATGCAGCGCGAGACGACTGCAGTGGAACTCGGCGTCTGATGCGGTAAAGCGCGGCCCGGCCACGAGCAACGGCCGCAACAACGCTTGCTCCTGCCGAGTGAGATTCGCCTCGTGGCCATAACGGTAGAGCTCATGGCACAGGCTCGTGGCGTAAATTTGCATGGCCATGTCACGGCACGAACCGGCCGCGTGTCGCTGCCCCCAATAGTCGCTTAGCAATTGGGCGAATCGAGCAGGCACCGCAGGAATCGTCTCGCGTATGGCCTGAGCGAACAACGCCGCATCGCTGTCGCTCGCCACTCGCCCCTGCGCATCCAGGTACTGCATCGTCACGCCCTGGTCCAGCTCGGCACGGCACACGGCTTCATACGCCGTTTGAACCAGCGTCTGGGTCCTGAACACGAGTTCTTCTTCGGCACTGGAAGCCGGCTGCACCAGGCGCATGAGGTGCGTCGCCGGATCCATCTGCTGATCCGGCAACAGCCGGCGCAGCTGCAGGGCCAGGGACGAATTGACCGCGCCGATCAGGTCCGGGATCAGCTTCAACTGGTCGGTGAACTGCCTGACTGAATGGGCCTGGTACTCAACGATGGCTTCCATTTGCGCCTGGAAAGCATCGCCGTCGATTTTTTCGTATTCGAACGAGGCCAATGGATCATCGTTGGCAAATCGCCTGAGCAGCGTCGCCAAAAGCTGTGCGCGATCTTCGAAAGCTTCAACACCGGACGCAAGGGTAAACAGAAACACACGCGGATCGGCGGTCTGGCCATGGCTGAACATCAACGCCGCGCTGAGCTCCAGCGAGTTGGGCAGGCCGTCATTGAGCAGCAGCTGATCCACTCGGACCGGATCGGCATCATCGGTTGCCGGCGCGCCTGCTGCGCGTTTCAGCCAAGTCTGTTCGGATGACACGAGAAGATCGGCAGTGACGGCGCGGTCGAGTTCTTCGAGGAAGCGCCGTCGCAATGACGCGCTGTTGAAGTACGTGGTGGTAACGGTGGACATGACAACTCCTTGAGCACAAGCGCCCACGGCCGGCATTGGCCGGGCATGGGCAGGAAAGGCTGGGAGCGTAGGGAAGAAATCCACCGCGATTGCGGTACATAACGCTATACACGGGCAAGGAAATTCAGGATTGACTGACGAAGGCGCGACGATCTTGCGCGGTGGGTGCGAGGGGCCGGCACGCGGCGTTGCGCGCAGGCCCTTTCACCGAAAGACGGTACAGATGATCAGGCTTTCAAGGTGCGCGCAACGTGGCCGGCGAATGCATCGATGATGTTCTGCAGGAACGGGCGGGTTTTCTCGCTCAGCTTGCCGTGTTCGTCAAAGAAGGTCCCGGCGTTGCCCAGATAGGCTTCCGGTTGCTGCATGCACAGCACGTCGAGGAACACGAAGCACTGGCGCAAATGCTGGTTGGCGCCAAAACCACCGATCGCCCCGGGCGACGCACTGACCACGGCCGCCGGTTTGGCGCTGCCCCATGCGCTTTTGCCGTAGGGCCGCGAGCCAACGTCGATGGCGTTTTTCAGCGCGCCCGGCACTGAACGGTTGTATTCGGGGGTGACGAACAGAAACCCGTCTGCGCCCTGCAGGGCCTGACGGAAGGCGGTGTAAGCGGCAGGCGGCGAATCCGCGTCGATGTCTTCGTTGTACAACGGCAGGTCGCCGATTTCGACGATGCTCAGCTTCAGGCTGGACGGCGCCAGCTCAGCCAGTGCGTGGGCCACTTTGCGGTTGATGGAGTCTTTCCTCAAGCTGCCGACGATGACTGCAATCGAATGAACCTGGCTCATGAAACGGACCTTCTGCTGTGGGAGGAGACAACAGTTATAGATGAAACATGAGTGCAATTCTGTGTTGTTTTTCCGTTGCTAATCATCGAAGCGTTCGATGCTGGCCCGTGGGTTATCGGCCCCTGCTTTGGGCGGGCCGTGCTACCGTCGGTCGCGACTATTTTTCCAATCGCCGAAAACTCCCCCCGGAAACGGCGGTCTGACTGCCTTAGGCGAATAAGGTCCCCGGACAAATTTGGGAATTACCTTACAAGCGGACACGGTTTATTCACTCGCGGTGTTAGGATGCGAGCGAAAACGAGCAGTTATTTCCAGAGGTTACAAAGCAAATGGCTTCAGTTCTAGTTGGGCAATTTCATGCGAGGGATGCGGAGGGACGCGTTTACTCGGTGCATGAATTCCGTGAATCACAGCCTGACGAGGCTGATGGAAAGGAGCCCGTTTCCACTTATCGCCTGGCCATTGGCGACCGCGTCAAACATTTGGGCGGAGAGGAATTCGAGTTGATTCAGGGCAAGGTCAAGCTCATACGAGAGCATTGAAACACCGCTGCAAGCCCGCCTCTTTCCACACAGGCCGCTGACATCGCGCGGCCATGAGTCAGGTCAGAGGGGCTTGCCGCTTCAATCGACGCCCGGGGCGTCGAACAGCAGATACCAGAAAATCGCCGCCTCCTGCGTCAACGGTTCTATCGCGCGATACCGCAGATGATCGACCCCGCCGACCACAAACCCGTAGCGCTCATATAACCGGCACGCCTCCAGATTGTTGTTCTGGGTTTCCAGGGTGATGCCCGGCAGCCCGCGCTTGCGGCTCCAGAACTGCGCCACATCCAGCAGCTTTTGTGCCACGCCATTGCGTCGCGCCCCGGTATCGACCGCCAGCTCGTCGATGTGAGCGAAACCGTTCCAATGCTCGCTGACCACCACATGCCCGACCGGCTGCTCATCGAGCCAGGCCACCAGCACCGTGCCGTCGGCGGCGTCCCGATAATTGCAGAACTCTTCGGAATCGATGCCGTAATTTTTCAGGTAAGGCTCGACTGCATCGACGTGCCACTGCGCCACGGGCTCGCCGATCTGCACCCGGGCATAGCCGGTGACGGTGAAGGTGAACTCGCTATTGAGGATGTAATCCTCGAAGCATTCGTCAGCGACACGAATGCTGAAAGTCGGGCTGGACGTGTTCACCATGTGCCTCCTGCACGATTACCGGGATCGACATCACCTTCTATGAAGGCCGCTGCCGCCTTCAGGCTTCCGCCCGGGCCTGAACCTGGGCTTCGAGCAACTGGGTCCACAGGGCCGGGGCACCGGCGGATTTGGCGATCACGGCCAGCCGGGCTTCGTGCTCCGCCAGTTCGGCCTCGCTGGCGAGGATGATGCGTCCCGGCGTGCGGTTGGCGATGCGGCGGATCTCCGATGGGCGATCGGCGCCGCCCTCTCCGTCGTTGTTGCCGGCCAGCGACAGGGTCGTCTGGCCACCGGTCATCGCCAGATAGACTTCCGCGAGAATCTCGGAGTCGAGCAATGCGCCGTGAAGCTCACGGCCGGAGTTGTCGACGTCGTAGCGTTTGCACAGCGCATCAAGGCTGTTGCGCTGGCCCGGATGACGCTCGCGGGCCATGGCCAGGGTGTCGAGGATCGTGCAGTAACTGCTGAGATTGGCGCGATCGTGCTGGCCGATCAGGGCGAATTCGTTGTTCAGAAAGCCGACGTCGAACGCCGCGTTGTGGATGATCAGCTGCGCGCCTTTGACGAACTCGAAGAACTCGTCGGCGACTTCAGCGAAACGCGGTTTACCGATCAGGAACTGGTCGGTGATGCCGTGAACGCCAATGGCGCCCTCGTCACTCTCCCGGTCCGGTTGCAGGTAAACGTGGAAATGCCGCCCGGTCAGACGCCGGCCAATCAGCTCGACGCAGCCGATTTCGATGACCCGGTGGCCGTCGGTGACGGGCATACCGGTGGTCTCGGTATCGAGGACAACCCTTCGTTCAGTGATGATGTTTTGTACAGTCATTGCCTACCGCCTCAGCTTCAGGCGCGGATATTAGCATGGCGGTTTTGGGATGTGCGCGCGCAGCTATCGCCTTCTGGCGACGGGCGCACGCTGTTTCTGTAGGAGCCGGCTTGCTGGCGAACGCGTTGTGTCAGGGATGAAGATGTCGGCTGAACGCATGGATTCGCCAGCAAGCCGGCTCCTACACTCGTCATCATCAGCGTCACCAAGACTGTGTCTTGATCAAGCGTGCTTGATACCGCGCACTTCATCCACACCACGGTTCGCCAACTGGTCAGCGCGCTCGTTACCAGGATGGCCAATGTGGCCGCGCACCCACTTCCAGCTCACATTGTGCCGGCCGACCTGCTCGTCCAGCTGCTTCCACAGATCGGCGTTTTTTACCGGTTCCTTCGCTGCCGTTTTCCAGCCGCGCTTCTTCCAGTTGACCATCCACTCGGTGATGCCTTTCATCACGTACTGCGAGTCGGTCACCAGGATCACTTCGCACGGCCGCTTCAGTTCTTCGAGACCGCGAATGGCGCCCAGCAGCTCCATGCGGTTGTTGGTGGTGTTGGCTTCACCGCCCCAGAGTTCTTTTTCGACGCCTTTGCACACCAGCAACGCGCCCCAGCCGCCGGGGCCCGGGTTGCCCTTGCAGGCGCCATCGGTGAAGAGTTCTACGGTATCGCTCATTACGATGTTTCCAGAAATTGAGAAAGCGTGGCGTCAGCCGGTGAATCAGGGCTCGGGCGTGCGCCGATTGACCTTGGCCATCGGCAGAGGCAGCAGTTTGCCCATGGGCTCGCGGCGCGGCATGCGCACGGGCCGCAGCCCTACACTCATCTTGCGCGCGATCAATAGATAGAAGCCGCCGCCGGGACTTTGCCAGCCATCGCCGAGACGTTCGAGCCCGGCCAGACGAGCCTGCCACTTGGGCGAAGCGAGCGGCGGACGATAGCACCCGAAGCGGCGTTTCTCCAGCGCGAAGCCCAGCAGGTTAAGCCAGTCGCCGACCCGCGATGGCGAGATGCAGCGCGCCCTGCGCAGGGCATCATTGGCGAAGAAATGGCGGATGCCCCAGGTGCTCCAGGGGTTGATCCCGACGATCACCAGATGCCCGCCGGGGCGCACGCTGCTGGCGGCTTCGCGCAACAGGCCGTGGGGCGACAGACAGAAATCCAGACCGTGCTGCATGACCACCACATCCGCGGCGTGCTCGCTCAAAGGCCAGGCCTGCTCTTCGCAGACAATCTCGACGCCCGGCAACGGCGCGCCCAGTCGCACGTTGCGCTGCACTTGCTTCGCCGCCGGCGGCGTTTGCGCCGACGGGCCGTAATGCACCAGATAACCGCCAAAAAAACGCTCAAGCTCTTGCTCCAGCACACGGCTTTCTTCTTCCAGCAACAACTGCCCCAGGGGCCCGGACAGCCAGTCGCGGGCGGCGCTGATCAGCTCAAGCCACTCGGGATCGGCCTGGGCGAACGCTTCATCGGTCATTTCCGGTCTCCATGAGAGGGTCATTGCGATAGAGACTCGCCTCGAGTCTGTTCAGACCCTAAGATGCTTCTCTATGTTTCCAGCCAAGCGAACCGCGCCATGATACAGGTCGATGCCCTGCCCGCTTTCAGCGATAACTACATCTGGTTGTTACAAGACAATGCCGTCAAACGCTGCGCCGTGGTTGACCCGGGTGATGCCGCCCCCGTCATCGCCTGGCTTGAGCGCAACCCGGACTGGCGCCTGACCGACATTCTCATCACCCATCACCACGCCGACCACACCGGCGGCGTCGCGCAACTGAAAACGCTCACCGACGCCAAGGTCTACGGCCCGGCCAATGAGAAGATTCCGGCGCGGGACGTGGCCCTGTCCGACAACGATCAGCTCACCGTACTCGGCCTGACATTCAGCGTCCATGCGGTCCCCGGCCACACCCTGGGCCACATCGCCTTTTACCATGCCGACGCACAACAGCCGCTGCTGTTCTGCGGCGACACACTGTTCGCCGCCGGTTGCGGCCGCTTGTTCGAAGGCACCCCGCAGCAGATGCATCATTCCCTGAGCCGACTCGCCGAGCTGCCCGACAGCACCCTCGTGTACTGCGCCCACGAGTACACCTTGAGCAATTTGCGCTTCGCCGTGGCGGTTGAACCGGACAACGCCGACGTGCTGAAGCGTTTTGAAGAAGTGACGCGATGGCGTGCGCAAAATCGTATCAGTGTGCCGTCGACGCTGGCACTGGAGCGCAAGACCAATCCGTTTCTGCGAGCCGCCGTCATCTCCGTGAAACAAAAAGCAGACGAACGGAGCGGAACCCATAACGCGACGGCCACAGAGGTCTTTGCCGTGCTGCGGGCATGGAAAGATAAGTTCTAAACAGGCTGCGAATCAGCACGGAAATTCTGAAAGGTTGACCGTTCACCAGTCACTTTCTAGAATCGCCCGACATTTTCGCCTGGAACTATCCCCCAGCCAATGTCGTCATCTATACGCAAAACCTTCAATTCCGACACATTGACTCGGTTGGCCCAGGCAATCGCAGTGGTCGCGAGCGCGACACTGGCAGGCTGCCAGAGCACCGGCGGCCTCGAATCCGGGAACGGTTCCAGTGCCGCCCATCCCGTCGCCAGCACTAAGCCAAAACCTGTTTATATCGCGCGCAAACCTGTCCCCCTCGCACCGCCCCATGATGTGTGGGAGCGCATGCGTCAAGGTTTCCAGTTGCAAGACGGCAACGACCAGAATCCGCGGATCGATCAGCAGCGTCTCTGGTACGCGAACAACCCTTCGTTTCTCGAAACCGCCGGTAACCGCGGCAGTCTTTACATGCACTACATCGTCGAGCGTCTGGAAGAACGCAACATGCCCCTTGAGCTGGCGTTGCTGCCGGTGATCGAGAGCGCGTACAACCCGATGGCCTTGTCGCGCAGCGATGCGGCGGGGATCTGGCAGTTCATTCCGTCCACCGGCCGCTACTTCAACCTGCGTCAAACCAATTTTTACGACGGCCGCCGCGACATCACCGCGTCCACTACCGCAGCGCTGGACTACCTGACCAAGCTGCACGACATGTTCAACGGTGACTGGCTGCTGGCACTGGCGGCCTATAACGCCGGCGAAGGCACGGTCAGCCGCGCCATCGAACGCAACGAAAAGCTCAACCTGCCCACCGATTACTGGAACCTGCCGCTGCCGCAGGAAACCCGCGACTACGTGCCGAAGCTGCTGGCACTGTCCCAGGTGGTCATGTCGCCAGATGCCTACGGCGTCAACCTCAGCCCGATCGACAACAAGCCGTACTTCCAGGTCGTCGAGCTGAATCAGCGCATGGACCTGTCGAAAGTCGCCGCCATGGCGAACATCGACGAAGACGAGCTGGTGCAGCTCAACCCCGCCTTCAAGAAGCGTCTGACCATCGACGGCCCCCAACACCTGCTGGTGCCGACGTCGAAATCCCAGTTGCTGACCACCAACCTGTCCAACATGAAGCCTGAAGAGCTGGTCGACTGGCAGCAATACCGCGTGCGTCCGGGCGACAGCCTGGTCAGCATCGCCAGCCGCTACAAGGTGTCGACCAGCACCCTCAAGGACATCAACAAGCTGTCCGGCAATCAGGTGAAACGCGGCCAGGCGCTGACGATTCCGGTGCAGCCCGGCATGCAGTACGCGATGCCGGTGTTCGAAGAAGTCGCCGAGGTGGACGAAAAGCCGGCGCGCACCCGCAGCTATAGGGTGAAGAAGGGCGACAACCTGGTGCAGATCGCGCGCATCAACAAGGTCGACGTTAAGGATTTGCAGCACTGGAACAAGCTGTCGGGCCAGAACCTCAAGGTCGGCCAGACGCTGGTCATGCAGGACGACAGCAAACCGGCGAAAGCCAGCTCACGCGCTGTGGCCAAGGCTGACAGCAGCGCCAGGGGCGAAGACGCCGGCAAGAAGTCGATGCAGTACAAGATCCAGAAAGGCGATTCGATGTACCTCGTCGCCAAGCGCTTCAACGTCGAAATGCAGCACCTCAAGCGCTGGAATCCGCGCAGCGGCCAGGCCCTCAAGCCAGGGCAGACACTGACGGTTTATTTGTCCCATTGATCTAGGGCCAGTCCCGCCATCGTGGGAGTCAGCTCGCTCCCACAGGCTCACGCCTGAGTCGGCGTCCTCCATCCGCCCGCCCTGCCCTTTTTCCAGCCGATACAAGCTGTTACTGTGACCGACCGCTGCCTGGATCGACCGCCGACTTGATACGTCACCTGCTGCTGACTTTCAGCCTGGTCTTGAGCACGACAGCCGCCGCGACCATCAGCGAAAGCCATGGTTACGCACAATTCGGCGTCCTCAAGTACCCTGCCAGCTTCACGCATTTCGACTGGGTCAATCCTGAGGCGCCGAAGGCTGGCACCCTGCGAATCATGGCCAACGGCACGTTCGACACCCTCAACCCGTACACCTTCAAGGGCAGCAGCCCGATTTCGACGGCCAACTTCGGCCAGTACGGCGTCAGCGAGCTGAACGAACCACTGATGGTCGGCACGGGACAGTACGACCCCTCCGGCGATGAACCCACCTCCAGTTACGGCCTGATCGCCAAAACCGTCGAGTACAGCGACGACCGCAGCTGGGTGGTGTTCAACCTGCGCCCCGAAGCGCGCTTTCACGACGGCAAGCCGATTACCGCCTACGACGTGGCGTTTTCCTATAGAACGTTACTGAAGGACGGTCACCCGCAGTACCGCACGGCGTTGCAGGAAGTGCAGCGTGTGGACATCCTCAACCGCCACCGCATTCGTTTCGTGTTCAAGCGCTCCGGCAACCCATTACTGATTCTGCGCCTCGGCGAACTGCCGGTTCTGCCGCAGCATTACTGGAAGAACCGCGACTTCAAGGCCACCTCCTTCGATGCCCCGTTGGGCAGCGGCCCCTACCGCATCACCCAGGTGCGGCCGGGGCGCAGCCTGGTGTTCGAGCGGGTGAAGGACTATTGGGGCAAGGACCTGCCGGTCAACCGCGGCAAGTACAACTTCAACCGCGTCGAAGTGGAGTTCTACCGCGACGCCGACGTAGCGTTCGAAGCGTTCAAGGCGGGCGAGTTCGACATCTACATCGAGCATCAGGCGAAGAACTGGCTCACCGGTTATGACTTCCCGGCGGTGACCGAGGGCAAGGTGATCAAGGCGCAGATCCCGCACCAGATCCCCACGCAGACCCAAGGGCTGTTCATGAACACCCGTCGCGGCGCGTTCGCCGACATCCGTGTGCGCGAAGCCCTGGGGCTGATGTTCAACTTCGAGTGGACCAACCGCACGCTGTTCAATGACGCCTATATGCGCTCGACCAGCTACTACCCCAACAGCGAATTCACTTCCAGCGGACTGCCCGCCGGTCGTGAGTTCCTCATGCTCGCCCCCTACCGCGAGCAGTTGCCGGCCAGGCTGTTCACCCAGCCCTTCGCGGTGTCGAAAACCGACGGCGGCGGCGTGCCCCGGGATTCCATTCGCAAGGCGCTGGGGCTGCTGGCCGACGCGGGCTGGACATTCACCGAGCGCGGTTTGACCAACAGCGCCGGGCAGCCGTTGCGTTTCGAAATACTTCTGGTCAATCCCAACCTGGAGCGAATCCTGCAGCCCTACATCGAAGACCTCACGCGGATTGGCGTCGACGCGCACCTGCGCACCGTTGACCGCGCTCAGTACAAACAGCGGCTGGACCAGTTCGATTTCGACATGATTCTGATGACCCTGAACCAGACCCTCAGCCCGGGGCTGGAGCAATGGCAGTATTTCCATTCCAGCCAGGCCACCATCAAAGGCAGCAAAAACTACGCCGGCGTCGCCAACCCGGTGGTCGACAACCTGCTCAACCAGCTGTTGGCCGCGAAGACCCGGGATGATCAGGTGGCGGCGACCCGTGCACTGGATCGCGTGTTGCTGTGGCAGCACTACATGATCCCCAACTGGTACCTCAATAATCACCGTCTGGCGTACCGCAACCGGTTCGCCATGGTCACCACCCCGCCCTATACCCTGGGCCTGCGTGCGTGGTGGCTCAAGCCTTCGGAGAAAACCCAATGACTGCCCTGCGCTCCCTGACCCGCGCCGGCGGCCTGTTTCTGAGCCCGTTCGTGCTGGCCCCGCTGCTGCTGGGCGTAACCTGTGCAACCCAGGCGGCTCCGCAACACGCCATCACCCTGTACAACGAAGCGCCGAAATACCCCGCGGACTTCAAGCATTTCGATTACGTGAACCCGGACGCGCCCAAAGGCGGGATTCTGCGCAGCGCCGGGTTTGGCGGCTTCGACAGCCTCAACCCGTTCATCAGCAAGGGCGTGCCTGCCGACGACATCGGCCTGATCTACGACACCCTTGCCCGCCAGGGCCTGGACGAGCCTTTCACCGAATATGGCCTGATCGCCGGCAAGATCGAAAAAGCCCCGGACAACAGCTGGGTGCGTTTCTACCTGCGGCCCGAAGCGAAATTCAATGACGGCCACCCGGTCCGCGCCGAAGACGTGGTGTTCAGCTTCGAGACCCTGATCAAGGACGGCTCGCCGCTGTACCGCAGTTACTACGCGGACGTTGATCAGGCCGTCGCCGAAAACCCGACCACGGTGCTGTTCAAGTTCAAGCACAACGACAACCGCGAACTGCCGCTGATCCTCGGCCAGTTGCCGGTGTTGCCTAAACATTGGTGGGCCACCCGCGACTTCAGCAAGGGCAACCTGGAAATTCCGCTGGGCAGCGGGCCGTACAAGGTGGTCGAAGTCAAAGCCGGACGCTCGGTTCGCTACGAGCGGGTCAAGGACTACTGGGGCAAGGACCTGCCAATCAACAAGGGCTTCTACAACTTTGATCGGCTGTCCACCGACTACTACCGCGACAACACGGTGGCCCTCGAAGCTTTAAAAGCTGGTGCTTTCGACTTCTGGCAGGAGATGGCGGCGAAGAACTGGGCGACGGCCTACGACGTTCCGGCGGTCAGAGAGGGCCGTCTGATCAAGGAAGAAATCCCCAACGGCAATCCTCAGGGGATGCAGGGCTTTATCTTCAACCTGCGCAAGCCGATGTTCCAAGACGTGCGCGTGCGTCAGGCCCTCAGCCTGTTGCTCGACTTCGAGTGGACCAACAAGCAGCTGTTCTTCGGCAGCTACACCCGCACCAAAAGCTATTTCGACAATTCCGACATGGGCGCCGAAGGCCTGCCGACGCCTGCCGAGCTGAAGATCCTCGAGCCCCTGCGCGGCAAGCTGCCGGAATCGGTGTTCACCGAGGCATTCAAGCTGCCGGTCACCGATGGCAGCGGCATCATCCGCGAGCAACAGCGCAAGGCGTTCCAGCTGCTCAAGGACGCCGGCTGGAAGATCGTCGGCGACAAGATGGTCGACACCGAAAACAAGCCGGTCACCATCGAGTTTCTGCTCGCGCAGACCGAATTCGAGCGCGTGCTGCTGCCGTACAAACGCAACCTGGCCGACATCGGCATTGATCTGGAAATCCGCCGGGTCGATGTCTCCCAGTACATCACCCGCCGCCGCTCACGGGACTACGACATGATCGTCGGCAGTTTCCCGCAATCCAGTTCGCCGGGTAACGAGCAGCGCGAATACTGGGATTCCTCCGCCGCCGACAAGCCGGGCAGCTACAACGTGATCGGCCTAAAAGACCCGGCGATCGACACGCTGGTGAGCGGCTTGATCAACGCCGACTCGCGCCAGAGCCTGATCGACCACACCCGCGCCCTCGACCGCGCGCTGCTGTGGGGCTACTACGTGATCCCGAACTGGCACATCAAGACCTGGCGCGTGGCGTACTGGGATCACCTGGGCCACCCGGGCAAAACCCCGCTCTACGACATCGGCACCGTGACCTGGTGGGTCAAACCCGACGCGACGCCGGCGATTCCCGTGCAGGCCGCGCCAGATCAGATGCCGGCCGACGCCGAGTCAGCCAAAGGCACGGAGCAATAGCATGCTGGCCTACATTCTGCGGCGTCTGCTGCTGATCATCCCGACCCTGTTCGGCATCCTGCTGATTAACTTCGTCATCATCCAGGCCGCGCCGGGCGGCCCGGTGGAGCAGATGATCGCCAAGCTCGAAGGCTTCGAAGGCGCCACCAGCCGCATCGCCGGTGGCGGCGCTGAAGTCTCGGTGGCCGGCTCGACCTATCGCGGCGCACAGGGTCTGGACCCGAGCCTGATCAAAGAAATCGAGCACATGTACGGCTTCGACAAATCGGCGCCGGAACGCTTGTGGATCATGGTCAAGAACTACGCCCGGCTGGATTTCGGTGACAGTTTCTTCCGCGACGCCAAGGTCATCGACCTGATCGTCGAGAAGATGCCGGTGTCGATCTCACTCGGGCTGTGGAGCACGCTGATCATGTACCTGGTGTCGATCCCCCTGGGGATCGCCAAAGCCACGCGCCATGGCAGCCATTTCGACGTGTGGACCAGCTCGGCGATCATCGTCGGCTACGCCATTCCGGCGTTTCTGTTCGCCATCTTGCTGATCGTGGTGTTCGCCGGCGGCAGTTACTTCGACTGGTTCCCGTTGCGCGGGCTGACGTCGAGCAACTTCGATGAGATGAGCTGGCTGGCCAAAGTGGGCGATTACTTCTGGCACTTGGTGCTGCCGATCACCGCGCTGGTCATCGGCAACTTCGCCACCATGACCCTGCTGACGAAAAACAGCTTTCTCGACGAGATTGGCAAGCAGTACGTGATCACGGCCAAGGCCAAGGGCCTGACCCAGCGCCGGGTGCTCTACGGCCACGTGTTCCGTAACGCCATGCTGCTGGTGATCGCCGGTTTCCCGTCGGCGTTCATTGGCATCTTCTTCACCGGCTCCCTGCTGGTGGAAGTGATCTTCTCCCTCGACGGCCTTGGCCTGATGAGCTTCGAAGCCGCGATCAACCGTGATTACCCGGTGGTGTTCGGCACGCTGTTCATCTTCACCCTGCTGGGGCTGGTGGTGAAACTGATTGGCGACCTGACCTACACGCTGGTCGACCCACGCATCGACTTCGACCGCAGGGATCATTGATATGACGTTGTCCCCCCTCAATCGACGCCGTTTCGAACGCTTCAAGGCCAACAAGCGTGGCTGGTGGTCGTTGTGGCTGTTTCTGATCCTGTTCGGCGCCAGCCTCGGCGCCGAGCTCATCGCCAACGACAAACCCCTGGCCGTGCGCTACGACGGCGAGTGGTACTTCCCGGTGTTCAAGCGATACCCGGAAACCACCTTCGGCGGCGAATTCCCGCTGGAGGCCAACTACAAGAGCCCGTACATCAAGGAGCTGCTGGCGGCCAAAGACGGCTGGACGCTGTGGGCGCCGATTCCGTTCAGTTACCAGAGCATCAACTACGACCTGAAAGTCCCGGCCCCTGCCCCACCGTCGCGAGAGAACCTGCTGGGCACCGACGATCAGGGCCGCGACGTGCTGGCGCGGGTGATCTACGGCTTCCGCGTGTCGGTGCTGTTCGCCCTGACGCTGACGATCCTCAGTTCGATCATCGGCGTGATCGCCGGGGCGCTGCAGGGTTTCTACGGCGGCTGGGTCGATCTGATCGGCCAGCGCTTTCTGGAAATCTGGTCCGGGCTTCCGGTGCTGTACCTGTTGATCATCCTCGCCAGCTTCGTGCAGCCCAACTTCTGGTGGCTGCTGGGCATCATGCTGCTGTTCTCGTGGATGAGCCTGGTGGACGTGGTGCGCGCCGAGTTTCTGCGTGGCCGCAACCTGGAATACGTGCGCGCAGCCCGGGCGCTGGGCATGGAAAACGGCGCGATCATGTTCCGCCACATCCTGCCCAATGCGATGGTCTCAACCATGACCTTCATGCCGTTCATCCTCACCGGCGCGATCGGCACGCTGACCGCGCTGGATTTCCTCGGCTTCGGCCTGCCCGCCGGTTCGCCTTCGCTGGGCGAACTGGTGGCGCAAGGCAAATCCAACCTGCAGGCGCCGTGGCTGGGTATCAGCGCCTTCGCCGTGCTGGCGATCATGTTGAGCCTGCTGGTGTTCATCGGCGAATCCGCCCGCGACGCATTCGACCCGAGGAAATGAGATGAATCAGGACAATCTGATCGAGATTCGCGACCTCTCCGTCGAATTCGTGAACGGCACCAACGTCCAGCGGGTGGTCGAAGGCATCAGCTTCGACATCCGCAAGGGCGAAACCCTGGCGCTGGTCGGCGAAAGCGGATCGGGCAAGTCAGTCACCGCCCACTCGATCCTGCGGCTGCTGCCCTACCCGCTCGCGCGTCATCCGACCGGGACGATTCGCTACGCCGGTGATGACCTGCTGACAGTCAGCGAGAAGCGCCTGCGCGGCATTCGCGGCAACCGCATCGCGATGATCTTTCAGGAGCCGATGACGTCGCTGAACCCGCTGCAGTCCATCGAAAAGCAGATCAACGAAGTGCTCGGCCTGCACAAGGGCCTGACCGGCAAGGCCGCGACGCGGCGCACGCTGGAGCTGCTGGATCTGGTGGGCATTCCGGAACCGGCCAAGCGCTTGAAGGCTCTGCCCCACGAGCTGTCCGGCGGACAGCGTCAGCGGGTGATGATTGCCATGGCCCTGGCCAACGAGCCCGAGCTGCTGATCGCCGATGAGCCGACCACCGCGCTGGACGTCACGGTGCAGCTGAAAATCCTCGAGCTGCTCAAGGAATTGCAGGCCCGGCTGGGCATGGCCTTGCTGCTGATCAGCCATGATTTGAACGTCGTCAGGCAAATTGCCAACCGAGTATGTGTCATGCAGCGCGGTTGCATCGTCGAACAGGCATCGTGCGAAGAGCTGTTTCGCGCGCCGCAGCATCCGTACACCCGTGAACTGCTCAGCGCCGAGCCCAAGGGCGGGCCGGCGAACAACCCGCCGGGCGCGCCGATGCTGGAAGTTGAAGACCTGAGGGTCTGGTTTCCGATCAAGAAAGGCGTGTTCAAGCGCACGGTGGATCACGTCAAGGCGGTCGACGGCATCCATTTCAGTCTGCCCAAGGGCCAGACGCTGGGGATTGTCGGCGAGAGCGGCTCGGGCAAATCGACGCTGGGCCTGGCGATCCTTCGGTTGATTCGCAGCGAAGGCGAGATACGCTTTCACGGGCAATCGCTTAGCGGGATGAATCAGCATCAGGTCAGACCGCTGCGGCGGCAGATGCAGGTGGTGTTTCAGGACCCGTTCGGCAGCCTCAGCCCGCGCATGTCGGTGTGCGATATCGTCGGCGAAGGCCTGCGGATTCATAAGATGGGAACCCCGGTGGAGCAGGAAGCCGCCGTGGTTGAAGCGCTCAAGGAAGTGGGTCTCGACCCGGCGACCCGGCACCGCTACCCCCACGAGTTTTCAGGGGGACAGCGGCAAAGGATCGCCATTGCCCGGGCATTAGTGTTAAAACCGGCGCTGATTTTGCTGGACGAGCCGACATCGGCCCTCGACCGGACCGTTCAGCGTCAAGTGGTGGAGCTGTTACGCTCCCTGCAAACCAAGTACAACCTGACGTATTTGTTCATCAGCCATGACTTGGCGGTGGTCAAGGCGTTAAGCCACCAACTGATGGTGGTCAAGCAAGGCCAAGTGGTCGAACAGGGTGTGGCAGAAGACATCTTCGCCGCACCGCAACATCCTTATACACAGCAGCTGCTGGAGGCCGCCTTCTTGGCGCCGGCAGCTGTCGATTAACCTGAAGAGGAACAAAACAATGGGTTTTCTCGCCGGTAAGCGCGTCCTGATCGTCGGTGTCGCCAGCAAATTGTCCATCGCATCCGGTATCGCTGCCGCCATGCACCGTGAAGGCGCTGAGCTTGCTTTCACCTATCAGAACGAAAAACTCAAGAAGCGCGTCGAGGAATTCGCCGAGGGTTGGGGTTCGAACGCCGACCTGTGCTTCCCTTGCGACGTCGCCAGCGACGAAGAAATCGCCAAGGTCTTCGAAGAACTGAGCAAAAAGTGGGACGGCCTGGACTGCATCGTGCACTCCGTTGGCTTCGCGCCGGGCGACCAACTGGACGGTGATTTCACCCAAGCCACCACACGTGAAGGTTTCCGTATCGCTCACGACATCAGCGCCTACAGCTTCGTGGCCCTGGCCAAAGCCGGCCGCGACCTGATGAAGGGCCGCAACGGCAGCCTGCTGACCCTGTCGTACCTGGGTGCCGAGCGCACCATGCCGAACTACAACGTGATGGGCATGGCCAAGGCCAGCCTTGAAGCCGGCGTCCGTTACCTGGCCCGCAGCCTCGGCCCGGACGGTACCCGTGTCAACGCGGTATCGGCTGGCCCGATCCGTACCCTCGCCGCTTCGGGTATCTCCAACTTCCGCAAGATGCTGGCGGCCAACGAGGCGCAGACTCCATTGCGTCGCAACGTGACCATTGAAGAAGTGGGTAACGCTGGCGCTTTCTTGTGCTCTGACCTGGCGTCCGGTGTCAGTGGCGAGATCATGTACGTCGACGGTGGTTTCAATACCACGGCGATGGGTGATCTGGAAGGTTGAGGGTTGCTTGCCCCTTTTCAGAGTGATGACGCTCTGAAGCCTGGCGCACGACCTGTAAGCGCCGGCTAGCTGGCGAAAGCGGTGGATCAGACGGCCCTGTGGCTGGATGATCTGCCGTTTTTTTTGCCCTAAGTTTGCAAGCCGAGGTATGCGGCGTTCATTAGAGTCGGCCTAACGGCCTCGGGTTTCGCCTTCGGCGAGTTACTTGGAAAAGCACCCCAAGTAACCAAGGGAGCCTCTGCTCCTGGCTAGGCCCGACTTCGTCGGGTTCCCTCACTCCGACGACGCTCCGTGGGCCCGCGCCGAACGGACATCCATGTCCTGGCGGCGCTCTCGCCGCATCCATGCGGCTCGACCCACTCCGCGTCGTCTGCGTTCGGCCTGCACCCAAGCCGCGTTCTGCGGTGTGCGGGCTACCGCGTAGAAGATCAACAGCAACAGCTTCCCGGCTAAAGCCGGTCCTACGGGGTGCACGTTGTTTAGGTGATCGTTGATCGTTCCCTCGCTCCGCGTGGGAATGCATGCCGTGACGCTCCGCGTCACCTCCCCGGCCTGAATATGCGTTGTCCGAGGGATGCGGAGCGTCGGGGGCGGCGTTACCACGCGGAGCGTGGGAACGATCAAAGCCTGTCCCAAGGAAATCACCGCGGGCACCTAGTGGGACCGGCTTCAGCCGGGAAGCCTTTGATCTCCACTTGATCTTGATCTTCATACACATAACGTCCAGACGACACCAATCGCGACTTGGGTGCAGGCTGAACGCAGGTTTCGCGCAGTGGGCCGAGCCGCATGGATGCGGCGAGAGCGCCGTCAGGACATGGATGTCCGTTCGGCGCGGGCCCACGGAGCGAGACCGGAGTGAAGGAACCCCGAGGAACGAGGGGCCTAACTAGGAGCAAGCACCCTTGGTTACTTGGGGTGCTTTTCCAAGTAACTCGCCGAAGGCGAAATGTCTGCCGTGAGGCAGACGCTCTTGATCCTGCCCTTTCGCAAGACACAAAAAAGCCCCGATTCTCGCGAATCGGGGCTTTCTGTTAACAGCGTTATGCGTCGATCAATACTTCTCGATCTTCGCCGCCGCTTCCAACTGCTTACGATAGGCCGCGAAATCCTGCTGACCCTCACGGGACGACAGGAAACGACGGTACTGGCTCTTCTCCTCATCCGACGCCGGCGCCGCCTGATTCACGCCATTCAGACGCACAATCACAAAGCTGCCATCCGCCGCCGTCAGGCTGCCATAAACCGGCTTGTCCTTGCCTTCCGGCTTCGGCATACGGAATACAGCCTGCAGCACCTGAGGATCGACACCCTCCTGACTGCGTGAGGCCGCTTCCACGACCTTCCAGCTCTGACCTTCCTGCTTGGTCGCCGCATACGGCACTTTACCGTCACGCAGGCCTCCCAGCAGCGCCTCGCCCTTGGTCTTCACCGCATCGCTGGCATGTTCCTTCGCCAGTTGCGCACGAATCGGCGCCGATACCGCTTCCAACGGCAACTGCTCAGGCTGACGGTGCTCTTTGACATGCACCACCACCACGGTCTCGGGATCCAGCTCCAGCGCGGAACTGTTGGAACCCTCTTCCATCACTTCCGGGCTGAAAGCCGCCTGAATCACCGCACGGTTGGCTGCAACGCCTTCGCCACCCTCGCGACCGAACGGCGCAGTGGTCTGCACTTTCAGTCCCAGATCCTGAGCAGGCTGCGACAGATCCGACGCTTCGAACGCCGCGTCTTCCAGTTTCTTGCTTGCATCGACAAACTTCTGCTCGACCTGCTGAGACTTCAGGTCGTGGGTCAGCTTGTCTTTCAGGCTGGCGAACGTCGGCACCGACGGTGCTTCAACGCCCAGCAGCTTGATCAAGTGCCAGCCGAACTGACTGCGAACAGGTGCGGACACCTGATCCTTGTTCAGCGCGTACAGCGCGTCTTCGAAGGCCGGGTCATAGACCCCCTTGCCGGCATAGCCCAAGTCACCGCCCTTGGTCGACGAGCCCGGATCCTGGGAGAACTCCTTGGCCAGCGCAGCGAAATCTTCGCCTTTGGCCACACGCTGCTGGATTTCTTCAATCTTGGCTTTCGCCTGAGCGTCCGTGGTCTTGTCGTTGACTTCGATCAGGATGTGGGCCGCACGGCGCTGCTCGGCCAAGTTGGCGATCTCTTTCTGATACGCCGCCTGCAGGTCTTCGTCCTTCACCGACACTTTGTCGAAGAAGGAGGACTTCTTCAGTTCGATGTAGTCGAGGACCACTTGCTCAGGACTCAGAAACTCTTTGGCGTGCTGATCGTAGTGCGCCTTGATCTCGTCGTCGGTGACTTTCACGCTCGACGGATCGGCCGGCAGGGTCAGCGTCGCGAAATCCCGGGTCTGTTTTTCCAGACGGGCGAATGCGTCGACTTGGGCGTCAGTGACGAATGCACTGCCGCCAATACCGGCACGAATCTGGCCGATCAGCATTTCCTGGCCCAGGATCTGGCGGAACTGCAGACGGGAATAGCCGAGCTGGCGAATGACCTGATCGAAGCGATCAGCACTGAATTTACCGTCGACCTGAAATTCAGGGGTCAGCAGCATCTGCTGGTCCAGCGCAGCTTCGGAGAAACCGAACTTGGAATCGGCGGCGCCCTGCAACAGCAGCTTGCGGTCGATCAAGCCCTTGAGGGCCGAGTCACGCAGCATCTTTTCGTTGAGCATTGCAGGATCGAAATCCTTGCCCAGCTGTTGCATCAGCTGACGGCGTTGCATTTCAACCGCTTGACCCAGTTCAGCCTGGGTGACTTCTTCGCCATTCACCTTCGCAGCATCCTGCGAGTGGCTGGTTGCGCGGAAGATGGCATCGAACCCGGTCAGGGCCATCAGAGCGATGATGACCCCGATGATGGTTTTGGCAATCCAGCCCTGTGAATTGTCCCTGATATTCTGCAGCATGTATCCCCCAGAGGGTTGTACTCGACTCACCAGGCTGCTGCACACGGTAACGCGGAGCGTGGGTTGAATCCGGATAGAAGAAAGGCGCATCGGAGGATGCGCCTTCTCGTAACTTGCAAAGCGGACGGGGTTCGATATGCGTTCCCCGAGTGACAGTCCAGCGCTTGACCAACCGCACTTGCCGCTTCACGCCCTGAACAGAGATAACGCTGTCCTGGGCGGGCAAAGTAAAAAGAAACTTAGTTGACGGCTTCTTTCAGAGCTTTACCGGCTTTGAAACCTGGTTTCTTGGCCGCTGGAATTTCCAGGGTTTTACCGGTCTGAGGGTTACGGCCGGTACGGGCAGGACGATCAGTGACAGAGAACGTGCCGAAGCCTACCAGTACAACAGAGTCGCCACCCTTGAGAGCGCCAGTGACGGATTCGATTACAGCGTCCAGCGCACGGCCGGCAGCAGCTTTCGGGATGTCAGCGGATGCGGCGATGGCATCAATCAGTTCCGACTTGTTCACTCTAAGTCCCCTTATGTATTTGAGTATTTCTAAGTTTTTTTTGGTGTAACCAAACGAACACTGAGCGGCCTGAACAGGCTTGAAGAGCCGCTTTATAGCAAGGGCTCCAAAAACCTGTCAAGGAAGGCCTCCCAGACTAATGCGTGCTGATCCTCTCCTTGGCGTCAGACTCGCGCTTTTCATCCTTGGCAACCATCTCGGGAGCCACGTCCGGCAAGGGCTCTGGCGCGTATTGCAGCGCAATTTGCAAGACCTCGTCAATCCATTTAACCGGTTTGATCTGCAGGTCGGCCTTGATGTTGTCAGGGATCTCCTTCAGATCGCGAACGTTCTCCTCGGGGATGATCACTGTCTTGATGCCACCACGGTGAGCAGCCAGCAATTTCTCCTTGAGACCGCCGATTGCCAGCACCTGTCCACGGAGGGTGATTTCACCCGTCATGGCCACGTCGGCACGAACCGGAATCCCGGTCAGGGCGGACACCAGCGCCGTGCACATGCCTACGCCTGCGCTCGGGCCGTCTTTTGGCGTTGCACCTTCCGGCATATGGATGTGCGTGTCGCGCTTCTCGTGGAAGTCCAGAGGGATGCCCAGGCTCTTCGCACGGCTGCGCACAACGGTCAGCGCGGCAGTGATCGACTCGACCATCACATCGCCCAGCGAACCGGTCTTGATCAGTTGACCCTTGCCCGGAACGACCGCCGCTTCGATGGTCAGCAGCTCGCCACCCACCTGCGTCCACGCCAGACCGGTCACCTGACCGACCTGATCCTGCTGCTCGGCGAGGCCATAACGGAATTTGCGCACACCCAGGAAGTTCTCGAGCATGTCCGCGGTCACGGTCACGGAGAAACGCTTCTCGTGGGCGTGTTCCTTGACCGCTTTACGGCACACCTTGGCGATCTGACGCTCGAGGCTACGTACGCCCGCTTCACGGGTGTAGTAACGGATGATGTCGCGAATCGCCTCGACCTCGAACTCGACCTCGCCTTTCTTCAAGCCGTTGGCAGCGATCTGCTTGGGCGAGAGGTACTTGGTGGCGATGTTTATCTTCTCGTCTTCGGTGTAGCCGGGCAGACGAATCACTTCCATACGGTCAAGAAGCGCCGGTGGAATGTTCATCGAGTTGGCGGTGCACAGGAACATTACGTCGGACAGGTCGTAGTCGACTTCCAGGTAATGGTCGTTGAAGTTGTGGTTCTGCTCGGGGTCGAGCACTTCCAGCAATGCCGACGCCGGGTCACCGCGCATGTCACTGCCCATCTTGTCGATTTCATCGAGCAGGAACAGCGGGTTGCGCACACCAACCTTGGTCATTTTCTGGATCAGACGACCAGGCATGGAACCGATGTAGGTGCGACGGTGGCCGCGAATTTCAGCTTCATCGCGCACGCCGCCCAGCGCCATACGGACGAACTTGCGGTTGGTGGCGTGGGCGATCGACTCAGCCAGCGAGGTTTTACCCACGCCAGGAGGCCCGACCAGGCACAACACCGGGCCACGAATCTTCTTCACGCGCTTTTGAACGGCGAGGTATTCGAGGATCCGCTCTTTGACTTCGTCCAGGCCGTAGTGGTCGGCGTCGAGAATGTCCTCGGCGCGGGCGAGGTCCAGACGGACCTTGCTCTGAGCCTTCCACGGCACCTGGACGAGCCAGTCGATGTAGGAACGAACGACAGTGGCCTCAGCAGACATCGGCGACATCTGCTTGAGCTTGTTCAGCTCTGCGGTGGCCTTGGTCATCGCGTCTTTGGGCAGACCGGCAGCATCGATGCGCTTTTTCAGCTCTTCGATTTCGTTGTGGCCTTCTTCGCTGTCGCCGAGCTCCTTCTGAATGGCCTTCATCTGCTCATTCAGGTAGTACTCGCGCTGACTGCGCTCCATCTGTTTTTTCACGCGACCGCGGATGCGCTTCTCGACCTGCAGCAAGTCAATTTCGGCATCCAGCAACGCCAGCACGTGTTCGACACGGGCCGACAGGTCAATGATCTCGAGGATTTCCTGCTTCTGTTCGATCTTCAGCGCCATGTGGGCAGCCATGGTGTCGACCAGACGGCCCGGCTCATCGATGCTGTTGAGGGAGGAAAGCACTTCCGCCGGGACTTTTTTGCCCAGTTGGACGTACTGTTCGAACTGAGCCAGGAGGCTGCGGACGAAGACCTCGGATTCACGATCCGGCGCGTCCACTTCATCGATCAGCGCGACTTCGGCGCGGCAATGGCCGTCGACCTCGATGAAGCGCTCGACCGAGCCACGCTGCTCGCCTTCAACCAGAACCTTCACAGTGCCATCCGGCAGCTTCAGCAGCTGCAGCACGGTGGCGACGGTGCCAACGTTGTACAGCGCGTCTTCACCAGGATCGTCGTCGGCCGGGTTGCGTTGCGCCAGCAGCAGGATTTGCTTGTCGCCGGTCATTGCCGCTTCAAGGGCCTCGATCGACTTCTCGCGCCCCACGAACAGCGGGATAACCATATGCGGGTAAACCACAACGTCGCGCAGTGGCAAGAGAGGCAGTTCAATGGTCGTCTTCATGATTTCGCCTCTACGGCGGCCTTCAGGCCATGGACAGATATAAATAAGCTGAAAATCAAGATGGGGGTTGAACCTTAAAAAAACAAGCGCCGCTTTGAGTTAAAGCGAAAGGACCCTGAAACGCGGGCCGGACTTGAGGGAAACGCGAAAAGGGCCCGAGGGCCCTTTTCGTTTCCAGTCGCCCGGTGCGTTGCCAGCAGGCTACGCGTCCGGTGCCGCCTTGGCAGGTGGCTCGCTGTTTTCATAAATCAACAGCGGCTTGGAGGTGCCCTCGATCACGCTCTCATCGATCACCACCTTGCTCACGTCGGATTGCGACGGGATCTCGTACATGGTGTCGAGCAGAACGCCCTCGAGGATGGAGCGCAGACCGCGAGCACCGGTCTTGCGCTCAAGCGCACGACGGGCAACCGATTTCAACGCATCCGGGCGGAACTCGAGGTCCACGCCTTCCATTTCGAACAATTTGCCGTATTGCTTGGTCAGCGCGTTCTTCGGTTCGGTCAGAATCTGCATCAGCGCAGCTTCGTCCAGTTCGTCCAGCGTCGCCAGTACAGGCAGACGACCCACGAATTCCGGGATCAGACCGAACTTGACCAGATCGTCAGGCTCGACTTCACGCAGGGATTCGCCGACCTTCTTGCCCTCTTCCTTGCTGCGCACTTCGGCGTTGAAGCCGATGCCGCCTTTGGTGGAGCGATTCTGGATGACCTTTTCCAGGCCAGAGAACGCACCGCCGCAGATGAAGAGGATATTGCGCGTGTCCACCTGCAGGAATTCCTGCTGTGGGTGCTTGCGACCACCTTGAGGCGGAACGGAAGCCACGGTACCTTCAATCAGCTTCAGCAAGGCCTGCTGCACGCCCTCGCCCGACACATCACGGGTGATGGAAGGGTTGTCGGACTTGCGCGAAATCTTGTCGATCTCGTCGATGTAGACGATACCCATCTGGGCCTTTTCGACATCGTAATCGCACTTCTGCAACAGCTTCTGAATGATGTTCTCGACGTCCTCACCCACATAACCAGCTTCGGTCAGGGTGGTGGCGTCGGCGATGGTGAAAGGAACGTTGAGCAAACGAGCCAGCGTTTCCGCCAGCAGGGTCTTGCCGGAGCCCGTCGGGCCGATCAGCAGGATGTTGCTCTTGCCCAGTTCAACGTCGTCGTTTTTCTTGTCGCGCTGGTTCAGTCGCTTGTAGTGGTTGTACACCGCTACTGCGAGAACCTTTTTGGCACGCTCCTGACCAATGACGTACTGGTCAAGGATGCCGCTGATTTCTTTAGGCGATGGCAATTTATGCGCGCTGCTTTCGGCCTGTGCTTCCTGCACCTCCTCGCGGATGATGTCGTTGCACAGGTCGACGCACTCGTCACAAACAAATACCGAGGGGCCGGCAATCAACTTGCGCACTTCATGCTGGCTTTTGCCGCAGAAGGAGCAATAAAGCAGTTTGCCGTTGTCCTCGCCGTTGCGGGTGTCAGTCATTCGATCGATCCAATCCGGTAGGCTTGCAACACAAGATGAAGGCAATTGCTCGATTTTTCAAGTCCGCAGGCGGCACGGAAGTACCGACCGCCCGGGATCATTGCCCTTCACGCAGTCATTTGGTCATTTGACGCCGATCGATGACCGAGTCCACCAGACCGTATTCGGCAGCGCGCTCTGCGCTCATGAAATTGTCGCGGTTGGTGTCGCGTTCGATCGTTTCGAGCGACTGGCCGGTGTGGTGCGCCAGCAGCTCGTTCAGACGTTGACGGATGAACAGGATTTCCCGGGCGTGGATGTCGATGTCCGACGCCTGGCCCTGAAAACCGCCCAACGGCTGGTGAATCATGACCCGGGAGTTCGGCAGTGCGAAACGCTTGCCCTTGGCGCCACCGGCCAACAGGAAAGCGCCCATGCTGCATGCCTGGCCCATGACGGTCGTGGAAACGTCAGGCTTGATGAACTGCATGGTGTCGTAGATCGCCATGCCCGCAGTCACCGAACCGCCTGGGGAGTTGATGTAAAGATGGATGTCCTTGTCCGGGTTTTCCGCTTCAAGGAACAGCAGCTGCGCCGAGATGAGGTTGGCCATGTAGTCTTCAACCGGACCGACCAGGAAGATGACGCGTTCCTTGAGCAGGCGGGAGTAGATGTCATAGGCGCGCTCGCCACGGGCGGACTGCTCGATAACCATCGGGACCAGGCCGCCAGCGGCCTGGATGTCAGAGTTCTGCTGAATATAAGAATTGCGGGACATGTCTCGCATTCACTCCCAAATAGTCATGTCTTGAATACGCATAAGCCAGCGCGAAGGCTGGCTTATGGTGTTTTCGAACGAGAGAAGGAAATCAGTCGGCTTGTGGAGCTTCAACCGGCTTGACTGCCTCTTCGTACGAGACCGCTTTATCGGTCACGCTCGCTTTCTGCAAAACAGTATCCACAACTTGTTCTTCCAGCACAACCGAACGAACTTCGTTCATTTGCTGTTCGTTCTTGTAGTACCAGGCCACAACCTGCTCTGGCTCCTGGTAAGCGGAAGCCATTTCCTGAATCAGCTCGCGAACGCGGGTGTCGTCAGGCTTGAGGTCGAACTGCTTGACGACTTCAGCCACGATCAGACCCAGTTCAACGCGGCGCTTGGCCTGCTCTTCGAACAGCTCTGCCGGCAGCTGGTCAGGCTTGATGTTGCCGCCGAACTGCTGAACAGCCTGGACGCGCAGACGGTTCACTTCGTTTTCCAGCAGCGCTTTAGGCACTTCGATCGGGTTGGCGGCCAGCAGACCGTCCATTACCTGATTCTTGACCTTGGACTTGATGGCCTGACGCAGCTCGCGCTCCATGTTCTTGCGAACTTCGGTGCGGAAGCCTTCGATGTTGGTTTCCTTGATGCCGAACTGCTTGAAGAACGTTTCGTTCAGCTCAGGCAGGGTCGGTGCCGACACAGTATTGACAGTGACGGTGAACTCGGCGGTTTTGCCAGCCAGCTCCAGATTCTGATAATCCTCTGGGAAGGTCAGGTTCAGAACGCGCTCTTCGCCGGCTTTGGCGCCAACCAGACCGTCTTCGAAACCCGGGATCATGCGACCCGAACCCAGCACCAGCTGAGTACCGGTGGCCGAACCGCCAGCGAATGCTTCACCGTCGATCTTGCCAACGAAGTCGATGTTCAGCTGGTCTTCGTTTTGCGCAGCGCGGTCGGCTACTTCGAAGCTGACATTCTGCTTGCGCAGGATTTCCAGCATGTTGTCCAGATCGGAATCAGCGACGTCAGCCGACAGACGCTCGACGGAAATGGAGTCGAAACCGGCAACGGTAAATTCAGGGAACACTTCGAAAGTAGCGATGTACTCGAGGTCCTTGCCCTTTTCGAAGGTTTTCGGCTCGACGGAAGGTGCGCCAGCCGGGTTCAGCTTTTGCTCGACGACGGCTTCGTAGAAGGTCGCCTGGATCAGGTCGCCCAGTGCGTCTTGACGAGCACCGTCTTCGTAACGCTGGCGGATCACGCTCATAGGCACTTTGCCTGGGCGGAAGCCCGGGATCTTGGCTTTACGTGCGGTCTGCTGCAGACGCTTGTTGACTTCAGTCTCGATGCGCTCAGCGGGCACGCCAATGGTCATGCGGCGCTCGAGAGCGGAAGTGTTTTCAACAGAAACTTGCATGGATATTCCTCGTTGCACAGACGTTAGCCGGCCGTTTCCGACCCCAGAATCAAGGGCAAGCATTCTAGTGGGTCAAACTCAAGAAGTCACCCTACTGAACAAGGGTAAATAAAGTGGCATGCAGCCCGGGTATCGCAGACGAATGTTTCAGCCTGCGCGAGGTGTCTGGAACGCACCTGATACGCCCCTATATAAAGGAAGCAAAAGGACGACCGAAACATGATCCAGTCCCTGGAAGCACACCGGACGAGCCCCGCGTTCCTGGACCCATCAAGCTCGCACCGCGTCAAAAAGCAGTACGCTGAAACAAAAAAAGCCGCACAAGGCGGCCTTCTTTCATCCCTCAACACCCGAGGTGTTGCGAGACCTGTAACTGGTGCGGACGGAGAGACTCGAACTCTCACACCTTGCGGCGCTGGAACCTAAATCCAGTGTGTCTACCAATTCCACCACATCCGCGTTTTAAAGCGCTTAAAGCAAAGGCGCCAGATTATGAATCTGGCGCCTTTTCGAATATGGGGTGGACGAAGGGGATCGAACCCTCGACAACGGGAGTCACAATCCCGTGCTCTACCAACTGAGCTACGCCCACCATATTGCGTTGTAACCGACGCATTCAACTTGAATGCTACTTGTGCCAAAGCTGCCTAATGGCGCACCCGGCAGGACTCGAACCTGCGACCATCCGCTTAGAAGGCGGATGCTCTATCCAGCTGAGCTACGGGCACTTATTTCATTTGCCTTCGTAAGACTGCAAATTAAGAGCTTTCAATCACGCTGAGCAGATCTTAACTCTACCTGACTTATTCAACCTTTCGACCTGATTTGCCGCTTCCGGCTAATCCTGTGTGGGGTTGTGCCCGACAAGTGCGACGAATCTTATAGACGGCCCAAAAGGTCGTCAACACTTTTTTCAAAAAAATTCAGTTAATTAAAGGGGTTAGCTTATTAAGCGGACCAACCGTCTTTGCCCTTGGGTCAGGTCATGCGAGAATGCGCGCTCTTTTTCCCTCCCCTTCCGATGGTTAATCACGCGTAATGACTGCAAAACTAATAGACGGCAAAGCGATCGCAGCCAACCTGCGCCAGCAGATCGCCCAACGAGTCGCCCAGCGTCGCCAGCAAGGCCTGCGCACGCCGGGCCTCGCGGTGATTCTGGTCGGCAGCGACCCCGCCTCTCAGGTTTACGTCTCGCACAAACGCAAAGACTGCGAAGAGGTCGGCTTCATCTCCCAGGCCTATGACCTGCCCAGTGAAACCACCCAGACCGAACTGACCGATCTGATCGATCGTCTCAACGACGACCCGGCCATCGACGGCATCCTGCTGCAACTGCCGCTGCCCGAGCATCTGGAATCTTCCAGCCTCCTGGAGCGCATCCGCCCGGATAAAGACGTCGATGGCTTCCACCCCTACAACGTAGGGCGACTGGCCCAGCGCATTCCACTGCTGCGGCCCTGCACCCCCAAGGGCATCATGACCCTGCTGGAAAGCACCGGTGTCGACCTGTACGGCAAGGACGCGGTCGTGGTGGGCGCTTCCAACATCGTCGGTCGTCCGATGGCGATGGAGCTGCTGCTGGCGGGCTGCACCGTGACCGTAACCCATCGCTTCACTCAGGACCTGGCCGGACACGTGGGCCGTGCCGATCTGGTGGTCGTGGCGGCGGGCAAGCCGGGCCTGGTCAAGGGCGAGTGGATCAAGGAAGGCGCGATCGTTATCGACGTCGGCATCAACCGTCAGGATGACGGCAAGCTGGTGGGTGATGTGGTGTACGAGACCGCCCTGCCCCGTGCCGGCTGGATCACGCCAGTGCCAGGCGGCGTCGGCCCGATGACCCGTGCCTGCCTGCTGGAAAACACACTGTACGCGGCAGAAACGCTGCACAGCTGATCATTCAAGCCGACGCATCAAGACGCGCACACGAAAACGGCACCCGAGGGTGCCGTTTTTTTATGGACCAAACGTAGAAGCGTGCAGCTTTACTTCTTGGCCGCTTCCCAGCTCTTCAAGAGGTCGGAGTAAGCGATGGTTTCGCCCTTCGGCTTCTCGTTGGCCAGTTTGCGCTGCGGTGCGAGGAAGGCACCGTTGCTCTTCTCGGCTTTGGTGTACCACTCTTCCGCCGAGGTTTCCGGGTTCATCTTCGGCGCGCAACCGCTTGGTTCCTGAACCTTGGAGCGCTCGATGCGGGTCATGATTGCATCCTGATCCTTGGCCAGACCGTCGAGGGCCGCCTGCGCGGTTTTCTCGCCGGTAACGGCTTCAGCCACATGACTCCACCACAGCTGTGCCAGCTTCGGATAGTCCGGAACGTTGGTGCCGGTTGGCGACCATTGCACGCGGGCCGGGCTGCGATAGAACTCGACCAGACCACCGAGTTTCGGCGCCAGGGCGGTCATCTCTTTGGAGTTGATGTCCGATTCACGAATCGGCGTCAGGCCCACGATGGTTTTCTTCAGCGAGACGGATTTCGACGTCACGAACTGCGCGTAAAGCCAGGCGGCCAGGCGTTTCTTCTCCTCGGTGGACTTGAGGAAGGTCCAGGAGCCCACGTCTTGGTAACCCAGCTTCATGCCCTCTTTCCAGTAAGGGCCTTTTGGCGATGGAGCCATGCGCCATTTCGGCGTGCCGTCGGCATTCATGACCGGCAGACCCGGCTTGGTCATGTCGGCGGTGAAAGCGGTGTACCAGAAGATCTGCTGAGCAACGTTACCCTGGGACGGCACCGGGCCGGACTCGGAGAACGTCATGCCTGCCGCTTCAGGCGGCGCGTAGGCCTTGAGCCAGTCGATGTACTTCTGAGTGGCGTACACAGCGGCCGGGCCGTTGGTGTCGCCGCCGCGGGTAATGCTCGAACCGACCGGGTGGCAGTCCTCTACGCGGATACCCCACTCGTCGACCGGAAGACCGTTCGGCAAGCCTTTGTCGCCGCTGCCGGCCATGGAGAACCAGGCATCGGTGAAGCGCCAGCCCAGGGACGGGTCTTTCTTGCCGTAGTCCATGTGACCGTAGACTTTCTTGCCGTCGAGTTCCTTGACGTCTTCGCTGAAGAACTTGGCAATGTCTTCATAGGCCGACCAGTTCACCGGAACGCCCAGCTCGTAGCCGTATTTGGCCTTGAATTTCTCTTTCAGGTCAGGACGCTCGAACCAGTCGGCGCGGAACCAGTAAAGGTTGGCAAACTGCTGGTCAGGCAGCTGATAGAGCTTGGCCGGCGTAACGACTTTGCCGGACGCGTCTTTGACTTCTGGCGACGTGGTGAACGAGGTGCCGATGAAGTCCTTGAGGTCGAGGGTCGGAGAAGTGACTTTCGCCCCTTCCGGGCTGGCCATCAGGTCTGTCAGAGACATCGCCTTGCCGTAGCGGAAGTGCGTACCGATCAGGTCGGAGTCGTTCACCCAGCCGTCATAGATACTCTGGTTGGACTGCATGGCGGTCTGCAGTTTCTCGATCACGTCGCCTTCCTGCAGCAGGTCGTGGGTGACCTTGATGCCGGTGATTTCGGTGAACGCCTTGGCCAGGGTTTTGGATTCGTATTCATGGGTGGTCAAGGTTTCGGACACCACCTTGATGTCCATGCCGCGGAACGGCTCGGCGGCCTTGATGAACCACTCCAGTTCCTTGAGCTTCTCGGCATCGGAGAGCGTGCTCGGCTTGAACTCGCTGTCGGCCCATTTCTTCGCCGCATCCTCGTACTGATCGGCCCAAGCCGACACGCTCAAGCCACTGAGCATTACCATCGTCGCTACCGTCACACTATGTCGCAGCTTGTTTTTCTTATTGAACATAGACACCTCTTGTGTTGATTCTTATGTGATCCCGCGTTTCAACCTTCGTCATTCGTTCGCGGCACAAGCGCGTCTGCGCTTGCACCGTCAAAACCTTTCAACCCCAACGCATCACCACCAACAGCCAGACCAGGGACAACCCGGAGGCCACCCAGATATCCCAGCTCGTCGCGCCGATGACCAGCAGATGCAGGTAAGCGCTTCCGAGCAGGCCGATGAACAGACGATCGCCGCGCGTGGTGGCAATCGGCAGAAAACCGCGACGCTCAATACTCGCCGAACGCAGTTCCCAGGCCGTCATCGCCACCAGAATCGCGGCGATGGACGCAAAGAAAATAGCAGTTGGCAGGGTCCAGGACATCCACTCCATTTTTCGACTCCTCAGACACGACCAAGAGCAAAGCCCTTGACCACGTGATTACGAACGAACCAGATCACCAGCATGCCCGGCAGAATGGTCAACACCCCCGCCGCTGCCAGCACCCCCCAATCGATCCCCGACGCTGAAACGGTACGGGTCATGACCGCCGCGATCGGCTTGGCATTGACCGAGGTGAGCGTGCGCGCCAGCAACAATTCGACCCAGGAGAACATGAAGCAGAAGAACGCCGTGACACCGATGCCCGAGCCGATCAGCGGGATGAAAATCTTGCCGAAGAACTTGGGAAAGCTGTAGCCATCGATGTAAGCCGTTTCGTCAATCTCCTTGGGAACCCCGGACATGAACCCTTCCAGAATCCACACCGCCAGCGGCACGTTGAACAAACAATGCGCCAACGCTACCGCAATGTGCGTGTCGAACAGGCCGATGGACGAATAAAGCTGGAAGAACGGCAGCAGGAAAACCGCCGGTGGTGCCATCCGGTTGGTCAGGAGCCAGAAGAACAGGTGTTTGTCGCCGAGGAAACGATAGCGTGAAAACGCGTAGGCCGCAGGCAACGCGACGCTCAGCGATATCACCATATTCAGGCAGACGTAGTACAGCGAGTTGATGTAGCCGCTGTACCAGCTTTCGTCGGTGAAGATAACCTTGTAGTTCGCCAGCGTGAAGTCCTGTGGGAACAGGGTCAGGCCGCCGAGGATTTCGGTGTTGGTCTTGAACGACATGTTGACCAGCCAGTAGATCGGCACCAGCAGAAACAGCAGGTAGATCCACAGCGGTATGAGCTTTTTGAACGACACTTTCTCGCGCTTGTTCATGGGCGCTCCTCAGTTCTTTTCGCTGTGGGTCATGGCGGTGTAGAACACCCACGACACCAACAGAATGATCAGGAAATACACCAGCGAGAACGCCGCCGCAGGGCCCAGGTCGAACTGGCCGAGGGCCATGGTCGTCAGGGTCTGGCTGAGGAAGGTCGTGGAGTTGCCCGGACCGCCTCCGGTAAGCACGAACGGCTCGGTGTAGATCATGAAGCTGTCCATGAAGCGCAGCATCACGGCGATGAGCAGCACGCTTTTCATCTTCGGCAGCTGGATGTGTCGGAACACGGCCCAGTTGGACGCCCGATCGATTCGTGCCGCCTGGTAGTACACGTCCGGAATGGCGCGCAGCCCCGAATAGCACAGCAACGCCACCAGTGAGGTCCAGTGCCAGACGTCGATGACCAGCACGGTCACCCAGGCGTCCGACGCATTGGCCGCGTAGTTGTAGCTGATGCCCAGCACGTCGTTGAGGACCCAGCCCAGCAGGCCGATGTCGCCACGGCCGAAGATCTGCCAGATGGTGCCGACCACGTTGAAGGGGATCAGCAGCGGGATGGTCATGACAATCAGGCACAGCGACGACCAGCGACCCTTGGTCGGCATGGTCAGGGCGATGCCGATGCCCAGTGGGATTTCGATCAGCAGCACACAGGCGGAGTAAATGAACTGGCGCAGCAGCGAGTCATGCAGACGCGGGTCCTGCAGCACTTGCCGGAACCAGTCGGCGCCGACGAAGTAGCGGCTGGACTGGTCGAAGATGTCCTGCACCGAATAGTTGACCACGGTCATCATCGGAATGATGGCGCTGAACGCCACCAGCAGGAACACCGGCAGCACCAGCCACCAGGCCTTGTTGTTTTGCACTTTAGTCATGGGACACCTCGCTGGCCGGCAGTGTGTTCGTGGCGGCCTCCAGCAGAAATTCATCGGCGTAGAGCATCAGCCATTGCGCCGGGAAACTGATCCAGGCCTGGCCCTGGGGCACCGGCTTGTCTTCCTGCAGGCGCACTTTCAGCGACTGGCCGGCCAGGTTGACGGTGATGATCTTGTAGGTCCCCAGGTCCTCGACATAGGTCACCTCGGCCTGCATGGCGTCGTCGTTGGGGCTGTCCCAGACGTGTACGAACTCGGGGCGAATCCCGACTTTCAGCGTGCTCCACTGAGTCGATGCAAGGCGCTGCTGCAGGGCATCGGGCAATGGCAGGTGAATGCCGCCAAAGCCCACGCCGCCGGCTTCAGGCTTGACCTCGATGAGGTTCATGCCGGGGCTGCCGATGAAGTAGCCGACGAAGGTGTGGTGCGGCTTTTCGAACAGTTCACGCGGGGTGCCGAACTGGACGATCTGGCCGCCGTACATCACCGCGATCTTGTCGGCGAAGGTGGAGGCCTCCAACTGATCGTGGGTGACGTAAACCATGGTGATGTTGAACTGCTCGTGAATCTGCTTAAGCTTGCGGCGCAGTTTCCACTTCAGGTGCGGGTCGATCACGGTCAGCGGTTCGTCGAACAGAATCGCCGACACGTCATCGCGGACCAGTCCGCGGCCCATGGAGACTTTCTGTTTTTCGTCAGCGGTGAGGCCTTTGGCTTTCTTGCTCAACAACGGCTGCAGATCCAGCACGTCGGCGATTTCCTGCACCTTGATCTTCACTTTCGCTTCCGGCATGCCCTGATTGCGCAGCGGAAACGCGAGGTTGTCGTACACCGTCATGGTGTCGTAGACCACCGGAAACTGGAAAACCTGAGCGATGTTGCGCTCCTCCGGCGACATGTCGTTGACCACCGTGGTGTCGAACATGACCTTGCCTTCAGACGGGCTGAGCAGGCCGGAGATGATATTGAGCAGGGTCGATTTGCCGCAGCCGGACGGGCCGAGCAAGGCATACGCGCCGCCCTGCTCCCAGATGTGGGTCATTTCCCGGATGGCATAGTCTTCAGGGCCGGTCGGATTGGCGCTGTAGCTGTGCGCGAGTTTTTGCAAGCGGATCTCGGCCATCAGGCAACCCTCGCCATGCGCAGGCCCGGCGCCTGAATCAGGCCGCCCTGCTGATCGAATACGAACAGTTTGTGAGTCGGGATGTAAACGCGAATCGGCGTGTCCACGTCGTACTCGTGGACGCCCGGCAGATGCAGCACCAGCGAGAAATGCTCGTTGCGCACGTGCAGGAAGGTTTCCGAACCGCTGATCTCGGCGAGTTCGACGGTGACCGCCAGCTCAAGATCGTCGTCGTTGGACGGCACCAGGCTCAGGTGGCTCGGCCGCACGCCGAAGCGGTACTCGCCGTCACCGATGCTGCGCAGGTCAACGTTCAGCGGGAAGTGCACGAAATTGGCGAAGCTGACTTCGTTGCCTTCGATACGGCCGGGCATCAGGTTGATCGGCGGCTCGGAGAACAGCTCGGCGGCCAGCACGGTTTTCGGCTGGTGATACACCTCGGGCGTGCGGCCGCTCTGGATCACGCGGCCTTCGTGCAGAATCGTGGTGGTCCCGCCCAGCGCCAGCGCTTCGTTCGGCTCGGTGGTGGCGTAAATGGCGATGGTGTTGCGCGTTTCGAACAGCTGGCGCATTTCCTGACGCAGCTCTTCGCGCAGCTTGTAGTCGAGGTTGACCAGCGGCTCATCGAACAGAATCAGCTCGGCGTCCTTGACCAGCGCCCGCGCCATGGCCGTGCGCTGCTGCTGACCGCCGGACAATTCGAGGGGGTGACGGCTGAGGAATTTCTCGATGCGCAGCATCTTCGCGGTTTCGCGGACGCGTCGGTCGATTTCGTCTTTCGACATCTTGGCCTGGCGCAGCGGCGAGGCGATGTTGTCGTAGACGGTCATGCTCGGATAGTTGATGAACTGCTGATAAACCATCGAGACGTTTCGATGACGCACCGCGACCTGGGTGACATCTTTGCCATTCATCAGTATCCGGCCGCTGTCTGGCTTGTCCAGACCGGCCATCAAGCGCATCAGGCTGGTTTTGCCTGATAAGGTGCGCCCCAGCAATACGTTGAATGAGCCGGGTTCAAAGCTCAGCGAAGCATCGTCGATCCAGATCTGACCGTCGACGGCGCGGCTGACGTGCTCAAGCGTGAGAGACATGGCGTGCCCTTTTTATTTGTTTTGTTCGGGGTGTTGCGTGTATGCCGTATGGCAGGTCGTGACATCCGTTGACCGATTGTGCTGACCGATTGTTGGATAGCGACAATCGTGCCAACCGGCCCGCTCAGGCGCTTTCTGGCTGGGATACGCGGACTAGAGCGGTTGCGACAATTTGCCGCACAGACCGGCATTCGTTGATGAACGTAAATGAACAGGAAATGCTGAACACCTGAACAAAATGAACATTGACTTTGAACAATCCTGAACAACAATGGGTGGACGTTTTCGAGCAGGGATGCTCTGCCTAACGGCATCTCGACAACAATAAATAAAAGTACTCGGACGGAGCCATTTCATGGCCACAGCAGGCGCATCCCCCAGCCACGACACCATCATTCAGGACTCCTGGGCCCGTTGCCGCGAGTTCGGCCTCGACCACCAGTCACGCCCGTCCTTCGGTCGCCTGCCCGATCAGCAGGTTTCGCAGCTGCTCGAACGCCATCATTCCCTGGTGCAGACTACCCATCAGCAGGTGCTGCCCTTCTACGAGAACATCCTGAGCAATTCCAATTGCCTGATCCTGCTCGCCGATCAGCAGGGCCAGGTCCTCAATTCCTGGGGCAACAAGCGCTTCGTCGAGCCGGATCAACAGCCGGGTTTCGTCGCCGGCGCCAGCTGGCTGGAGCAAAGCGCCGGCACCAATGCCATCGGCACTGCGCTGGCCTGTGAACAGGCTGTTCACATTGAACACGATGAACACTTTCTCAAGGCCAACCGTTTCATGACCGGGTCGGCGGCGCCGATTTTCGATGCGTCGCGGAGGATGATCGCGGTGCTCGATGTGTCCAGCGACAGCTTCCTGCCGCCTTCCCACACCCTTGGGATGGTCAAGATGATGAGCCAGACCATCGAAAACCGGCTGATCCTCGACCAGTTCCAGCACAGCCATTTTCAACTGGTGTTCAACACCGGCCTGAACAACCTCGACAGCCAGTGGGCCGGCCTGCTGGTGTTCGATGAAAGCGGCCGTGTGCTCTGCGCCAACCGCCGCGCCGACACCCTGCTGGGCGTCAGCCTGCTCAACGCCAACATCGAGAACCTGTTCAAAGCGCCGGTTGCCGATCTGCTTGACCAAATGGAAGGCCAGCCCTTCCCGCTCCAGGCGTCGGGCCACAACCGTTTCCATTGCGTGCTGAAGCGGCCGAAAGCACCGGTGCTCAAGGTCAGAACGGTGCCGGTGCAGGTGCCGATGCTGTCCCGCCCACTCGCGGTCGGTGTCATTGAGCCCGGCATGGGGGACGAGCGGGTCGAGAAAGCCGCGCGTCAGGGTCAGCGATTGCTGGAGAAGAACGTCCCGCTGTTGATTCTTGGCGAGACGGGTGTGGGCAAGGAAGTGTTCGTCAAGGCCCTGCACCGCGCCAGCTCCCGCGCCGATCAGCCCATGATTGCCGTGAACTGCGCGGCCATCCCGTCGGAGCTGGTCGAGGCTGAATTGTTTGGCTATGAAAAAGGCGCGTTCACCGGCGCTCACCATAAAGGCAGCATCGGGCTGATCCGCAAGGCGGACAAAGGCACGCTGTTTCTCGACGAGATCGGCGACATGCCGCTGCCGGTTCAAGCGCGTCTGTTGCGGGTGTTGCAGGAACGGTGTGTGCAGCCGGTTGGCAGCAGCGAGTTGTACCCAGTGGATATTCGGGTGATTTCCGCCACTCACTGCTCATTGCGCGAACATGTGCAGAACGGACGGTTTCGTCAGGATTTGTACTACCGCATCAGCGGCCTGAACCTGGAGTTGCCGCCGTTGCGGGATCGCAGCGACAAGCCCGCGCTGGTCCGTGTCATCTGGGAACAGCACCGCGAACCGCAGCAGACAGCAGGCTTTGAGCCACAGGTGATGGAGTTGTTCGAACGGCACCCGTGGCCGGGCAACCTGCGGCAGTTGAGCAACGTGATTCAGGTGGCGTTGGCGCTGGCAGATGATCAACCCATTTCCACGGAGCATCTGCCGGAAGACTTTTTTGCCGACCTGGCGATGGGCTGCGAGCGCGTCGAACCCGAGACAGTGTTCAACCGCAAGGCAGCGCTGGACACGCCGGAAGAGCTGAGTGAGTTGCTGCAGGCGGCCGGCGGCAATATCTCGCAGTTGGCGAAACGCCTGGGGGTGAGCCGGAATACGCTGTACAAGCGGCTGAGGGAACAGGGGTTTTGAAGGCTTAGATGGTTCCCACGCTCCGCGTGGTAACCCGCCGATGACGCTCCGCGCCAAATTAGACGCGGAGCGTCAGACGAGGTATTCCCACGCGGGGGGGTCACCGCAATCAGCACAGAATTGTAACGGTGGCTTGGGCAAGAAGAATTATATGGCTATATTTGGCCAATATTTCCGAATGCGAGCATACGTCATGATTATCGTCCCTCTCGGTGAGGCCAAGGACAATCTGTCAAAACTGGTAGATGACGCTGCGGCGGGCCAGACTATCACGATCGCCAAACATGGTCGCGCAATGGCGCGCCTCGTCCCCATCGGGCGGCCCACCGGTAAACGCATCGGTGCTATGAAAGGTATTCTTCAACTACCGGACGACTTCGATGCGCCGCTTTCTGACTCTGTGCTGGATGATTTCGAAGGCAGTCGCCCATGAGGATACTGCTGGATACTCATATTCTTCTGTGGGCTCTGACTGACGACCCGAAGCTTTCTCCCAAAGCAAAAAAACTGATCGAAACCGCTACTGAGGTTTACATCAGCGCCGCCACGTTTTGGGAGATGTCGATAAAGATTGGCTTGGGGAAACTAACGGCTGATCTTGAGGAGATTCGCGAATACTGCCGAGACAGCGGCTTTATCGAGCTCCCTGTCAGCGTTGAACATGCAATCGCAGTCAAAGATCTGGAACACCATCATCGCGACCCATTCGATAGGCTAATCGTTGCTGCCGCCATCACTGAACCGATGAAGCTAATTACGTCAGACGCGATGGTTGCTAAGTACACGTCGCTCGCAGTGCTGGCTTGAGGCGCCCAAGCGCGAACGGCAGCAGGCCAGTAGAAATCAACAATTTGCCAAACGACCTTCGGGACGCTGATCGTTCCCACGCTCCGCGTGGTAACCCCGCCCAAGACGCTCCGCGTCAACGAAGACGCGGAGCGTCCGGCGAGGCATTCCCACGCGGAGCGTAGGAACGATCAAGGATAGGCGTTTACCGAGGGTTGCCGATCAATCCGCCAAACGCCAGGTGGTGCTGCCTTTGCTGTCTTCCAGCACCACGCCCATGGCGGTGAGCTGATCGCGGATGCGGTCGGACTCAGCCCAATTCTTGTCGGCGCGTGCCTGCAGGCGTGCGGCGATCAAGGCTTCGACTTCGGCAGCATCCACCCGCCCTTCGGCGCCGGCGCGCAGGAAGTCATCGGCTTCCAGCTGCAACACGCCCAACACGCTGGCCAGCTCCTTCAAACGTGCCGCCAAGCCTGCCGCTGCGTTGACATCGCTGTCGCGCAGGCGGTTGATCTCGCGAACCATCTCGAACAGCACGGCGCACGCTTCCGGGGTCCCGAAGTCGTCGTTCATGGCAGTCGAAAAACGCTCGACGTACGCCTCGCCCCCCGCAGGCTCGGCGACCGGCAGGCCTTTGAGCGCGTGGTAGAACCGCTCCAGCGCGCCTTTCGATTCTTTCAGGCTGTCTTCGGAATAGTTGATCGCGCTGCGGTAGTGGCTCGACACCAGCAGGTAACGCACCACTTCCGGGTGGTATTTATCCAGCACGTCGCGGATGGTGAAGAAGTTGTTCAAGGACTTGGACATCTTCTCGCCATTGATGCGGATCATGCCGCAGTGCAACCAGGCGTTGGCGTAGGTCTTGCCGGTCGCGGCTTCGCTCTGGGCAATCTCGTTCTCGTGGTGCGGGAATTCCAGATCGCTGCCGCCGCCATGGATGTCGAAGGTCTCACCCAGGCAGCAGGTGGACATCACCGAGCACTCGATGTGCCAGCCCGGACGTCCCGCACCCCACGGCGATTCCCAGCTCGGTTCGCCCGGCTTGACGCCTTTCCACAGCACGAAATCCAGCGGATCGTCCTTGGCTTCGTCGACCTCGATCCGCGCGCCGATGCGCAGGTCTTCGATCTTCTTGCGCGACAGCTTGCCGTAGCCGAGGAATTTGCCGACGCGGTAGTACACGTCGCCATTGCCCGGGGCGTAGGCATAGCCCTTGTCGATCAGGCGCTGGATCATGTCGTGCATGCCGCCGATGTAATCGGTCGCGCGTGGTTCCATGTCCGGCTTGAGGATGTTCAGGCGCGCTTCGTCCTCGTGCATCGCGTCAATCATGCGCGCGGTCAGGGCATCGAACGCCTCGCCGTTTTCACGGGCGCGGTTGATGATCTTGTCGTCGATGTCGGTGATGTTGCGCACGTAGGTCAGGTCGTAGCCGCTGAAACGCAGCCAGCGGGTGACGACGTCGAACGCCACCATGCTGCGGCCGTGGCCCAGGTGGCAGTAGTCGTACACGGTCATCCCGCAGACGTACATGCGCACCTTGTTGCCATCCAGCGGCTTGAAGACTTCTTTGCTCTTGCTGAGCGTGTTGTAGATAGAAAGCACGTTGCCTACCTTAGCTCCACGAATCGCGGAGCGTCACAGTCCGGTTAAAGACCGGATGACCGGGTTTCGAGTCCTTCAGATCCGCGCTGAAATAGCCTTCGCGTTCGAACTGGAAACGGTCTTCCGGCTGAGCGTCAGCCAGCGACGGTTCAGCGCGACAACCGGTCAGGACCTGCAAGGAGCCTGGGTTGATGTTGTCCAGGAAGGTCTTGCCCTCTTCTGCTTTCTCAGGGTTTGCCGACAGGAACAGACGGTCGTACAGACGCACTTCGCACTCGATGCTTTCCGCTGCCGGCACCCAGTGCACAACGCCTTTGACCTTGCGGCCTTCAGGGTTCTTGCCCAGGGTTTCCGGGTCGTAGGAGCAACGCAGCTCGACGATGTTGCCGTCGGCGTCCTTGATCGCTTCGTCGGCGCGAATCACGTAGCTGCCACGCAGGCGCACTTCGCCGTTCGGTTCCAGGCGCTTGTAGCCCTTCGGCGGCTCTTCCATGAAGTCGTCACGGTCGATGTAGATCTCGCGGGAGAACGGCAGCTTGCGCACGCCGAGTTCTTCCTTCTGCGGATGGCGCGGCAGTTCGAGGTGGTCGACCTGGCCTTCCGGGTAATTGGTGATCACGACTTTCAGCGGGCGCAGCACGCACATGGCGCGCGGGGCGTTGTGGTCCAGGTCCTGACGGATGCTGAACTCCAGCATGCCGAAATCGACCACGCCGTCGGAGCGGTTGGTGCCGATCATTTCGCAGAAATTGCGGATCGACACCGGGGTGTAACCGCGGCGGCGGAAGCCTGACAGCGTCGACATGCGCGGATCGTCCCAGCCCTGCACGTGCTTTTCATCTACCAGTTGTTTGAGCTTGCGCTTGCTGGTGATGGTGTAGTTCAGGTTCAGGCGCGAGAACTCGTACTGACGCGGCTTGCACGGCACCGGCAGATTGTCGAGGAACCACTCGTAGAGCGGGCGATGGCTCTCGAATTCCAGGGTGCAGATCGAATGGGTGATGCCTTCGATGGCGTCCGACTGACCGTGGGTGAAATCGTAGATCGGGTAGATGCACCACTTGTCACCGGTCTGGTGGTGGTGCGCGTGACGAATGCGGTAGAGGATCGGATCACGCAGGTTCATGTTCGGCGAAGCCATGTCGATCTTGGCACGCAGGACGCGGGCGCCGTCTTCGAACTCGCCGGCTTTCATGCGGCCGAACAGGTCAAGGTTTTCTTCGACGCTGCGATCGCGGAACGGGCTCTTCTTGCCCGGCTCGGTCAGGGTGCCGCGGTATTCGCGAGCTTGTTCGGGGGTCAGGTCATCGACGTAGGCCTTGCCCGCTTCGATGAGATGGACCGCCCAGGCGTACAGCTGGTCGAAGTACTGCGAGGCATAACGCACTTCGCCGGACCACTCGAAGCCCAGCCATTTGACGTCGGCTTCGATGGCGTCGATGTATTCCTGGTCTTCCTTCGCCGGGTTGGTGTCGTCGAAGCGCAGATGCGTGACGCCGCCGAATTCCTGAGCCAGACCAAAGTTGACGCAGATCGACTTGGCATGACCGATGTGCAGGTAGCCGTTGGGCTCCGGCGGGAAGCGGGTCACGATCTGGGTGTGCTTGCCCGAATCCAGGTCTGCCTGCACGATGGGGCGCAGGAAGTTGGTTGGAATGGCAGGGCCTGCCTTGGAATTCGCAGCGGCATCTTGAGTGGGCTTGCTCATAGGATCCTTGTACGGGTCGCGGCCAGGAAGGCCGGTTAAATCAAAGCGCCTATCATAGCCGAAGCTGTCAAGCCCCTGACAGCGCGCTGTGACAAAACTGCCGAGATGGGCGCGTTGTCAGCAGCAACCGCCGGCGCAATCGCAACTACCCGAGCAGCGGCTACCCTCTGTAAACTGCGCGCCTGGTGTGCATCAGCGGCACTGGCCTCGCATCTCGATGGCCGACTGCCGCGATCACTGCCTCTCACCACGACTTCAAAGAGCGAGCTGACCATGTCGAAAGTAAAGCTGACCACCAACCACGGTGAAATCGTTCTGCAACTGAACGCAGAAAAGGCGCCGCTGACCGTCGCCAACTTCATCGAATACGTCAAAGCCGGCCACTACGAAAACACCGTGTTTCACCGCGTGATCGGTAATTTCATGATCCAGGGCGGTGGCTTCGAACCGGGCATGAAAGAGAAGAAAGACAAGCGCCCGAGCATCCAGAACGAAGCCGACAACGGTCTGCCGAACAAGAAGTATTCGGTGTCCATGGCCCGCACCATGGAGCCCCATTCAGCCTCGGCGCAATTCTTCATCAACGTCGCCGACAACGACTTCCTCAACCACAGCGCCAAGACCGTACAGGGCTGGGGTTACGCCGTGTTTGCCGAGGTGGTCGAAGGCACTGAGGTGGTCGACAAGATCAAAGGCGTCGCCACCACGTCCAAGGCGGGTCATCAAGACGTGCCGGCTGACGACGTGATCATCGAGAAAGCCGAGATCGTTGAGTGATATTGCTGATCTCCGATCTGCACCTGGAAGAAGGACGCCCGGACATTACCCAGGCGTTTCTCGGCCTGCTGAACGGCCGCGCGCGCAACGCTGAGTCGCTGTACATCCTTGGGGATTTTTTCGAGGCCTGGATCGGCGATGACGCCATGTCGCCCTTTCAGCGCTCGATCTGCCAGGCGCTGCGCGCGTTAAGCGACAGCGGCACCCGGGTGTTCCTGATGCACGGCAATCGCGACTTCATGATCGGCAAGGCGTTCTGCAAAGCGGCGGGCTGCACGCTGCTCAAGGACCCAAGCGTCGTACACTTCAACGGAGAGCCGGTGCTGCTGATGCACGGCGACAGTCTGTGCACCCGGGACGAAGCCTACATGCGTATGCGCCGTTACCTGCGCCATCCGCTGACGCTGTGGGTGCTTCGTCATCTACCGTTGAGCACCCGGCACAAGTTGGCGCGCAAGCTGCGCAGCGAAAGCCGTGCGCAGACACGAATGAAGGCCAACGACATTGTCGATGTGACGCCGGACGAAGTGCCGCAGGTGATGACCGAGTCTGGCGTGAAGACGCTGATTCACGGTCACACCCACCGGCCTGCGGTTCACGACGTGCAGCTGGGTGAGACCACGGCGCAGCGCATTGTGCTGGGGGATTGGGACCGCGAGGGGTGGTTGCTGCAGATCGATGAGTCGGGCTTTCATCTGGAGTCGTTTGCGTTTGAGCCCTGACCAGATCACCGGTGCGTCAGAAGTGAACACCGATGATCGTCGAACGCCAAACCTGTGGGAGCGAGCTTGCTCGCGAAGGCTTACTTTCTGACACCAGAGAAAGTGGCTGAATGTCCCGGCCTCTTCGTGAGCAAGCTCACTCCCCCATGACCTGTGTTTGACGCCGACAGCGCGGCGTCAATGCCCTCCCCCGGGCGCAGCCTTCGCGGTAAACGGTGGCTTGGCCAGCCAGATGATCAGGATCAGCGACAGGAAGATCCAGCCCATCATGTAGAAATAGTCCACCGTCGACATCATGTAGGCCTGACTGGTGACCATCGAATCAAGCTGCGCGTAGGCCTGGTTGCTCGCCCCGCCCAGGGTCTCCAGCGCATGCCGCGTTGTCGGCTCGTAAGCGTTCACGTTTTCGCTCAGATACGCATGATGCTGATTGGCGCGGCGGATCCAGATCCAGGTGGTCAATGACGCCGCGAAGCTGCCGCCAAGGTTACGCAGGAACGTCGCCAGCCCCGAGCCGTCGGCAATCTGCGACGGCGGCAGGTCCGACAGCAGAATGCTCAAGGTCGGCATGAAGAACAGCGCCACCCCTGCCCCCATGAACAACTGCACCAGAGCGATGTGGGTGAAGTCCACCTGACTGGTGAAATCCGCACGCATGAAGCAGCTCAGGCCGATCGCCAGAAACGCCAGACCGGCCAACAGACGCAAGTCGAACTTATGCGCGTAGCGACCGACAAAGGGCGACATCAACACCGGCAGCACCCCGAGCGGTGCTACTGCCAGCCCGGCATAGGTGGCCGTATAACCCATCTGCGTTTGCAGCCATTGCGGCAGAATCAGGTTGATACCGAAAAACCCCGCATAACCGCCCACCAGGCAGATCGTCCCAAAGCGAAAGTTGCGGAACGCAAACAGCCGAAGATTGACGACCGGATGGTCATCGGTCATTTCCCAGATCACGAACGCCACCAGGCCAATGGCTGAAATCACCGAGCCAATGATGATGAAGTTCGACTCGAACCAGTCCAGGTCATTGCCTTTGTCGAGCACGATCTGCAGCGCACCCACACCAATGATCAACGTGATCAAGCCCACATAATCCATGGGCTGGCGACTGGTGCTGACCGGACGTGTGGCCATTTGCTGACGCACCACGAACGCCGCGAACAGACCGATCGGCACGTTGATGAAGAAGATCCACGGCCAGCTATAACTGTCGGTGATCCAGCCGCCGAGAATCGGGCCGGCGATCGGCGCCACAACGGTGACCATCGCCAGCAGTGCCAGCGCCATCCCCCGTTTCGCCGGGGGATATACCGCGATCAGCAGGGTCTGGGTCATCGGGTACAACGGTCCAGCGACCATGCCCTGCACGACCCGAAAGCCCACCAGTTCGGGCATCGACGTGGATATGCCGCAGAGGAACGAAGCCATCACGAACAGCAGCGTGGCCCACAGAAACAGCTTCACTTCACCGAAGCGTCGACTGAGCCAGCCGGTCAGCGGCAGCGCGATGGCGTTACTGACCGCGAACGAGGTGATGACCCACGTGCCCTGCTCCGAACTCACGCCGAGGTTGCCGGAGATGGTCGGCAAGGCCACGTTGGCGATGGTCGTGTCGAGCACTTGCATGAAAGTCGCCAGCGACAGGCCGATGGTGGTCAGCAACAGGCTTGGCGGCGTAAAAGAAGCGGGAGCGTTAGTACTCATCGCGAATCCTTTGACACTCGAAGATCACCCCGGCCGGCTGAAGCGGGCCGGGGCAGATGGATTGGCGAATCAGCGCTGGGCCGTCTTGCCGCTGGTTGACGCGCTGTTCTCGTGGATCACGCGGGCAATCATCGTGTCGGCATCGGCCAGTTGCTTGGCGTAGACATCGGTGGTGAACAGCGGCTGCTTCGGCGGTTGCTGCGCCAGCACCGGACCGCTCTGGTCATGCAGGTTCACGTCAACGGTGGTCGACAGACCGATGCGCAGCGGGTGCCTGGCCAGTTCATCGGCGTTGATGCGAACCCGCACCGGCACACGCTGGACGATCTTGATCCAGTTACCGGTGGCGTTTTGCGCAGGCAGCAAGGCAAACGCACTGCCGGTGCCGGCGCCGACGCTGTCCACGGTGCCGCTGTACTTGACGTCGCCTCCGTACAGATCCGCTTCGATGTCCACCGGCTGGCCGATGCGCATCTGGCCGAGCTGGGTTTCCTTGAAGTTGGCGTCGATCCACAGTTGGTCGAGGGGAATAACGGCCATCAGCGCAGTACCCGGCTGAACCCGCTGGCCCAGTTGCACGGTGCGCTTGGCAACGTAACCGGTGACCGGGGCGATCAGCGTGCTGCGCGCGTTGCTCAGGTAGGCCTGACGCAGTTGCGCCGCAGCCGATTTGACGTCCGGGTGCGAAGAGACCTGGGTGTCATCCACCAGCGCGCTGCTGGTTGCCAGTTGCTGCTGGATGTTGGTCAACGCGTTCTGCGCGGTGGTCAGGTCATCCTTGGCGTGGGACAGCTCTTCCTGAGAAATTGCCCCGCCCGCCGCCAGACTGCGACGACGGTTGTAGTTGTCCTGGGCTCTCTGCACTTCGGCGCGCTGGGCCGCCAGCTGCGCTTTCATGCCGTCGACGTTGCTGTACAGACCGCGCACCTGACGCACTACTTTTGCCAGATTGGCTTCGGCACTTTGCAGCGCCACTTCGGCGTCATTCGGGTCGAACTGCACCAGCACCTGACCTTCGCGGACCAGATCGCCGTCGTCGGCGCCGATGCTCACCACGGTGCCGGTGACTTGCGGGGTGATCTCCACGACGTTGCCGTTGACGTAGGCATCGTCGGTGCTCTCGCTCCATCGGCCGTACATTTCGTACCAGGCCCAGACACCCACCGCACCGAGCACCACGACCAGCAGCAGGCCAAGAAACAGCAGCTTGCGCTTGCGCGGGTTCTTGGCCGGTTTGGTCTGCTCGGCGCCTTTTTCGCCGCCTTTGTCAGCGCTGTTGTCGGGCGCCGATGCGTTGGCGTCCTTTTGTTCGTTTGCAGGATTGTTGTCGGTAGTGGCAGTGGCCATGACGATTACCTTAATGAGTCAGCGAAGCAGTTGACGGGACGACCGGGGCGGCGTTTTCGCCGGGCTTGCTGTCTTCGAAGCCTCCCCCGAGGGCCTGCATCAACTGGATCGAAAGATCGATTCGTTCCGCGTTGAGATCAGCCTGTTGGCGTTGCGATTGCAGCAGTTGTTGCTCGACGCTCAGCACGTCCAGGTAGTTGCCGATGCCGGATGAGTAACGCTGAACGACGGTGTCGTAGGATTTCTGAATGACGTCGGTCGCCTGCTGGCGCGCCTCGATCTGGCGGCGGATGTCGCGCAACTGGCCAATGCCATCGCTGACATCCCCCAGCGCCCGGACCAGCGTCTTGTTGTACTGCGCCACGGCGAGGTCGTAGTCGGCGTCCCGCGCATCAAGGTCGGCACGGCGACGGCCACCGTCGAAGATCGGCAGCGACACCGTCGGCGCGACGTTGAAAAAGCGACTGGCCGAGCCGAACATCGCGTCGCCCAACAGCGACTCAACTCCCGCCGACGCGCTCAGGTTGAGGTTCGGGTAGAAGTTGGTCTTGCTGACGTCGATGTTTTTGCTCGCCGCTTCAACCCGCCACCGCGCCGCCACCAGATCGGGGCGACGGCCCAGCAACTCAGCGGGCACAACCGAGGGCAAGGCCACAACAGCGGGTTGCAGCACGGCAGGCCGGCTCAGTTGTTCGCCGCGGTCCGGGCCTTTGCCCATCAGCACGGCCAGCTGGATTTTGGCGCTGCGCAGGCTCTTGTCCGCGTCCGCGAGCGATTCGCGGGAGTTGGCTTCAAGGCTCTGGGTCTGCTCGTACTGGTACTCGCTGTCGATGCCCGACTTGAAACGCCGCGCGCCCAGGTCCAGCAGTTGACTCGTGCGCTTGAGGTCTTCGGCCGCCAGGTCGCGGACGATGTAGGCCTGGCCCAGGTCGCTGTAGGCGCGGGCGACGTCGGCCGCCAGGGTCAGTTGCGCCGCTTGCTGATCGACTTCGCTGGCACGGGCCTGGCCCAATGCCGCTTCCCAGGCAGCGCGCTGGCCGCCCCACAGATCGAAGTTGTAATTGAAGCCGGCGCTCAGGCTGCGCAAGGTGCTGTAGCGCCCGCCTGCCCCGGTCGGGTCCTGGTCGCGGGCCAGACGGGAACGGCTGACGCCGGCATCGGAATCGACGGTCGGCATGCGTTCGGCGTCGGCGGCATAGGCCTGGGCACTGGCCTGATGGGTACGGGCCGCGGCGATCTGCATGTCCGGGCTGTCGCGCAGCGCTTCAGTGATCAAGCTGTTGAGCTGTGGATCGCCCAGGCTGGTCCACCAGTCGCGCTTCGGCCAGGCCGCCGGTGACAGGGTGATGCCGTTGAGGCTCTGGGCAGTCTGCAGACTGTTGGCATCAATGCCGACGGCTTCGGTTTTCAGGCCTTTGGAACTGGCGCAACCGGCCAGCACCAGTGCCACGACTATCACGCTCAAGGACGTGCGCAGGGTCGAGCCCCGCTGAATGTGAGTGCTCATCGTTCGGCGATCCGGGCAATCGTGATGGGGTCGCCCGAGGCAACCAGAATTTTCGTCAGAATCTTTTCCAATGCCAGCAGCTCACTGTCTTCCAGGACGCCGACCATCTCGTTCATCGCGTGTGCACCGATTTCCGGGAGCAGATCGGAGAGCGCCTTGCCTTCATCGGTGAGCACCAGTTGCACCTGACGCCGATCGGATTCCGAGCGCGCACGGGACAGCAGGTTTTTCTGCTCAAGACGATCGAGCATGCGGGTCATCGAACCGCTGTCGAGGTTCAACATGCGGCAAATGTCAGCCGGGGTCTCGGCGCAGAAACGCGCGATCATCACCAGCACTTTGAACTGCTGCGCGGTGACGCCGTGGGGCTCGAGATGTCGGTCGAGGATGCGGTTTTTCAGCTGCTCAGTCCGGCCCAGCAGCATGCCCAACAGACTGTCGTGAAAGTTTTCAGGAGTGAAATGTGCCATTGATAGCCACCCATTATCTGCTTAGGCAGTGAATGGGGCGGATCTTACTGCCTAGGCAGCAAACACACAATGAAACAAATTTTAAGGCGCGCGAATTCAGACGAACGTGGTTCGCCTGCTGAATAGGTAGGTTTCTACAGTGGGCTTAGAGCGCCGGCACGCCGCTGTGAAAGCGGAAGTCTTCGTCCGGGCTAAGGATCAGCTCGCGCTCGGCCAGGCGGATTTCTTCGATCTTGGCGTCGACGTCTGCTTCGTTGCCGTAGGTGTAGGCAAGCTTCAGGTAATCCTGAAAATGCCGGGCTTCGGACTTGAGCAGGCTGGCGTAGAACTTCGACAGGTCTTCGTCCAGATGCGGCACCAGTGCTGCGAAGCGTTCGCAGGAACGCGCTTCAACGATGGCGCCGACGACCAGCGCGTCGGTCAGGCGATAGGGGTTGTGGGTGCGAACGAGTTTGCGCAACGACCCGGCATAGCGCGCCGAACTGATGTTGGCCATCGGGATGTTGCGCTTCTTGATGATGCCGATCACTTGCTCGAAGTGACGCAGCTCTTCGCGCGCCAGCCGCGACATCTTCGCCAGCAGGTCGAACTTGTCGTTGTACTGGAACATGAACTGAAACGCCGCACCGGCGGCCTTCTTTTCATTGTTGGCGTGATCGATCAGCAGGATATCCAGATTCTGCAAAGCGGCCTGAACCCAACTGTCGGGCGTGGGGCAAAGCAGGAAGGCGTCGATCTCTGGATAAATCTGCATGGGTTCACGGATGGCTGGCTGGGCAAGGCGCAGCATTATACGGAGCCTGACGGACAGAGCCAGCCTGCGCAGATGAAAAGCGCAGGATTTACTGCCAGCGGGTGAGGGTCACGCCACTGTCAGACCGCACCCATTGCATCCTTGAGGAAGCCGGGCGCGATGTAGCGCTCGTAATGCGCTTCGGACAGCAGGAAGAATTCCCGATCAATGGCATCGCGCAGTTCAGGCAGCGACCAGTCGCGAAACTCCGGCAGCAGCACCATGCCGTAGGCGTCCAGCTGGTTGATCACCCGCGCGCCCCGTGCAATCAACTGGTACGCCCAGCAATATTCCGACTGATGCGGGACGAAACGGATTTTGCGTTGCTCCAGTTGCGCCCGCAACCTGGCCGGGTCGAACACCTCGACTTTCCCGGCCATCACTTGCACCAGCAGCTGTTCCAGGCGCAGCCAGACAGCGCGCTTCGCGTCTTCGTCGTAGCCGTTCCAGTGGATCACTTCGTGGTGGAAGCGCTTGCATCCGCGGCACACGAGGTCGCCGTAGACAGTGGAGCACAGGCCCACGCAGGGCGTTTTGATGATTTGATTGGGCATGACGGAGCAACACGGCGGCGAACGAAACAAGCCGGCATGTTAGCCCTTTGTCTAACGAGGTACACCCTTCAACCTGTAGGGGCTAACTTACCTTCAGCGGTTTTTTACCGTAGAATCACCGGGCCTTTTAAGGCGCCAATGTCCGTTGGAAGCTGTTTTCAAAGCGTCACGAGCACAGTCAGGGCTTTTTACGATGAGTCGGCCAGCCACTTGTCGCACAAAGCCCGCCCCGCAGTCCGGTCCGACGCGAGTTCGCTTGCGTCCCCTCCTCGACCGATCATGCAGGCGTAAAACTTTGAAAACAGCTTCTGTTGGAGATCGTCAGCTTCCTGCCAAGAAACTTTAAAAAGTTCGAGAGCGCCGATGCGGACCTTCTCTGGATGAGCGTCCCGGACACCCATTTGGGACCACTGATGAGGGTAATACTGTGCTTGAAGCCTACCGTAAACACATCGAAGAGCGTGCCGCCCAGGGTATCGTGCCCCAGCCGCTTAACGCCGAACAAACTGCAGGCCTGGTCGAGCTGCTGAAAAACCCACCGGCTGGCGAAGAAGCTTTCCTGCTTGACCTGATCACCAATCGCGTTCCACCGGGCGTTGACGAAGCTGCCTACGTCAAAGCCGGTTTCCTCTCTGCTCTGGCCAAGGGCGAAGTTCAATCCCCTCTGCTGGACAAGAAGCGCGCCGTCGAACTGCTCGGCACCATGCAGGGCGGCTACAACATCGTGACCATGGTTGACCTGCTCGACGATGCCGAGCTGGCACCGGTCGCCGCACAGCAACTGAAGCACACACTGCTGATGTTCGACGCCTTCCACGACGTCGCTGAAAAAGCGAAGAACGGCAACGCACACGCCAAGGGCGTGATGCAGTCCTGGGCTGACGGCGAGTGGTTCCAGAAGCGCCCGACCCTGGCCGAGAAGATCAGCCTGCGCGTCTTCAAGGTCACCGGCGAAACCAACACCGACGACCTGTCGCCTGCACCTGATGCCTGGTCGCGTCCGGACATCCCGCTGCACGCCCTCGCCATGTTGAAAATGGCCCGTGAAGGGATCGTGCCTGACGTTCAGGGCTCCATCGGCCCGATGAAGCAGATCGAAGAAATGCGCGGTCAGGGCTTCCCTATCGCCTACGTCGGCGACGTGGTCGGCACCGGTTCTTCGCGAAAGTCGGCGACCAACTCGGTGCTGTGGTTCTTCGGCGACGACGTCCCGAACGTCCCGAACAAGCGCGCTGGCGGTTTCTGCTTCGGCACCAAGATTGCGCCGATCTTCTACAACACCATGGAAGATGCCGGCGCTCTGCCAATCGAATTCGATGTCTCGAACATCAACATGGGCGACGTGATCGACGTCTACCCGTACGCGGGCAAAGTCTGCAAGCATGACAGCGAAGAAGTCATCACCACCTTCGAACTGAAGACCCCGGTGCTGCTCGACGAAGTCCGTGCTGGCGGTCGTATCCCGCTGATCATCGGACGTGGCCTGACCGACAAGGCGCGCGCCGAGCTGGGCCTGGGCCCGACCGACCTGTTCAAGCTGCCTGAAGCCCCTGTCGATACCGGCAAAGGTTTCACCTTGGCGCAGAAGATGGTGGGCAAGGCATGCGGTCTGCCGGAAGGCAAAGGTGTGCGTCCTGGCACCTACTGCGAACCGAAGATGACCACCGTCGGTTCTCAGGACACCACAGGTCCCATGACCCGTGATGAACTGAAAGACCTGGCGTGCCTGGGCTTCTCGACCGATCTGGTGATGCAGTCGTTCTGCCACACCGCGGCGTATCCGAAGCCGATCGACGTGACCACGCACCACACGCTGCCTGACTTCATCATGACCCGCGGCGGCGTTTCCCTGCGTCCGGGCGATGGCATCATCCACAGCTGGCTGAACCGCATGCTGCTGCCGGACACCGTCGGTACCGGCGGTGACTCGCACACCCGCTTCCCGATGGGCATCTCGTTCCCGGCCGGTTCGGGTCTGGTGGCGTTTGCCGCGGCCACCGGCGTCATGCCGCTGGACATGCCGGAGTCGATCCTGGTCCGCTTCAAGGGCGAGATGCAACCGGGCATCACCCTGCGTGACCTGGTGCATGCGATCCCTTACTTCGCGATCCAGAACGGTTTGCTGACCGTCGAGAAGAAAGGCAAGAAAAACGCCTTCTCGGGCCGCATCCTGGAAATCGAAGGCCTGGACAACCTGAGCATCGAGCAGGCATTCGAACTGTCCGATGCCTCGGCCGAGCGTTCTGCCGCAGGTTGCACGATCAAGCTGTCGAAAGAGTCGATCACCGAATACCTGAACTCGAACATCACGCTGCTGCGCTGGATGATCGAACAGGGTTACGGCGATCCGCGCACGCTGGAGCGTCGTGCTCAGGCGATGGAAGCCTGGGTGGCCAATCCGGAGCTCATGGTTGCGGACGCTGATGCCGAATACGAAGAAATCATCGAGATCGATCTGGCCGACATCAAAGAGCCTGTGCTCTGCGCGCCAAACGATCCGGACGACGCGCGTCTGCTGTCCAGCGTTGCCGGCGAGAAGATCGACGAAGTGTTCATCGGTTCGTGCATGACCAACATCGGCCACTTCCGCGCGGCGGGCAAGTTGCTGGATCAGGTCAAGGGTCAGCTTCCAACGCGTCTGTGGCTGTCGCCGCCGACCAAGATGGACGCTCATCAATTGACCGAGGAAGGCTACTACGGGATCTACGGCAAGGCTGGCGCGCGCATGGAAATGCCGGGCTGCTCGCTGTGTATGGGTAACCAGGCACGTGTGGAGCCGAATTCGACGGTTGTTTCGACGTCGACCCGTAACTTCCCGAACCGTCTGGGTGATGGGGCGAACGTGTATCTGGCGTCGGCTGAGTTGGCGTCTGTGGCGTCGATTCTGGGTCGTCTGCCGACGGTCGAGGAGTATATGGAGTACGCGGGCAAGATCGACAGCATGGCTGCTGATGTTTATCGCTACTTGAGCTTCGATCAGATCGCGGAGTTCCGTGAGGCTGCAGCGAACGCTAATATTCCGGTTGTTCAGGCTTAACAGCTGAGACCGTGTTGAGAAAACCCCGCTTCGGCGGGGTTTTTTTATGGCCAGTTTATTCATAGGACCGGCTTCAGCCGGGAATTGTGCGGGGATGCTGATAGCGTCTGCCTGGGGGCAGACTGTTTCGCCTTCGGCGAGTTACTTGGAAAAGCACCCCAAGTAACCAAGGGTGCTTGCTCCTGGTTTGGCCCTTCCTTCGTCAGGGTCCCTTCACTCCGGTCTCGCTCCGTGGGCCCGCCGCCATCCGCCATCCATGGCGGGGGGCGGCTCTCGCGGCATCCATGCCGCTCGGCCCACTCCGCGAAACCTGCGTTCAGCCTGCACCAAAGTCGCGATTGGCGGTGACTGAGCTATTTGCGTATGAAGATCAGAGGCAGATCAGAAGCAGATCAGAAGCAGATCAAAAGCTTCCCGGCTGAAGCCGGTCCTACGGGCGTACGCGTTGCTATTAGTAGGACCGGCTTTAGCCGGGAAGACGGCCTCACTGACTGCATGCGTTGCTTTTAGTGGGACCGGCTTTAGCCGGGAAGGGGCCGGTGTGGGCGAGGGCAATTTCGCGGCCTGGCACGTTGATCGTTCCCACGCTCCGCGTGGGCATGCATCCCGTGACGCTGAGCGTCACAACGTGCGATATCCATGCTTCTAGCCGTAGCCACGCCCGCAATCAGCCGCTTAGACTGTCCCCTCTTTCTGTTTTCATAGGACGAATCCAGTGAATGTTGCTGTTGATCAGGTGGTGATCCATCGTTTTTCCGAGGCCCATATCGAGGGTGTGACGGCGTTGTACAACGACCCTGCGGTGTGCCGTCAGGTGCTTCAGATGCCGTATCAGTCGGCCGATGTCTGGCGCAAACGGCTGGCGGGGGCGGATGAGCGTTCATTGAAGCTTGTCGCTCTGCATCAGGGTCAGGTGATCGGCAACATTGGTCTGGAGCAATACGCGCGCATTCGCCAGCGGCATGTCGGCGCCATCGGCATGGGCATCGCGGCGGCCTGGCAGGGCAAAGGGGTGGGGTCGAGGCTCATGGCCGCTGTGCTGGAAGTCGCGGACAACTGGATGAACCTGCACCGGGTGGAACTCACCGTGTTTGCCGACAACGAAGCCGCTTTGGCGCTGTACCGCAAATTCGGCTTCGAAACCGAAGGCCGCCTGCGGGACTACGCCATACGCGACGGCGTCCTCGTCGACGCTATCAGCATGGCGCGCTTTAAATAACCGCTCAGCCTGTGGAAGAGCGACGCAGAGCGTCTGGGGATGCATGCCCACGCGGAGCGTGGGAATGATCAACAGCATTCGCGAGCAAGCTCGCCCCCACAGGCAGGGTGTCCGATCAGCAAAACTGCCAGCGCTCACACTGGCCCCTTCCCGGCTAAAGCCGGTCCCACTAAAAAGCACACCGCGTACACACTGTGGGACCGGCTTCAGCCGGGAAGCTGTTGATCTGATCTAAACGCGCTTTTGATCTTGATCTTCATACGCAAAAAGTCCAGTCCCCGCGAAACGCGACTTGGGCGCAGGCCGAACGTAGATGATGCGCAGTGGGCCGAGCCGCATGGATGCGGCGAGAGCGCCGTCAGGACATGGATGTCCGTTCGGCGCGGGCCCACGGAGCATCGTCGAAGTGAGGGAACCCGACGAAGTCGGGCCTAGCCAGGAGCAAGCACCCTTGGTTACTTGGGGTGCTTTTCCAAGTAACTCGCCGAAGGCGAAACAGTCTGCCCCCAGGCAGACGCCCTTGACCTTGATCTCCCCAACGCAAAAACAAAAAAAGCCCCGCGTCTCACAACGCGGGGCTTCCGATTACAGACGACTAAACCATCACACCACCGCCGTCTGCCCACTCATTGCCAGGTCCAGCAACTCACGGTTAGCGACCGCATACATCGCATAATCGTTACCGCTCGCCGCACGCAACTCCACCAACATCGCGCGCCAGCGCTCGACCATCGGCAAATGCTGCTCCAGCCACAGACTCAAACGCTCCTCGACATCCGCAGGACCATTCGCCATCTGCAACACCGACACCGTAATCGCCCGCTGCTGCCAATCGATATCATCACGGAACGCCTCACGGGCCAGCGCCTGCCAATTGTTCTCCACCGGCAATGCACTGATCTGCTGCAAATACCACGTCACATCCAGCGAACTGCCCACCGCGAAATACACCTTCGCCACGTCCGCTGCATTCTGACCAGTCACATCAGACGCCTCGATGATCGGCAACAGCGTGTACAGGTGACTGGTACCCGCCACCATCCGCGCCAGCAGCTCCGGCACGCCGGCCGCGACGTACTCCTGATAACGCGTCTGCCAGACCTCACGGGTCGGCCCTTCCAGCAACTCGTCCAGCTTCAGACCCAGCGCCGCGATGTGCGGACCGAAGTGCGCCACATCACGCCCTGCGTCCAGCTCATTGCGACGGCTGCGCAGGAACCAGCGCGTGGCGCGACGACCCAGACGCATCAACTCATCCATCAACGCCAGCTGAATCTCCGCCGGCACCTTGTAGTCCAGCGCCTCGATCTGACGGAACCAGTGCGGGAGGTGGAAAATGTCACGCACGATCACGTAGGCACCGGCCACGTTGGCGGCGGTCATGCCGGTCGACTCTTTGAGTCGCTGCACGAAGGTGATGCCCATGTGGTTGACCAGATCGTTGGCGATCTGCGTGCTGACGATTTCGCGCTTCAGACGGTGGCGACGCATCGACTCGGAGAACTTCGCGCCCAGCGATGGCGGGAACGCCGTTTCCATGTCACGCGCCAGGTAGTCGTCGTCCGGAACGCGGGATTCCAGCAGCGCTTCCTTGAGGTCGATCTTGCTGTAGGAGATCAGCACCGACAGCTCGGCCCGGGTCAGGCCCTTCTTCTCGGCGATGCGCTCGGCCAGTTGATCTTCCGCCGGCAGGAACTCGATGGCACGGTCCAGCTTGCCCCGCACTTCCAGGTCGCTCATCAGGCGCTTGTACTCGGCGATGCGCTCGTAGGCACGACGCTCCGCCAGAGACAGGGCCTGGGTCTGCTTATAGTTGTTGCCGAGGACGAGGTTGCCCACTTCGTCGGTCATGCTTTCGAGCAGCAGGTTGCGCTGCTTCTCGGTCATGTCGCCGGCCTGGACCACTTCGTTCAGCAGGATCTTGATGTTCACTTCGTGGTCGGAGCAGTCCACACCACCGGCGTTGTCGATGAAGTCGGTATTGGTCGCGCCGCCCATCAGGCCGAATTCGACGCGGCCCAGCTGGGTCATGCCCAGGTTGCCGCCCTCGCCCACTACCTTGCAGCGCAGCTGATTGCCGTTGACGCGCAGTGCGTCGTTGGCCTTGTCGCCGACGTCTGCGTGGGTCTCGGCGCTGGCTTTGACGTAGGTGCCGATGCCGCCGTTCCACAGCAGATCCACCGGCGCCATGAGCAGCGCGTGCATCAGCTCGGTCGGGGTCAGTTTGTCAGCGGTGATGTCGAAGCGCGCTTTCATCTGCGGGGTGATCGCGATGCTTTTCGCACTGCGCGGGAAGATACCGCCGCCTGCGGACATCAGACTGGTGTCGTAATCGGTCCACGCCGAGCGCGGCAGGTCGAACAGACGCTGACGCTCGGCAAAGCTGCTGGCCGGGTCCGGATTCGGGTCGATGAAGATATGCAGGTGGTTGAAGGCCGCGACCAGTTGCAGCTTGTCGGACATCAACAGGCCGTTACCGAACACGTCACCGGCCATGTCGCCGACGCCGATCACGCTGATGCTGTCCTGCTGCACGTTGATGCCGCGCTCGCGGAAGTGGCGCTGTACGCCAACCCACGCGCCCTTGGCGGTGATGCCCATTTTCTTGTGGTCGTAACCTGCCGAGCCGCCGGACGCGAAGGCGTCGCCGAGCCAGAAACCGTAGTCGATGGCGATGCCGTTGGCGATGTCGGAGAAGGTCGCGGTGCCTTTGTCGGCGGCGACGACCAGGTACGGGTCATCGTCGTCATGGCGCACGACGTTGGCCGGCGGCACCAGTGCGCCTTCTTTCAGGTTGTCGGTGATGTCCAGCAGACCGGAGATGAAGAGGCGGTAGCAGGCGATCGCTTCGGCCTGAATCTCGTCGCGGGTCCCGGTGGTCGGCAGACGACGGGGCAGGAAACCGCCCTTGGCGCCGACCGGCACGATGACCGAGTTCTTCACCTGCTGGGCTTTGACCAGACCCAGCACTTCGGTGCGGAAGTCTTCTTCACGGTCGGACCAGCGCAGGCCGCCACGGGCCACGTTACCGAAGCGCAGGTGAACGCCTTCGACGCGCGGCGAGTAGACGAAGATTTCAAACTTCGGCACCGGCTTCGGCAGCTCGGGGATCAGGCGCGGGTTGAACTTGAAGCTGAAGTAGCTCTTGCTCTGGCCGTTGGCGTCGGTCTGGTAGAAGTTGGTGCGCATGGTCGCCTTGATCAGGTCAAGGTAGCGACGCAGGATGCGGTCTTCGTTGAGCACTTGCACGCCGTCCAGCGCGGTCAGAATGGCCTGCTCCAGACGCTGCTGCATGTCGTCGAGGTCGCCGCCGCTCAGCTTGCGCGCCAGATAGAAGCGGGTCTTGAACAGACGCGTCAGCTCGCGAGCGATGTCGGCGTGGTTGTTCAGCGTGCTGGCGATGTAACCCAGGTCGAAGCCCAGGCGGATCTGCTTCAGGTAACGCGCGTAGGCACGCAGCAACGCCACGTCGCGCCACGGCAAACCGGCGGTCAGCACCAGACGGTTGAAGGCATCGTTCTCGGCTTCGCCACGAACGATGTGGACAAAGGCGTCCTGCAGCGTGTCGTTGAGCTGTTGCAGGTCCAGGTTCAGACCTTCGCCGTAAGTGAACGCAAAATCGTGAATCCAGAACTCGCGGCCGTTGGTGTGGCGCAGGCGGTACGGGAATTCACCGAGTACGCGCAGGCCGAGGTTTTCCAGAATCGGCAAAACGTCGGACAGCGCCAGCGGCGTGTCAGCGTGGTACAGCTTGCAGTGCAGCTGCGCCTTGTCGCCGGACAGCGGCTGGTAAAAGCTCATGACCAGCGGATTGGCTTCGGACAGGCTCAGCACGTGTTGCATGTCGACTACGGCGGAGTGCGCGGCGAAACGCTCGCGGTAGCCGGCCGGGAAACCTTTCGGGAAGTCGGCCAGCACGTTGGTGCCCTGAGCTTCGCCGAAGCTTTCGATGACCAGACTGGCGTAATCGTCTTTCCACGAACGGCAGGCCTGGATGACTTCGTTTTCCAGCTGCTGCGGATCGATGTCGAGGGTGACTTTCGGGTCCACACGCAGGATCAGTTGCACCCGCGCCAGTACCGACTCGGAGAAGAAGGTCCAGAACTCGCAGTCGGTGGCTTTCAGGCGATCCATCAGCACTTGCTGAATCTTCTGACGGACTTCGGTGGAATAGACGTCGCGCGGCACATAGGCCAGGCAGTAGCAGAAACGGCCGTACGGGTCCTTGCGCAGGAACACGCGAATCTTGTTGCGCTCCTGGATCTGCACGATCGACATGACGGTGGTGAACAGCTCGTCCACCGGGGTCTGGAACAGGTCGTCGCGGGGCAGCACTTCAACCACTTGCGCCAGTTCCTTGCCCAGGTGCGCCTTGGCGTCGAACCCGGAGCGGCGCTCGACTTCGGCGACCTTGCGGCGGATGTAAGGAATGGCACGCACGCTTTCGCCATACACCGAGGAGGTGTACAGGCCCATGAAGCGCGATTCCTTGATGACCTTGCCGTCGGCGTCGATCTGGCGGATCGACACGTAGTCCGGGTACGCCGGTCGATGCACGCGGCTCGGGTGCGCAGCCTTGGCGAACGACAGCAGGGTCGGCTCCTGCAGGTAGTTCACTGCATAGCCTTCGATGTGCAGGTCTTCGGCGGTGAGCCCTGCGCGCAGTAGTTTGGTCAGGCCAAGGAAGGACGACGGGTCGTACTGGAGCTGACCGCCCTCGCCTTCGCTGCTGACGGTGAATTCTTCATAGCCGAGGAACGTGAAGTGGTTGTTGACCAGCCATTCGAGGAACACCTTGACCTCGGATTTCTCCTCCGGGTCAATGGTGTACTCCGTGGCGTCGATGCCGGCCAGCAGCTCGTGGAGCTTGGCTTTCATCGGCTCGAAGTCTTCCACCGCGACGCGGACTTCACCCAGCACCTGCTCCAGTTCGCGGGCGAGCACGTTCAGCTCCGCGGCATTGGCGCAACGGTCGATCTCCAGGTACATCAACGATTCTTGCAGCACGCCGTCGCCGCTGGTGCCTTTTGGCAGCAGTTCGAGCAGTTGGCCCTTCTCGTCGCGACGCACGCTGAGCACAGTGGTCTGCAGCGTGTGGATGCTGTAGCCGCGGCGGTTCAGTTCGGTGCGCACCGAGTCGACCAGGAATGGCAGGTCATGGTGCAGCACTTCGACGGCGGTGTGGGTGGACTGCCAGCCGTGACGTTCGTAATCGGGGTTGTAGACCCGCACTTCAGGCGTGCCGTGCTCGAAGCGTTCAAGCAGGCGCCAGGCCGAGAGGGTGCAACCGGCCAGGTCAGAGAGTCTGCGCTGGGTGAGTTCGTCGAGGGAGATGATGCCGAAGAATTGTTCGGCGAACAGCGCCACTTGTGGCAGTGCCTGTTCGCTGATGTGCTGAGCCAGTGCCGCTCGCAGTTGGTGCTGGAAGTCGGACTTGCTGGCTGCGGTGAAGAACGCCATCTGTGGTACTCCGATTGGCTTGAGCTTTTATATAGGAGAGATGCGTGTGTCGGGTGGAGCTTTGTGTTTGCCTCGTTTGCGTCTGGTCGATGATAGTCAGCATAACGTGACAGAGGGCAATGCGATTGGCACTGCGTGAATTACTAACGCTTTTGGTGTGTGTGCCGTCACATTTGTTCGGCTCGGGTGCAGCTTAACGAGTGGCGCCCTGAATCTGCTTGCGATGCTGCGACATATTCGGACATCGGGTTGCAGGCAGGGTGCTTCGCTGGGCCTGTTCCGTAAGAAGATCAAGGAGCGGCTTGAGGGGACTGATTTATTTACAGTGCTTCATCGTAAATCAATCTGTCCCCGGGGTACGCGGTGCGGCTAGAAGAAGATCAAGAGCGTCGGCCTAACGGCCTTGGTTTCGCCTTCGGCGAGTTACTTGGAAAAGCACCCCAAGTAACCAAGGGTGCCTGCTCCTGGTTGGGCTCCTCCTTCGTCGGAGTACCCTCACTCCGACGACGCTCCGTGGGCCCGCGCCGAACGGACATCCATGTCCTGACGGCGCTCTCGCGGCATCCATGCCGCTCGGCCCACTGCGCGAGACCTGCGCTCAGCCTGCACCAAAGTCGCGTTTGGCGGTGCCTGGACATTTTGTGTACGAAGATCAAAAGCAAAAGCTTCCCGGCTAAAGCCGGTCCTACAGTCATCGCCAATCCCACTTGATGCACGCGCTGCTTTTTTAGTGGGACCGGCTTTAGCCGGGAAGGGGCCAGCCTGCTAAGGGGACTGATTTATTTACAGCGCTTCACCGTAAATTAATCTGTCCCCGGCGGATCGGTCATTCAACTGCCAACCGCAATATCCAGCAAATCTCCCACAAGACTGGCAAAATCCATCCCTGCCCTGCCCCCCAGCCACAGGAATCACCGCCATGCAAATGACCACCGACAGCTTCATCTATAACCCATGCGACGAGGAGGAAGATGATATGGCGCTGGCCTGCTGCCATGGCAGCAGCACCGGTGATCTGTTTCTGCTCGCGCGTTTCCCCGATGAGGATGAGGTCGATATCACGTTTCGTGACGACACGATCCATGTCGAAGACAACATCACCGTCACCCTGAGCGCCACCCGGCTGCTCGTCGAAATCAACGCCGCCGACGCTACTCCCCTGGGCGGTGATACGGCGTATGAGATCACCCACAGCACCCCCGCCAGTGAATTGGCCGAGCTGGACGCCACGCTGCGGATCATCCTCAGCGGTGTCGGGACGTACGTCAGCCAGATCAACTGAGACCTCCCCGGCATCGGGCCCCAATTGACGCAAATGTAAGACAGTTCTTGTTTTTGCCCAGTCCTTTGCTGAAAAGCCGAAAAAACCCGCCGGCCGATTAGTCGGCGCCCCTGCGATGGATTAAAGTAACGCCCCCAGCTTCGGCGCCACTTGGCGCTGCTGCCTCTCCTGCCAGGAACTGTCATCGATGGAACATCGTGAAGCGTTGATCGCGCTGCGGACCTTTCTCTCCACCCAGATTCTCGGGCAGGAGAAACTGGTTGAGCGCTTGCTGATCGCGCTGCTGGCCGACGGTCACATGCTGGTCGAAGGCGCGCCGGGACTGGCGAAGACCAAGGCGATCAAAGAGCTGGCTGAAGGCATCGAAGCGCAATTCCATCGCATCCAGTTCACCCCCGACCTGCTCCCCGCCGACATCACCGGTACCGAGATCTATCGTCCGGAAACCGGCAGTTTCGTGTTCCAGCAAGGCCCCATCTTTCACAATCTGGTGCTCGCCGACGAAATCAACCGTGCGCCGGCCAAGGTGCAGTCTGCCTTGCTGGAGGCCATGGCCGAGCGTCAGGTCAGTGTCGGGCGCAGTACCTACGACCTGTCGCCGCTGTTTCTGGTGATGGCGACGCAAAACCCCATCGAGCAGGAAGGCACCTACCCGCTGCCCGAAGCGCAGCTCGATCGGTTTCTGATGCACGTCAAGATCGGCTTCCCGGACGCCACCGTCGAACGCAAGATCCTCCAGCAGGCCCGGGGCGAAGCGCTCAACGGCGAGACCAAGCCGGAGCGCCGGGTCAGCCAGCAGGCGATCTTCGCGGCGCGCAAGGAAATCCTCGGGCTGTACATGGCTGACGCCGTTGAGGAATACCTGGTGCAGCTGGTGATGGCGACCCGCACGCCCGCCAAGTTCGATGCCGAGCTGGCCGAGTGGATCGGTTATGGCGCAAGCCCCCGCGGTTCGATTTCCCTGGACCGCTGCGCCCGGGCCCACGCCTGGCTGGCCGGGCGGGATTTCGTCAGCCCGGAGGACATCCAGGCGATGGTCTTCGACGTGCTGCGTCACCGCATCATTCTGTCGTTCGAAGCAGAAGCGGCGGGCATCGATCAAGACCGCGTGATCCAGCGCATTCTCGACGTCGTGGCCGTCGCCTGACCCCATGCAACCCTATCTGATTTCCCAACCGGGCATTCGCATCAGCCTCGCCGAGCTGATTGAGATGCGTCATCGCGTGCGGGAAGTGCAGCTGTTCTCCACCCCCAGCCAGCGCAGCCCGCTGATTGGTCTGCACCATTCCAAGCTGCGGGGGCGCGGGGTGGACTTCGATCAGGTCAGGGTCTATCAGGCCGGCGACGACGTCAGGACCATCGACTGGCGCGTCACCGCCCGCACGCAAGAACCCCACACCAAGCTGTTTCACGAAGAACGCGAGCGGCCGATTTTCATCATGGTCGAGCAAAGCCGCCGCCTGTTTTTCGGGTCCGGGCTGATGTTCAAGTCAGTCCTCGCCGCCCAGGCTGCCGCGCTGGTGGGATGGGCCGCACTGGGCCACAACGACCGGGTCGGCGGGCTGGTGTTTGGTGACAACGAGCATTACGAAATCAAGCCGCGACGCAGCAAGCAAAGCCTGCTGCAACTGCTGAACCGGCTGGTGCGAGTCAATCAGTCGCTGCATACCGAAGCGGCTGCCGACCGTGACACCTTCGGCGTGGCGCTGCGTCGTGCGCGGGAGGTGATGCGTCCGGGCAGTCTGGCGATCATCCTGTGCGACGAGCGCGCGCTGTCCGATTCGGCCGAACAGCAACTGGCCTTGCTGTCACGGCATTGCGACCTGTTGCTGCTGCCGCTGTCCGACCCGCTGGACCACGCGTTGCCCGCCGCCGGTTTATTGCGCTTCGCTGACCGCGGCGCGCACCTGGAGCTCGACACCCTTAACGCCGACCTGCGCCAGAGCTACCGTGCCCAGGGCGAAGCGCGTCAGGCGCGCTGGGAACTGCTGGCGCAGAAACTGCGCGTGCTGTTGATGCCGCTGAGCACCCAGCGTGAAATGGTCGAGCAATTGCGCGAGTACCTCAACGGCCAGCGTCCGGTGAAACAGCCATGAGTGCGCTGGACCAGCTGCAACCGCTGATCCTGCCGGAGCCGGTCGGGTTCTGGCCGCCCGCGCCGGGCTGGTGGCTGTTGCTGATCCTGCTGCCCGCGCTCGGCTACGGCCTGTGGCGGGCGCGCACGCTGCTGCCAAAAAAGGCCAGCGCTGACACCGTCGAGCCATTGGACCCCTTGCGCCAGGCCGCACTGGTCGAACTCGCGCAGATGCCCAAACCCTACGACGGCGCACCGGCCGGAGCCTGGCTGCAACAGATCAACGGCCTGCTCAAGCGCCTGTGCCGCAATCACTACCCCTACAGCCAGAGCCACACCCTCAATGGCCGCAAATGGCTGGCGTTCCTCGACAACCGCTGCCCGGCCGCCGGCCTCACGCGCTGGATGATCCTCGTCGAGGGCGCCTACAAGCCCGAATGCAAACTCGACGACAAGGCCATCAACGGCCTGACCCAGTCGGTCGAGACCTGGATTCGCAAGCATGTTTGAGTTCGCCTGGCCGTGGCTTTTCGCCCTCCTCCCGCTGCCCTGGCTGATGCGGCTTGTGCTGCCCGCCGCAGACAGCGGCGAAGCGGCGCTGAACGTCAGCTTTCTCCAGGAGCTGGAAGGTCTGGCCGGGCGCCGTGCGCGAACCCATTTGCCGGGCTGGCGGCGACAATTGCCGTTCGTGACCGTCTGGCTCCTGTTGCTGGTCGCTGCCGCCCGTCCACAATGGCTGGGCGAGCCGTTACCGGTTGCCGCCAGCGGCCGCGATCTGCTGGTCGCAGTGGACGTGTCGGGATCGATGGATTACCCGGACATGGTCTGGAAAAACGACGAGGTCAGCCGCCTGACCCTGGTAAAAACCCTGCTGGGGGACTTTCTTGAGCACCGTCAGGGTGATCGCATCGGCCTGATTCTGTTCGGCAGCCAGGCATATCTGCAGGCGCCGCTGACCTTTGACCGCAAGACCGTGCGGCTCTGGCTGGACGAAGCACGCATAGGCATTGCCGGCAAAAACACCGCTATCGGCGACGCGATCGGCCTGGCGTTGAAGCGTCTGCGCCAACGCCCGGCCCAGAGCCGCGTGCTGATTCTGGTCACCGACGGCGCCAACAACGCGGGCCAGATCGACCCGAGAACGGCCGCGCGTCTGGCCGCCAGCGAAGGCGTGAAAATCTACCCCATCGGCATCGGTGCCGATCCCGATAAAGGCGCCACCAGCATTCTTGGCCTCAACCCCAGCCTGGATCTGGACGAGCCTGCGCTGCGGGAAATCGCCGCGGTCAGCGGTGGGCAGTATTTCCGCGCGCGCAACGGCGCCGAACTCGCCGGCATCGGCAAGGCGCTGGACCGGCTTGAGCCGGTGGCACAGCAACCGACCCAGGCACGTCCGGCCCGGGCGCTTTATCACGTGCCGTTGGCGATGGCCCTGTTGCTGAGCCTTCTGCTGGTGGTCCAGGAGCGCTGGCCGAACAACCCGGTTTACCGCCTTTTTTCGCGCCGCCCGACGCTTGTACAGGCCACGCTGTGGCGTGAACGCTTGAAGCGCCTGACGAGGCGCCCATGATCGACTTTCTCTCCGGTCTATGGCCCCAGTGGTCCCGCCCTGGCTGGCTGCTCCTGTTGCCCGCGCTCGGCTGGCTGTTGTGGCGGTTATGGAATCGGCAGAAGCGCGTCGGGCGCTGGCAGATGATTTTGCCCAGCGTGTTTCATTCAGCGTTGCTCAGTGGCGGCGGTGGCCGGGACAGCAAATGGCCGTGGGTGGTACTGGGTCTCGGCTGGTTGCTGGCGGTCCTGGCACTGCTCGGCCCGAGCTGGCAGCGTGTCGAGCAGAACAGTCAGCGGCCGGTTGATCCACTGGTGGTGATGCTCGAACTGACGCCGGAAATGCTCGCCGCCGACAGCCCGCCCACCCGCCTGGAACAGGCGCGACGCAAAGTGCTCGACCTGTTACAGGCGCGCAGCGATTCACAGACCGCGATCATCGTGTATGCCGGCAGCGCCCACACGCTGGTGCCGCTGTCGGACGACCTGGCGACCAGCAAAAACCTGCTGGATGCGATCAAGCCGTCGATCATGCCCGAAGCCGGCCAGCGCGCAGACCTCGCCGTGCGCAAGGCTCTCGACTTGCTGGAACAGGGCGACCTCGGTCAAGGGCGGCTGCTGTGGATCGGTTCGTCCCTCAGCGACGCCGAGCGTCAGGGCATTCGCACCGCGATGACCGGCCGGGACGCCCCTCCTTTATTGATGCTCGGCGTCGGCACCGCTGAAGGCGCGCCAGTCACCCAGGAGAAAGGCGGTTTTCTGAAGGACGCCCAGGGCGGCATCCTTGTGCCGCGTCTGGACGGGCCGGTGCTGAAGGATTTCGCCGACGGCATGGGCGGTCGCTACACGTCGCTGCGTCTGGACAACCAGGACCTCAACGACCTCGGCCTGCTCGACGGTCCGAAGAGTCTGATCAGCCAGGGCCAGAAAGTGCGCCTCGACCGCTGGGCCGACCAGGGCTACTGGTTGCTGTTGCCGCTTCTGCTGCTGGCCGGTTGCGCCGGGCGACGCGGTTGGTTGTTGTGCCTGCCGTTGCTGCTGATGGCCGTGCCGCAACCCAGCTATGCCTCTGGTTTCGACGACCTGTGGCGCCGCCCCGATCAACAGGGCGAGCACCTGCTCAAGCGGCATCACCCGGCAGAAGCCGCGCGGCATTTCGAAGACCCGCAGTGGCAAGGTGTCGCGCTATACCAGGCCGGTGACTACGCCGGCGCCGTCCAGCGCTTTGCCCAGGGCAGCAGCGCCGCCGACCATTACAATCGCGGCAATGCGCTGGCCCGAAGCGGTGAGCTGGAAGCCGCCATCGACGCCTATGAACAGGCGCTGGAGCGTCAACCGGACTTCCCGGCGGCGTTGGTCAACAAGGCGTTGGTGGAACAGGTGCTGGAGCAGACCAAGGCATCGGATCAGGCAAAAGCCGACGAGAAGGCGAAGACTGACGAGAATGCGGACAAGGCCCGCGAAGGCAATGCCGGACAGTCGTCATCGAGCGCGCAGTCGGCGCCGCAGGAGGCCAATGCCGACCGCTCGGCCAGCGATCAGCAAAGCGCCACCGACGAGCAGGCTTCCGGCGCAGGATCCGACAGCGATGAGCCGGCGCGTGTCTCAGGCAAACCGGGCGACGGACAAATCGATGGCGAGCAGAAACAGGCGCTCGAACAATGGCTGCGGCAGATCCCCGACGAACCCGGTGAGCTGTTGCGGCGCAAATTCTGGTACGAACAACAGCAGCATCAGGAAAAGACCCGATGAGTCGTCTGCACAGGTTGCTGATTGCAGGAATGTGGTGCCTGTTCGCTCTAGTGGCGCAGCTGGCCCAGGCCGACAGTGCGGGCTCCACGCTGCAATCCAGCGTCGACCGCACGCGCGTCAACACCGGCGAAACCCTTGAACTGACCCTTGAAACCGACGACGCGACCGTCTTCGGCAGGCCGGACATGACCGCGCTGGACGCCGACTTCGAAGTGCGCGACACCCGCCAGCTCAACAGCCTGACCACACTGGAAGGCAACGTTCACGCGACGACTCGCTGGCTGATCACGCTGATGCCGCGCCACAGCGGCTCGATTGAGGTCCCGTCGCTGAAGCTGGGCGAAATGATCAGCAAGCCGATCGTACTGCAGGTGGTCGATGTCGGCCCCGTCACCCAGGGTCAGGAGCAGAAGCTCGCCCCGGTGTTCATGGAGGCGAGCCTCGATCAGGACAGCGTGTATGTTCAGGCGCAGGTCTTGCTGACCGTGCGCATCTACCACTCGGTGTCGCTGTTCGACGACAGCAGCCTGACGCCGCTGCAAGTGCCGGACGCGCGCATCGAAAAGCTCGGCGACACCCGCACGTACGAGAAGCAGATCAACGGCATTCGCCACGGCGTGATCGAAATGCGCTACGCGCTGTACCCCCAGCACAGCGGTAAGCTGACCATCCCGGCCCAGGCGTTCAGCGCCACGCTGGTTCAGGACACCACCGACGCCAGTGCGGCCGCCGCCATGGCACCGGGCGCAATCGCCAGCGGGCCGAAGCCGGGCCGATTGATGCACGTGACGTCGCTGCCCCTGACCCTCGACGTCAAGCCGCAACCGGCGCACTACCCCGCCGACACGTCATGGCTGCCGGCGCGCAGCATCAGCCTCAGTGAAAACTGGAGCCCGGAACCGGCCCACAGCCAGGTCGGCGACTCCCTCACGCGCACCTTGCAACTGAAAGCCGAAGGCTTGTCCAGCGCGCAGTTGCCGCCGCTGCCTGCCACCGACGTCAGCGCATTGCGGCGTTACCCCGATCAGCCGCAACTGAGCAACAAGCCCGGTGAGCGCGGTTTGACCGGCGTGCGCGAGGAGCGGGAAGCGCTCGTCCCCAACCGTCCCGGCGCCATCGAGATTCCCGCTATCGATCTGGTCTGGTGGAACACCCAGGAAGATCACCTTGAACACAGCGCCCTGCCCGCCCGCACCTTGCAGGTCAGCCTTAACCCGGCGTTTGCGGTGGACACGCCCGTAAGCGACAACAGCAATGTGACGGTGATCGGCCCGCCGGTGTGGCCGTGGCAGTTGAGCACAGTGCTGTTGAGCTTCACCACGTTGCTGGGCTTCGGCCTGTGGTGGCGCGGTCGTTGGCAACCGGCGCTGGCCCGGGTCGCGCAAACGGGGCCGAGTCCGCGTACAGTGCTCGACGACCTGAAACGCGCCTCCCTGGCCAACGATCCCCACGCCACCCGCCAGGCGCTGGACGCCTGGGCCCGACAACAGCCGGAAACCCTGGCCGATATGGCTGCGCGCTTCGTGCCGCTGTCCCATGCGCTGGACGGCCTGAACGGCGCGTTGTACAGCGAGACCGAAAAACTGTGGCTGGGCGAAGACCTCTGGCGCGCCGTCAAAGCGCTGCCCGCCATCGAAAACCCCCAGGACCCGAGTGGGGGCGACAGCTTGCCGCCGCTTTATCCGAAATGATTTCCATCGATCAGCGCATTCTCCGGTCACAGATAAAATGCGCTGATTGTTAAACCAAGGTAACCCCATGCGTCTGTTCCACACCTCCGACTGGCACCTCGGCCAGAACCTCCATGGTCAGGAGCGAGATTTCGAACACGCCGGCTTCCTGACCTGGCTGCTGGCCCGTCTCGCCGAGCGCAAACCGGATGTCCTGCTGATCGCCGGCGACATCTTTGACACGGTCAATCCGCCGGTCAAATCCCAGGAGCGGCTGTACGACTTCATCGTCAGCGCCCACGAACAGAACCCGCACCTGACCATCGTCATGATCGCCGGCAACCACGACTCCGGCTCGCGCATCGAGTTGCCCGCGCCGCTGATGCGACGCCTGCGCACCCACGCGCTGGGCCGGGTGCTGTGGCTCGACGATGGCGTGCTGGACGTTGACCGACTGCTGCTTCCACTGAGCAACGCCAAGGGCAAAGTCCTCGGCTGGTGCCTGGCGTTGCCTTTTCTGCGGCCGGCCGAAGTCACCGGCGCGGCGTTGGGCGACAACTACTTGCGCGGCATCGGGCAGGTCCACGACATGCTTATCGCCGCGGCGAATCAGCGGCGCAAGAAAGGCCAGGCCCTGATCGCCATCAGCCACGCGCACATGGCCGGCGGCTCGGTGTCGGAAGACTCCGAACGCAGCCTGATCATCGGCAACGCCGAAGCCCTGCCCGCCAGCCTCTTCGGCGAAAGCATCACCTACGTGGCGCTCGGGCATCTGCACAAACCCCAGCGAATCAACGGCGAGGACCGCATTCGCTACTGCGGCTCTCCCATCCCGCTGTCGTTTTCGGAAATCGGCTACCAGCATCAGATCCTCGAAATCGAGTGCGACGGCGACAAGCTGGTCAGCGTCAAACCCCTGCTGATTCCCCGCGCCGTGAACTTGCAACGGGTCGGCCCGGCGCCACTGGCCGAGCTGTTGCTGCAACTGCGGGATCTTCCGGACATCGATTTGCTGGCTGACGTCGACCGTCAGCCGTGGCTCGAAGTCCGTGTGCGTCTGGACGAACCTCAGCCGGACCTGCGCAACCAGATCGAAGCCGCGCTGGAGGGCAAGGCCGTGCGACTGGTGCGCATCGCCGCCGAATACGCCGGCAAGGGCAGTCGTGATGAAGACGCCAATCAAGACCTGATCGAACTGGACCAGTTGAGCCCGCAGGAACTGTTCAGCCGTGCATGGCAGGACAGCTACGGCAGCGAAGTGGATGAGCAGACGCTGCAGGACTTCGCGACCCTGCTTCAGGACGTGCAGCTGGAGAGCGAGCAGCCATGAAAATCCTCGCCATTCGCCTGAAAAACCTCGCCTCGCTGGCCGGCCCGTTCGAGCTGGATTTCACCGCCGAGCCCCTCGCCAGCGCCGGCCTGTTCGCCATCACCGGCCCCACCGGCGCGGGCAAAAGCACGCTGCTGGACGCCCTCTGCCTGGCGCTGTTCGGCGCGATTCCCCGGCTCAACAACATCGGCCAGTCCCGCGTGCCGGAGATCGACGGCGACATCAGCACCAACGACCCGCGTAACCTGCTGCGTCGCGGCACCGGCAGCGGTTACGCCGAGGTGGATTTCGTCGGCATCGACAAGCGCCGTTATCGCGCGCGCTGGGAAGCCAACCGCGCCCGTGACAACGCCACGAAAAAACTCCAGGCCAGCCGCCAGACGCTGATCGACCTGGACAGCGAGCAGATTCTCAGCACGCAGAACAAGACCGAGTACAAGACCCTGCTGGAAGCGCGCCTGGGGCTGAACTTCGAGCAGTTCACCCGGGCGGTGATGCTGGCGCAAAGCGAATTCAGCGCCTTCCTCAAGGCCGACGACAAAGACCGCAGCGAACTGCTGGAAAAGCTCACTGACACGGCGATCTACAGCCAGCTGGGCCGTCGCGCCTACAGCAAAAGCAAGGAAGCCGAAGAAGCGCTGAAAACCCTTCAGGCCCAGGCCGGCACGCTGACGCCGATGGAGCCTGCGCAGCGCGCCGAGCTTGAGCAGCGCTTCAACGACGCTCAACAGCAACTGAAGCTGGAACAGGCGCAACTGCGCCAGTTGGAGCTCAAGCAGCAATGGTTCAAGGAATTGAATCGCCTGCGCGACAGCCACCAGGCCGCCAACGAACAGCTCGCCAGCGCCCAGCAGACGTGGGACGCACACAGCGCCGATCGTCAGCAGCTCGCGTTGTTGGAGCGTCTGGCGCCGCAGCGGCATCTGTTCGGTCAGCGCGCCCGGCTGCAGGCTCAGCTCGCGCCGCTCACCGCCGCGATTCAGACCCATCAGCTCAAGCAAACCGGGCTCAATGGGCGCATCGCCGAGCTGGACAGCACACGCATCAGCGCCGACGGCGCGTTGCAGCAGGCGCAGGAACAACTGCTCAACGCGCGGCCGGCCCTGAGTGAAGCGCTTGAACAGCAGGCCCAGCTCAATCATCTGAATCAGGAGCTGCAACCGCTCGGCGAGCAGGCGCGCGCCGCGCAGCAAGCCAGCATTGAGGGCCAGTCGACGCTCGAGCACCTGGGCGAGCAGCAACGCCAGGTCGAAGTGCGTTTGCAATCGATCGCCGAGCAACTGGAGCAGAGCGCGTCGCTGACCACCTTGAGTCAGTCGTGGAGCGCCTACAGGCCGCGTCTGCAGCAAACCGTGCAACTCAGCGCGCGTCTGATCCAGGGCCGTGGCGAGCTGCCGCAGCTGGAAAAAAACGCCACCCTCGCCGAGCAGACCCTGAGCGAACGCCGCAGCGCCCTGCAGGCGCTTTACGACGACGCCGAGGTCAAGGCCGATGCGGTCAGCCACGACATCGAGCGGCTGGGGCAACTGCTGCAAGACAACCGCCAGCAGCACAGCGCCAGCGACTCACTTGAACGTCTGTGGCAGCGCCATCAGGACGTCGCCGGCCGCCTGCTCGACGTGCAAACCCGCCAGCAGCAGGCCACCGAACGTCGTGCCCAAGGCATCGCCCAGGGCCTGAAACTCAAGGCCGAACATGAAGCCGCCGAGCAGGCGCTGAAGGTCACCGTTGAACTGCTGCAACGCCAGCGCCTGACCCGCAGCGCCAGTGTCGAGCAACTGCGCGAGCAATTGGTCGATCAGCAACCGTGCCCGGTGTGCGGCAGCGAAGACCATCCGTATCACCAGTCCGAGGCACTGCTTGAAGCGCTGTCGGGCCACGACGACGGCGAGGAAGCGCGCGCCCGGCAGACCGTCGGGCAGCTCAGCGAAAAGCTCGCCGAGCTGCGCGCCGAAGTTGCTGAGCTGAACAATCAGCTTAAGCAGTCCAAGCCGCAGCAAGACCAACTGGCCGAACAGTTGCAAACCCTCGCGCCTGAACTGGAAGCTCACCCGCTGCATCCGCGCCTGATGGAGCAACCCGAGCACCTGCGCGGGGACTGGCTGAGCGAACGCCTGCATCAACTGGCCCAGGACATCCTCAGCGCCGAGCAGCGCCAGAGCCGTCTGCTGAAAGTGCAACGGGATGCCGAATCCCTGCAGCAGCAGGTGCTCGATGCCCGCGAGGCCAGTCAGCAGGCGATGAAGCTGCTGGACGATCAGCAACGCCACATCGCTCTGGACAACCAGGAGTTCGAAGCGGCGCTGCAGGAGTTCGAGCCCCTGCTCCCCGCCGAAAGCCTGAGCCAGTGGCGCGAGTCGGCGACCCAGAGCTTCATGCAGCTGGACAACGACATTGCCGCCCGCGTCGAGCAGCTCGATCAGCAAAAGACCGAACAACAGGAGCACAGCGAGCGGGCGCAAAAACTGGAGCGCGAGCAGGTTGCGCAGCAGAGTCGCGAGACAGAACATCAGAAGTTGCAGGCGCAACTCGCTGCCCGTCAGCAGCAGCAACAGACGGTGCAACAACAATTGGCGCGGACCCTCGGCGACCATGCATCGCCCGAGCGCTGGCAGCACGCCCTTGAACAGGGGGTTGAGCAGGCCCGTGAGGCTCAGGCCGCTATCGCCCAAGAACTGCAAGCGGCGCGCAGCGAGCTGATCAAGCTGACTGCGGAGCTGGAGGGCGAACAACAGCGCTTGCAAACCCTCGAACAGGAGGTGGCAGAGCTCGAACGGCAGATCGCCGAGTGGCGCAGCAGCCACAGCGAGCTCGACGATGCCGCCCTTGAAGCCTTGCTGGGGCTGAGCGACGACAGCGTCAGCGGGTTGCGTCAGCAATTGCAGTCCAGCGAAAAAGCCCTGGAGCAAACCAGGGTTCTGGTGGCAGAGCGCGCGGCGCAGTTACAGCAGCATCAGGCCCAGCACAGTGACGGTGGCGACGCTGAGCAGTTACTTGCGGCGTTGACCGAAGCGCAGGCGCAATCGGTGGTTCAGGATCAGCTGTGCGCCGACTTGCGTGCCCAGGTCAGTGAAGACAACCGCCGTCGCGACGCCAGCAGCGAGCTGCAAGAGCGCATCGCTCACGCGCAGTCCGAATACCAGCGCTGGGGCCGCCTCAACGCGCTGATCGGCTCGGCCACCGGCGACACGTTCCGCAAGATCGCCCAGGCCTACAACCTTGATCTGCTGGTGCACCACGCCAACGCGCAGCTCAAGCAACTCGTGCGTCGCTATCGCCTGAAACGCGGCGGCAGCATGCTCGGCCTGCTGGTCATGGACACCGAAATGGGCGACGAACTGCGCTCGGTTCACTCGCTCTCGGGCGGGGAAACGTTCTTGGTCTCCCTGGCCTTGGCGTTGGGCCTGGCGTCCATGGCGTCCAGCACGCTGAAGATTGAATCGCTGTTCATCGACGAAGGCTTCGGCAGCCTCGACCCCGAATCCCTGCAACTGGCCATGGACGCCCTCGACGGACTGCAGGCCCAGGGCCGCAAGGTCGGGGTGATCTCCCACGTACAGGAAATGCACGAGCGAATCCCCGTGCAGATTCAGGTCCGGCGTCAGGGCAATGGCCTGAGCACCGTCGAGGTCAGCAGCGGCTAAACCGTTTTTTCACGACGCACGGACACGCCTGATGGCGTTTCTGTGCAACCCTGTATCCCTTGCGCGGCAGCAGTCGCGCCAAACTCGAAAGAAGGTAAACCACGTGGCAAATTCCAAAGTATTTTTCGACATCACTGCCAACGACGAGCCAATGGGTCGCATCGTCATGGAACTGCACAACGACGTCGTTCCGAAAACCGCTGAAAACTTCCGCGCCCTGTGCACCGGCGAGAAAGGCGATGGCCTGAGCTACAAGGGTTCGTCGTTCCACCGCGTGATCCAGAACTTCATGCTGCAGGGCGGTGATTTCACCAACCACAACGGCACCGGCGGCAAGTCCATTTACGGCAACAAGTTCGAAGACGAAAACTTCACCCTCAAGCACACCGCCCCGGGTGACCTGTCGATGGCCAACGCTGGCCCGAACACCAACGGCAGCCAGTTCTTCATCACCACCATCGTCACCGAATGGCTGGACGGCAAACACGTCGTCTTCGGCAAAGTCGTTGAAGGCATGGACGTGGTCAAGGCCATCGAAGCGCTGGGTTCGCAATCCGGCCGCACCAGCAAGAAAGTCATCATCGCCGACTGCGGCGAACTGACCGAGGCCTGAGCATGACGTCGGCGCCTCACGCTGAATCGACGGTGCCGACGCTCTACTCGTTCCGCCGCTGCCCCTACGCCATGCGCGCCCGCATGGCGCTGGGGTATTGCGGCGTACCGGTGCATACCGTGGAAGTCAGCCTCAAGGCCAAACCGGCCGAGATGCTCGAACGCTCACCCAAAGGCACGGTGCCGGTTCTGGTGCTGCAAGACCGGGTGCTGGAGCAAAGTCTGGACATCATGCATTGGGCCCTGGCGCAGCATGACCCGGATGATTGGTCCCTGGCCGACGACGGGCAGCGGCAGATCGCCGAGCTGATCGCGGAAAACGACGGCAGCTTCAAGCAGGATCTGGATCACTACAAATACGCCGTGCGGTATCCCGAATTCACCCAGGAAGAATACCGTCAGAGGGGTGAGGATTTTCTGCGCAGGCTGAACGAATTACTGGCGTCACGGGACTTTCTGATCACCGATCGACTGACCCTCGCCGACATCGCCATAGCGCCGTTCATACGGCAGTTCTGCGCGGTGGATGCGGACTGGTTCTGGCAAAGCCCCTACCCCAACCTACAACGCTGGTTACAGCGATTTCTCGCATCGGACCTGTTCATCGCCGCGATGGCCAAGGGCTGATTGCAACCGCGTTGGTTAATAGCCAAACCACTTCGCTACACCACCTCCATCTGAAAGATCGGTGAAATCATCTCGCTGTGCCGTGGCGGCGGATTGCCGGTGTTGAGTTTCTGCGAGCGCTGCATCTCGACCGCTTCAGCGACCTCGGTCTTGAACGCCATGCTGCGCGCCACACCCCCCACTGAACCTTCGCCATGGCCGAGCAATGAGCAGCCGTTGTTGATGAGCGCAAAAAACACAATCACCCAAAAGTTCGCGCCTTTCACGACGCACGCCCCAGGGACTGAACTGCCGCGCGATTGAGTTCAACGGATGCTGTTTGCGTCGACATCTGCGACGGGGCATTGAGTGGTGGGTTCGTGCTGATGACGGTGACCACTGCGATGAAAACAACATACAACGCGATGGCGGTATAAGCGCCGTGTTTGATTGAAGTGAGAATGGCAGTGGCCATGTTTGAAGCTCCGGGACGTGTCTGTTTCAGGCCCCCAGAATGCTTGAAGTGATATTTATTAAAAAACGATGGCTGGCGATTCAAAAGATCGATGGTGTTGATTATTCAAGAAGTTAATCAGCTTGATAGACCAACGCATTGGTCCTATTGACATCAATCCAAGTGGGAGCGAGCTTGCTCGCGAATAGGCTGGGACATCCACCAAATCTCCAGAGGCTGAAATGCAGTCTTCGCGAGCAAGCTCGCTGCCACATGATCGGTGCCTGCTGTTGGAAACCGGGCGTCGCCCCTTGAATCCAGCCCACAAAAAATCCCCATCGCTTATCCAGCAGACAGGGACCAAAGGGGAGGAAATCAACGCTTTCGCGAACAAGTTCGCCGGCACTTGATGCAGGGCCTGACACGCAGTGGTCAGTGGGTCGCATCAACCTGTAGAAGACGAAGTTGCTCGCGAAAGCGTTTTCCGGTGATCAAACAGTTGCAGCTCTTATCAGGTTCTTACAAATCCATTCCCCGGCAACGATACGTTCGTTAACGGGGAATGGATTCACTTCGAAGTGCTGTTCATTGTTGAATCTTGTGATCCAGAGCGGCGTAGAAGTTGGCGCTTTGTTGCAGGTACTTCGGGGTGTAACTCTGGGTCGAACTGACTTTCTTGTCGGTCGCTTCAACACTGGCACTGGCGGGCAATGCAACAGTGGCGGAGATGGCGGACGCGGCGATGATGGAGAAGAGATTGAAGTTCATGGTGGGTACCTCGCTGTGGCGTATCGTTTCAAGTCTTGACCGTCGTGGCCGTGGAATGAAAGTTACGCCCGAGGATGTTCTGGAAAAAATCTTTTCTGCCACTAGCCCTTATCACCTGAATTGATACAGGCCCGGAGCCCTTGAGAACCAAGGGCTGAGCCTGCGTCAAAGTGTCGCTGAGGTGCTTGTTCGGGGATTACTTGGCCGTGAGGAAATGAAAGTCGGACGGCGAATCGAAGTCGACTTTCTGCACGGTGTCGCCCAGCAGGCCGGTTTTCGGGTCAAAGCGAACGGTCACGATCTGGTTGCTCTTCTGGTTGGCGATCAGCACAAAGTGGCCGCTCGGGTCGAAGGCGAATTCGCGCGGTTCCTTGCCTTCCACGGCGCGGCGCTGGATTTCCTTGAGCTGGCCGTTGGCAGCATTAATGCTGAACACCAGCAACTCATTCACTTCGCCACGGTTGGCAACGTAGAGGAATTTGCCGTCCGGCGAGGTATGCAGGCCACCGGCAGCGCGGTTTTGCTGACCTTCCTTGTTGGCGAGGTCCACCAGTTGGGTCTGCTTGAACACGCCGTCGTGGTAGTCAAACACCGCCACTTGCGCCGTCATTTCCATCGTCAGCCAAGCGTGCTTGCCGTCTTTGCTGAAGGTCAGGTGACGCGGACCGCTGCCCGCTGGCAGATCGACCGAAGGCACTTTCGCGGCTTGCAGCGGCTGGGGCTTCTTGGCGTCGTAGTTGAAGACGAACATCTTGTCGGCGCCCAAGTCCATCGCGATCAGGTACTTGCCATCCGGCGTCGGTACCGCGGCGTGGACGTGGGATGAAGCCTGACGCTCCGGATTGACCTTGCTCGCTTCGTGGGTGGCGGTCTGCACCACCGGCGCCAGTTTGCCGTCCTTGCCGACCGGCACTACCGCCAGCAGGCCACCCGGATCGGGGTTCACGGCGTAGTTGGCGACGAAGAGGAAACGGCCGTCCAGGCTCAGGCTGGAATGGGTCGGCTCCTCACTTTTGGTTTCGACCTGATTGAGGAACGACACCGCGTGGGTCTTGGGGTCGATGGCGTAGCTGCTGACTTTGCCGACGACGTCAGTCTGGCCCGGCCCGTTTTCGTTGACCGCGAAAAGGTGGCGCTGGTCCTTGGAGAGGGTCAGCCAGGACGGGTTTTCAGTGTTGATCACCTGACGCGGTTTGGCGTCGAGCTGACCGGTTTGGGTGTTGAAACCGAGTCGGTAGATGCCTTCGCTGGCGCCGGCGGTGTAGGAACCCACCAGTACGTCGTAATCAGTCATGGGTTTGGCCTGAGCAGAGAGCGCGGAAAGGCTGCTGGCGAGCGCTAACCACGGCAGAAGTCTGGGAGTCATTTGGGGTGTTCTCTTCTTGGAGTTGTTGGCGCGGCGTGCGCGCGGGGGTCTCCGGCTATGACAGCGGATTGCGGAAAGTAGTTGCCGACTGGGGGCTGTGAAACTGCGAGGGCATGAGGCTTGCCAGGGTTGGATTGATTTACGGTTGACCGCCGCATGCCCGGGGACAGATTGATTTACGGTGAAGCGTTGTAAATAAATCAGTCCCCTCGATACAGTAAATAAATCAGTCCCCTCGATATTAGTCCCCTCGATATTCACTCTGCAGTGCAACAGTACGCGGTTACTCCTGCTCGCCCTCTTCGTCCTCATCACTCGCCGAGATGCCATTGAGCACCACGATGCGGTGGTCGGCGTTGCCGTCGTTAACGACCCAGCTTTGCAATTCGGCATCAAATTCGGCGGCGTCGATCTGCGCCAGCGAGAAGCGCCAGACCTTGCGCTCGCGGCCGTCCATGCTTTCGATCTGGAGCATGTCGTCGAGGGTAAATTCGAAGGCGTGCAGGCCGTCGATTTCCAGCATGCTGTGGGCGGTCAGCGCGTTCTGGAGTTCAGTGCGCAGGGATTGAGGTGTCGAGGTCATGGCAGTCGTTCGCATCAGTGAAAGCGCGAATGATAGGTGAAAAGACGCCGAAGCAGTGGCTTCGGCGTCGTTAGAGAGCGAAGTCAGTCCTGAACCGCTTCCCTGGCGTAGTAGCGCGCCGGGATGCCCCAGACGATCAGCGCGATAGCCAGCACGCTGACGGCGAACAACGCAAACAGCGCAGGCGTCGCCGTGCCCGTGAGGTCCTTGATGCGGCCAACCATGAAAGGCGCGATGATCCCGCCCAGTTGCCCGAGGGAGTTGATCAGCGCGATGCCCGCCGCCGCAGCGATACCGGTAAGGAAGCGCGGCGGAATGGTCCAGAAGATCGGCATCCAGGCGATGATGCCGGTCATGATCATGGTCATGCCGATCATCAGCGGCAGGAGTTGCCCGGGAAACAACGCACACACCAGATAGCCCGCAGCCGTCAGCGTTGCGCAGCCCGCCATGTGCCAGCGGCGCTCGCCGTGGCGGTCGGAGCTGGCGCCGATCAGCAGATTGCCGATCACCGCGCCCACATACGGAATCACCGTCAGCAGGCCGATGTTCAGCGTATCGATCACACCGGCAGTTTTGATCAGCTGCGGCATCCAGAACAACAGCCCGGTCAGCGCCATGACCAGGCACAGGTAAATGCCTGACATCACATAGGTGGTCGGGTGCTTCCAGATGTCTTTCACGGTCTGTTTGACGACGGGTTTGGCCTCTTTCGCCATCCGCGCCAGCACCACCTGTTTCTCCTGATCACTGAGCCAGGTGGCGTCTTCGATACGGTCCTTGACCAGCCAGAACACCACGCCGCCGAGCAAGATGGACGGGATGCCTTCGATCAGGAACAGCCAGCGCCAGCCGGCCAGGCCCATAACGCCATCGAAGTGACCGAGGATCAGCCCGGCAATCGGACCGCCGACAATCCCGCACAGGCAGATGGAGCTTTTGAAGTAGGAGTTCACCCGCGCCCGACGTGAGCCCGGATACCACTGGGTGAAGAAATACAGCACGCCGGGGACAAAGCCCGCCTCCATCACGCCGATAAGAAAGCGCAGCGTGTAGAACCAGAACTCGGTCTGCACGAACATCATGCACGCGGACGCGATGCCCCACGACACCATGATCCGTGCAATCCAGATCCGCGCGCCGATCTTGTGCAGCAGCACGTTACTCGGCACTTCGAACAGGAAGTAGCCGACGAAGAACAGGCTCGCGCCCAAGCCGTAAACGGTTTCGCTGAAGCCCAGATCGCTGGCCATCTGCAATTTGGCGAAGCTGATGTTGACGCGGTCCAGGTAGGCAAACAGGAAACAGGCGATGAACAACGGCACGATTCGCCAGCTCACCTTTCGATAAATGCTGTCCTCGAGCGCGTCGACATCGACCCGTTCCAGCGGGATGGCAGTGGCGGTCATGGGTCGCACCTCGTATTGTTTTTTTGGGTGTCGTATCGAGCGCAGCCGCTAGCAGGCAAGCAACTGTAGGAGTGAGCTTGCTCGCGATGGCGTGATTCCGGTGCCCCCTCTCAGTGGCTGGAGACCGCATCGCGAGCAAGCTCACTCCTACAGGTTTTCTGCAGAGCGGCGAGGCATCAAAGTTGCTTGATGCCACCCGGCTGGAAAACGGCCTCGGCCGGTGCAATACCGTTGATCAACGGCGCGCCAAATTCATGCTGGCTGATTTCGAACTTGTCCCCCGGCCGGGTCTTGATGCCGTCGGCAAACGACAGCGTCGCGGTGCCGAAGAAATGCACGTGGACGTCGCCCGGCCGCAGGAACTGGGCGTATTTAAAGTGGTGGTACTCAAGGTTTTCCAGGCTGTGGCACATGTTGGCCTCGCCGCTGAGAAATTCCTTCTCCCACAGCACCTGGCCGTCACGGTGGATGCGGCTGGTGCCCGCCAGGTTCTGCGGCAGATCGCCAACCCGCAGCTCCGGCCCGAACGAGCAGGCGCGCAGTTTGGAATGGGCGAGATACAGGTAGTTCTTGCGCTCCATGACGTGATCGGAGAATTCGTTGCCGATGGCGAAACCCAAACGGTAAGGCTTGCCGTCGTGACCAATCACGTACAGGCCGCTCAGCTCGGGCTCTTCGCCAGCGTCTTCGGAAAAGGGAGGCTGCGGGAACGACTCGCCCGGACGAATGACGATGCTGCCGTCGCCCTTGTAGAACCACTCCGGCTGCACGCCCGGCTGACCGGCCGCCGGCTTGCCGCCTTCCAGGCCCCATTTGAAGATACGCATGGTGTCGGTCATGCCCGCTTCGTCATTGCCTTGCTGGTGCATTTTGTCCCGCGCCGAGGCACTGCCCAAGTGCGTCAGGCCCGTGCCGCTGACCAGCAAGTGGGCCGGATCCGGATGGTCCAGCGGCGGCAGAATCATCAAATCGGCGCGCAGCTGCGAGTAATCGTGATTGTCACCCAGGCCCAGGCTATCGACCTGCTCGGCGAGGGAGATGTGATTTTCGATGGCCGCCAGGGCCAGCTCACGGGTGCTGGTCGCGCCCTGGATTTCGCGCACCAGCGGACCGTCCACCAGACCGACGCGACGCTGGCCATTGCCCAGCTCGAACTGTACTAAATGCATGGGGTTCTCCTGTTTGGGGTCTACACGGCCGCTCCACGGAGCGGCCTGCGGTTAACGAGAGCCGCGCGCGCTGGCGGCAAATTTCGATTCGGGCAACACGTGCTTGCGTTCCAGAACGCGGTAGACCACACCGGTCAGGATCAGCCCGCAGATCATGACGCCTGAGAGGAAGTACAAGCCGCTGGCCAGATTGCCGGTCAGTTCTTTCAGCCAGCCGATGACGAAGGGGCCGATGTAGCCGCCAAGATTGCCCACCGAGTTGATCAGCGCAATGCCCGCCGCCGCACTGGCCCCGGCGAAGAATCGACCGGGCAAGGTCCAGAACACCGCGGTGCAGGAAAACAGCGAGAACGCCACCAGCGACAGCGCCGCCAGTTGCAGCACCGGAACCGTCAGGTACGCGCTGAGAAACAAACCGATGGCGCCGATCACATACAGCACCGCCAAGTGGCCATAGCGGTCATTGAGCCGGTCGGAGCTGCGCGGCACGATTAACAGGCCGACGATGCCGAAAATGTAGGGCACGGCAGAAATGAAGCCCGTGGTCAGATCACTGCCGCCAAACTGTTTGATCAGCGTCGGCAACCACAGGCCGAGGCCATAAATGCTCAGGGTCACAGGGAGATAGAACAGCGCCAGGAGCAGGACGCGTTTGTCTTTCAGCGCGTGCAGCGGATTGCCATGGCGGGTCTGGCCGTATTCTTCCAGGTCCTTTTTCAGCTCGCCAGCGAGCCATTGCTTCTCGACCGGGTCCATCCATTTCACGTCTTTCGGGCCGTCAGGCAGCCAGCGCAGCACCGGCAGGGTCAGCAGAATCGCCGGCGCGCCGATGCACAGAAACAGCCACTGCCAGCCGTGCAGTCCGGCCACCCCTTCCAGGCCCAGCAAACCACCGGAAATCGGGCCGGTGATCATCATCGCGATGGGTTGGGAAAGGATGAACAGGCCAAGGATCTTGCCGCGATGGCGGACCGGGAACCATTGGGTGATGTAGTACAGAACGCCCGGGAAGAACCCAGCTTCGGCAGCGCCAAGCAAGAAGCGCATGACATAGAAGCTGGTCGGGCCCTGGATAAAGGCCATGCCCATGGTGATGACGCCCCAGGTGACCATGATCCGCGCGAACCAGCGCCGCGCGCCGAAGCGTTCGAGCATCAGGTTGCTGGGGATTTCCAGCAGGAAGTAGCCGATGAAGAACAGGCCGGCACCCATGCCATAGGCCGCGTCGCCGATGCCGACGTCCGCGCCCATGTGCAGCTTGGCGAAACCGACGGCTGAGCGATCCACGTAAGCGATCAGGTAGAGCAGGATCAGGAAGGGAATGAGTTTCAGGGTGATGCGACGAATAAGCCTGAGTTCCTGGCTCATGGATGCGGTCCTCATTGTTTTTGTTATGGAAGCCTGCGGGGATCGCCTCTGCCTTCGTGTGCGCATTGCTGCGGGTGAAGCCGGCAGGGTCGTCCCTCGGTTGAGATCGACTATATAGTATTACTATTTAAGGTTACAACTCTTCCACTCGTGACATTTTCGGCCTATTTTAGTCAGCACCTGCAGCCTTTAGTCTTACAAATAAAGCCTTACAATAAGAGTGCTGATTTATGTCTGATTCCAATAAGAAACCCGTGCTGCGCTCCGCCCAGTGGTTCGGTACCGCCGACAAGAACGGCTTCATGTACCGCAGCTGGATGAAGAACCAAGGCATCGCCGACCACCAGTTCCAGGGCAAGCCGATCATCGGCATCTGCAACACCTGGTCCGAACTCACGCCCTGCAACGCCCACTTCCGCACCATCGCCGAACACGTCAAACGCGGCGTGATCGAAGCCGGTGGTTTCCCGGTTGAATTCCCGGTCTTCTCCAACGGCGAATCGAACCTGCGCCCGACCGCCATGCTGACCCGCAACCTGGCGAGCATGGACGTCGAAGAAGCGATCCGCGGCAATCCCATCGACGGCGTTGTGCTGCTGACCGGATGCGACAAGACCACCCCTGCCCTGTTGATGGGCGCTGCCAGCTGTGACATCCCGGCCATCGTCGTCACCGGCGGGCCGATGCTCAACGGCAAACACAAAGGCAAGGACATCGGCGCCGGCACCATCGTCTGGCAGATGCACGAATCCTACAAAGCCGGGCAAATCAGCCTCGACGAATTCCTTTCCGCCGAATCGGGCATGTCGCGCTCGGCCGGCACCTGCAACACCATGGGCACTGCTTCGACAATGGCCTGCATGGCCGAAGCGCTGGGCACCTCACTGCCGCACAACGCTGCGATTCCTGCGGTGGATTCGCGCCGTTACGTACTGGCGCACATGTCCGGCATGCGGGCTGTTCAGATGGTCAACGAAGACCTGCGCCTGTCAAAAATCCTGACCCGCGAAGCTTTTGAAAACGCCATCCGCGTCAACGCGGCCATCGGCGGCTCGACCAACGCGGTGATCCACCTCAAGGCCATTGCCGGTCGCATCGGCGTGGACCTGGAGCTGGACGACTGGACCCGTATCGGTCGCGGCACGCCAACGCTGGTGGACCTGCAGCCTTCCGGGCGCTTCCTGATGGAAGAGTTCTACTACGCCGGTGGCTTGCCGGCCGTATTGCGTCGTCTGGGCGAGAATAATCTTATCCCCCATCCCGACGCCTTGACTGCCAACGGCAAGACGCTGTGGGAAAACGTGCAGAACTCGCCAATCTATGGCGACGATGAAGTCATCCGCGCCATCGACAATCCGCTGGTCGCCGACGGCGGCATCTGCGTGCTGCGCGGCAACCTTGCGCCACTGGGCGCGGTGCTCAAGCCATCCGCCGCCACGCCTGCGCTGATGAAGCACCGGGGTCGGGCGGTGGTGTTCGAAAACTTCGACATGTACAAGGCACGCATCAACGATCCGGATCTGGACGTCGACGCCAGCAGCATCCTCGTGATGAAGAACTGCGGGCCGAAGGGTTATCCAGGCATGGCCGAAGTCGGCAATATGGGCCTGCCGGCCAAGCTGCTGGCCCAGGGCGTGACCGACATGGTGCGGATTTCCGATGCACGCATGAGCGGCACGGCCTATGGGACGGTGGTTTTGCACGTGGCGCCCGAGGCCGCAGCCGGAGGTCCGCTGGCGGTGGTGCAGGAAGGTGATTTCATCGAACTGGATTGCGCGACCGGCCGTTTGCACCTGGACATTCCGGAAGCGGAACTGACCGCGCGCCTGGCCGATTGGCAAGCGCCGCCACAGTTGTTGATCGGCGGATACCGTCAGCTGTACATCGACCATGTGATGCAGGCGGATCAGGGTTGCGATTTTGACTTCCTGGTGGGTATGCGCGGCTCGGAAGTGCCACGGCATTCCCATTGATTAGGAGCCATTGATTGAATGCGCCACGCCCCTACAGGTGGAGGCAGAGTCCACCCTTGCGCTCTGTCGCCAATGCTATGATGCGCCGCATTCACCGCTCAGGATTGCCCCGCGCCCCATGGATTACCGTAAGCCCTCCGACCGTAAAAGCATGCACTCGCGCATTGTCCAGGACATCGGCATGCAGATTGTCTCGGGCCGCTTCAAGCCTGATGACAAACTCCCCGCCGAAGCCTTGCTTTGTGAAGAATATGCCGTCAGTCGTCCGGTGCTGCGCGAAGCCACGCGGGTGTTGGTCGCCAAAGGGCTGGTGTATTCCCGGCCGAGGGTGGGCACGGTGGTCAAGCCGCGCCGGGAGTGGCACATTCTTGATCCGGACGTGCTGCACTGGCTGATGCAAAGCTCGCCGCAGAATGAATTTTTCGCCCTGCTCACCAGCGTGCGCAGCATCATCGAACCGGCTGCCGCCGCGCTCGCTGCGCAACACGCGACCCCCGAAGACCTTGCGTCCATCGGCGAAGCCTACGACCGCATGGCCGCCGCGCCCACCGTCGAGGACGTGCTGCAACCGGACCTCGATTTCCACAGCCGCATTGCCGACGCCACCCACAACGACCTGCTCGCGCACTTGTGCAACATGCTGTCGCTGGCACTGCGCGAGGCGTTGAAGCATTCCAACAAGCGCCCGAACCTGCACGAACTGGCCCTGCCCCGTCATCGTGCGATCCTCACCGCCATCGAAAACCGCGATGCGCTGGGTGCCCATCACGCCACGCTGGTGCAACTGGACGATGCACGCAACGCGCTGAATGTGGTGTTGGGGCAAGGCGTGAAGCTTTAACGCCACAAAACGACGCGTGCACTTCGTAGGACCGGCTTTAGCCGGGAAGCCTTTGATCTGCTCTCGACCGCAGCAAAGCGCACGCAATCTCAGGGCAGATAAATGCTGAACAACCCGCCGCCCAGCTCGCCGCCGTTGGTAATTTCGATGTGGCCGGGGACGCCTTTTCGCTGGTGCTGCTTGGCGATGTTCGCCGCGAAATACAAACCCAGCCCTGTGCTGCCGCTGTTCTGGTTAATGCCCAGCACGTAGTCGGTGTGCTCCTCGATCATGCGCGCAGGAAACCCCGGGCCGTCGTCGTTGATGCTGATCACCAGCTGCTCGCCGACCTGGCCTGCCGTGATCAGCACTTCACTGCGCGCAAAACGAATGGCGTTGATGACCACGTTGGACACCACCGACCCCACCAGCTCCCGATCAAAGAACCCCGGCAGACCGAAATCGTCCACCGCATAGCGGGCCGTGATGCCGCGGCTGACGAGCACCTCCTGATGGAAAGCCAGCTGCGCTTCGATGAAGTCATCCAGCTCGTGATAATCCGGGCGCAACGGCAACTGGTTCACGCCCAGCTTGTACAGCCCCAGCAACTGCACGAGCATGCCGTTGAGATGAGCGAACTCGTAGTCGATGACGCCCTGATCCGGCGTACCCCGACAGGCCTCGGGAAGCTGCTTGACCCACTGGCCGTGGGCCTGGATCAACGACCCCAGCGAGTTCTTCATGTCATGGACGGTGGAAGCAATCACCATCGAGAAGTCGAGCCCGAGATCCTGATCTTTCATTCGCCGAAAGCCCTGAGCCGCAGTTTCTGGAAACGTTCGAAGCGAGCGTCGCTTTCCGGCATCTTGCCCACCATCTTCAGACTGTTCTGACATTCCGCCAGGCTCGCCGCGTCGAGGTTATGAACGCCCATGTGCAGCAGCGACTGCGCCATGTTCAGCGCGATACTGATGTTCTTCGGTTGCAGTGCCAGGCCCTGGCGGAACAGGTCCTGCGCCTCGCCGAGCTTGCCGGCGCGGTAACAGCGAATGCCCTGAATGTTGAAATCGATGGCCGCCTTGCCCGCGCCCAGAATTTCAGGATCGTCGGTCTGCCTGGCGATGTTCTGCATGACCTGCGGGTCGTCACCGTAAATTTCGGCACAGCTTTTCAGAATGCCCGCGCCAGCGTCTTCCTGGCCGAGGGCCTTGAGCTGCGAAGCCACTGCCAGTGCCGCATCGGCGCTCAGAAACTGCTCCATGCCCTCGAGCCGCTCCATCGCCTGCTCGGTCAGCTTGGCGGCCATTTCAGGGTCGGAGGACGCGACGCTGGTGGCTTTCATCAGACGCGCGCGCACTTGCAGGCCGGCGTCGTTGCCGTTTTCCTTGGCCACTTCGGTCAGGGTCTGGTTGATCTCCACGCGGGTGCGCGCATCCAGGCCGCGTTCGCCGCCACGGCTGATCAGGGCCTGAGCAAAACCCAGGTTGGTTTCCGGGTCTTTGAAGCGGGAAAACTGGCCCTGGGAAACGGCTTGACGATACGCCTTTGAAGCGCCGTCGAAGTCCTCGTTTTCCAGCGCCAGCTTGCCCAGCAGACGCTGACGGCGCACGGCATAAGGCGATAAGCGCACCGCTTCTTCCAGCATCTTTTGCGCACGCTTGCTATCGCCGGTGGCCACCAGCACATCCGCCAGCCCGTCATACAGCACCGGCATGGCATTGAAGGCGCGAATGGCTTCTTCGTAAACGGTCTGCGCTTCAGCATGGCGCCCACGCTTGAACAACAGTTTGCCCAACGCCGCATAGGCCCAGGGTTGCGGACGATCAGCGAGGATCGACTTGAGAAAGGCTTCCAGCGGCTCGTGCTGATTGAGGTCACGCAAGGCGTCGGCTTTATAGCGCAGGCAAAGCGGCGCGAAGCGGGGTTCCTGTTGGGTCAGTGCGACGCAGGCGTTCAGCACCTCGGTCGGATTGCCACGGTCCAGCGCCTGCAAAATCGGCTTGAGCAACGTCTTGCGCTGGACGATCTTCTCCAGACGCTGAGCCAGGCTCGCGCGGTTGAACGGCTTGGTCAGGTAGGCATCCGGCTCCCACTCCAGCGCACTCATCACCATCGCCTGGCTGTTTTCGGCGGTGACCATGACGAACACACTTTCATGACTGATCAGCCGATCGGTCATCAGGTCTTCGAGCACCTGTTGGCCGTTCTTCTTGCCGTCGCCCAGATTGAAGTCGTGGAGAACGAAGTCGTAGCGCTTCTGCGCGCACATCTTCAACGCCTCCTCGCCGGTGTCGGCGGTGTCCACCACCTTGACCCCCAACTCGCGCAGCATCGATCGGACCGAACTGCGGAAGTCGGAAAAATCGTCGACGATCAGAAAGTTTTTTTGGTTCCACGCCAGCATCGAGATTCCTGTCACCGGATAAAAATTCGGCCCTGAGGCACTTGCAAGAGCGGCGGTCTCGTTCCCGACGTCGGGGTAGAGACGGCCAATAGAGTTGCGGCATGACGCCACTTGTCCGAGTTATCGGCGGCAGCGGAGCAAAGCTTAGGCACCCAGCGCTGGAAAAGTGACGCGCACGCTCCGTTGCGACGGAGGATCAACGCCCAAGGAAGCGTAGGAGAATGGGTAAAGTCCTCGGGCGTCCCGCCGATATCCAGTCATGCAACGCGTAGCCAACAGCCACAACCCCACCCTCTCCGAGTGCGCCCTATGTCCTGGCTGACCGATCTGAAATTGAAGACCAAGCTCCTTTCGGCGTTCTGCCTGTGTGCGCTGATCACTGTAGTGGTGGGTGTGCTGGGACAGAGCGGTATCTCGCGCCTGTACGAGCTGTTTGAAAATACGGTGAGCGACAACCTGGTGTCGATCGCCAAGGTCGATTCGGTCAAGGCCAACGTCATCGCCACCAACCGCGACTTTTTCAAGGCCATCGGACTGAGCGCGCTCAAAGCCAACCCTGACGACATCAACGCCGCGATCCAGTCACTGAAAGAAAACCAGGCCCAGGCCGAGACGGACTTCAAGACCTACCGCGCCACGCCGCTCGATCCGGATGAAAAAGCCGCAGGCGATGACTTCGAACGCGACTGGGCCGCTTACATCAGCGCCGCCCTCAATGCGCTGTCTGTGGCGCAGAGCGGAGACCTGGAGCAAGCCAGCAAACTGGCCGCGACCAGCGTGACGCCCAGCTATCGCAAGACCATGGGCGAATTGAAAATCATGATCGAATCCAATCTGCGCCAGGCCAACGAGCAGGCACAGGCCGGGGTTGAAACCGACACCCAGGTGACGTGGATTCTGATCATCGGTTCGCTGATCGCGGTGGTGTGCGCCATTGCGCTGGGGCTGATCGTCACGCGCATGATCACCCGGCCGATCTATCAATCGGTGGCAAGCGCCACTCGAGTGGCGGCCGGCGATCTGAGTCAGCCCATCCACGTCGGCGGCCAGGACGAAACCGGGCAGTTGCTCAAGGCGCTGTCCACCATGCAGGGCAGCCTCAAAGGCACGGTTCAGCAGATCGCCACCGCCTCGGATCAGCTGGCTTCTGCGGCTGAAGAGCTGACCATGGTGACCGACGACAGCACCCGCGGGCTGATGCGTCAGAACGATGAAATCCAGCAGGCCGCCACGGCCGTCAACGAGATGACCGCCGCGGTGGAAGAAGTGGCGCGTAACGCCGCCAGCGCGTCGCAGGTGTCTGCGCAGACTTCCGAAGACGCCATCAAGGGTCAGCAACAAGTGCAGCAGGCTGTCACCGCGATGAACACCATGACCGTGGAAATCACCGAATCGACCGAGCGAGTCGGAGCGCTGGCCGGGCAGATCCGCGACATCACCAAAGTGCTCGACGTGATCCGCGGGATTGCCGAGCAGACCAACCTGCTGGCGCTCAACGCGGCCATTGAAGCCGCCCGCGCCGGCGAGCAGGGTCGAGGCTTTGCGGTGGTGGCGGACGAAGTACGTGCCCTCGCCCACCGCACCCAGACCTCCACCGGCGAAATCGAATCAATGATCACCAAGGTGCGCAATGGCGCCGACGAAGCCGTGCAGGCCATGGGCAAGAGCCAGGCAATCGCCGTGCATACCCAGTCACTGGCCACCGAAGCCGGCCGGGCACTGGAGCGCATCAGCGAAGGCGTCAGCCAGATGAACGAACGTAATCTGGTGATCGCCAGCGCGGCCGAGGAACAGGCGCAAGTGGCTCGCGAGGTAGACCGCAATCTGGTGAACATTCAGGACCTGTCGACGCAGACCGCGGCAGGCGCCAATCAGACCAGCGCGTCGAGTCAGGCGTTGTCGCGACTGGCCGTGTCGTTCCACGGCATGGTGGGCAAATTCACGCTGTAACCGGCTTGGCGTTTCGGCGCCAGGCCAGCCAATCGTCCCCCTGAGACAAAATGGCGTATTGACTAATTTGACACTCGATTTGTCGAAAATGACATTTCGGGTACAATCCCCGCCCGCCGCAGGGGATGGACCTGATGACCAGGTCCTGCGGTGGATGATGTTTACTCAAGCTGCTGATTCCAATGACCGAATAAAAAGCACAGCGCCGAGGGACATAGAACACGAGGTCGACCTGTTGACTGGCCTCTTGACCCTTCCTCCTCGTTTTCCGAGAGCGAAGCCTGTCTGACGTTCGCGCCGCACGATGGCGCCCGGCACTGCAGGACGTTGCGCGACGAATGCGGCAGGCGGATAACTTTCTATCTATTGGATGATTCGATGTTCAAGAAAACGAGCACCGCTCTACTGGGCCTCGCGATTTCGGCCACCTTCCTGCAAGCCCACGCCGCAGAGAGCAAGAAAGTCGATGTCCTGCTGATCGGCGGCGGCATCATGAGTTCGACCCTGGGCGTCTGGCTCAATGAACTCGAACCAAGCTGGTCGATGGAAATGGTCGAGCGCCTCGACGCCGTCGCCGAAGAAAGCTCCAACGGCTGGAACAACGCCGGCACCGGTCACTCCGGTCTCGCCGAGCTGAACTACACGCCTGAAGACAAAGACGGCAAGGTCAATATCTCCAAAGCCATCGAGATCAACGAAGCCTTCCAGGTCACCCGTCAGTTTCTGTCCTGGCAGGTCCGCCAGAACGTCCTGAAGAACCCGCCTTCGTTCATCAACACCACACCGCACATGAGCTTTGTGTGGGGCGATGACAACATCAAATTCCTGAAAAAGCGTTATGACGCGCTGCAAGCCAGCCCGCTGTTCCGCCCGATGCAGTACTCCGAAGACCCGGCGCAGATCGCCAAGTGGGTCCCGCTGATGATGGAAGGCCGTGATCCTTCGCAGAAGCTGGCGACCACCTGGACGCCAATCGGCACCGACGTGAACTGGGGTGAAGTCACCCGTCAGTACGTGTCGTACCTGCAGACCCGTCCCAACTTCGATTTGAAGCTGTCCAGCGAAGTCAACGACATCACCCGCAACGACGACGGCTCGTGGCACGTTGAATACAAGAACCTGAAAGACGGCACCACCACCGGTACCGACGCCAAGTTCCTGTTCATCGGTGCAGGCGGCGGGGCATTGAAGCTGCTGCAGAAATCCGGCATTCCCGAAGCTCAGGAGTATGCAGGCTTCCCGGTTGGCGGTTCGTTCCTGGTGACCGAGAACCCGACCGTGGCCATGCAGCACATGGCCAAGGCTTACGGCATCGCCTCCACCGGCGCGCCGCCCATGTCGGTTCCGCACCTGGACACCCGCGTGCTGGACGGCAAGCGTGTCATCCTGTTTGGCCCGTTCGCCACCTTCTCTACCAAGTTCCTGAAAGAAGGTTCGTACTTCGACCTGTTCAGCAGCATGACCACCCACAACATCTGGCCGATGACCAAGGTGGGCGTGGAGCAGTACCCGCTGGTCGAGTACCTCGCCGGTCAGCTGATGCTGTCTGACGACGACCGCTTCAAAGCGCTGCAGGAATACTTCCCGCACGCCAAGAAAGAAGACTGGCGCCTGTGGCAAGCCGGTCAGCGCGTGCAGATCATCAAGCGTGACGCGGACAAGGGCGGCGTGCTGAAACTGGGCACCGAAGTGGTTTCTTCCCAGGACGGTACCATCGCTGCCCTGCTGGGCGCATCGCCAGGCGCATCGACTGCTGCACCGATCATGATGAATGTCCTGGAGAAGCTCTTCAAAACCCAGGTCGCGACGCCTGAGTGGCAAGCGAAGATCCATCAGATCGTGCCGAGCTATGGCACCAAGCTGAATGACTCGCCAGCCGCTGTTCAACAAGAGTGGAACTACACCGCCGAAGTGCTGCAACTGGGCAAGCCGCCTGTGCTCGATCAGAGCGTCGGCACCAGCACTGCCGCGCCGGGCAAGCCTGCTGAAAGCAAGCCCGCCAGCGACATGGCGCTGTAACAACGCCTGACCGGTTGCATCGATTCCGATGCCGCTGATCACGAAAGCCACGAGACTCCGCGTCTCGTGGCTTTTTTATTGCCCATTGATCCCGTCGAGTGACGCGCGAATTGCCCGAGGAATTCGTCGGCCGCTGATGACGTGAAAATGAACGGCAAGCGCTTGCGTTGTGTCCACCCTATAGAACCAGTGAGGGGCAACGGTATGGACGCTACAAACACGCAAGTGCTGAGGGATGTTGTCGTCATCGCAGGTTCACGAGGCGCCCCCGAGGCCCTCCGTCACCTCCTCGCCAAGCTGCCGGCGGATTTTCCCGCTGCCGTGCTCATCGTGATTCACACCCACCCATTAGGTCCGGACTACCTGGCGTCTGTGCTCGCTCGGTACTCGACGCTGCCTGTGGACTACGGAAAAGAAGGCGAACCGGTACTGCCGGGCCGTGTGTATCTGGCTCCTGCGGACCGGCATCTGGAGATCGTCTCGCCCGGGATCATTCATCTCGACGACGGCCCCAAGGTACACCTCGCACGTCCTGCCGCCGATCGCCTGTTCACCACGGCTGCCGAAGTGTTCCGCGAGCGGGTGATCAGCCTGGTGCTGTCAGGCGGCGACTCCGACGGTTCGGATGGCGCGGTAGAGGTCAGGAACGCTGGCGGGTTGAGTTTCGTACAGCGTCCCGAGGAAGCGCCGGTGCCCAGCATGCCGATTGAGACGATGCGAAAAACTATTTTGAGCCCTCAGCTGAGTGCGGAAGAAATGGCGGACGCGCTGACCAAAGCGGTCCGCACCGTCAACAGCTGACATATCACAGGAGGCCAGAGAGCATGCCAGGAGGCGAACAGCATCCGCCGCCGTCAGGCGCCTTCGATCTATTGGACTTGGGGCCGGGGCGCAATACAGCCGTGTTTCGCCTGACCCTCGCGTTCATGATCATGGTGCTGATGACGTTCCTTTCGGTCGAGGGGTGGCGCGCCTGGCGCGATTACACCCACGCCTACGACTTCGCCCGAGACTCGGTCACCAACCTGGCCCGTGCCACCGCGCAGCACGCCGAGGACGCCATCCGGCAAGTCGACATCCTTACCTACGCCCTGGGCGAGCGGGTGGAGGGCGATGGCTTGGCCGCTATCAACGTTCCGCGCATCCACACACTGATGGCGGAGCAATCGAAGCTCATGCCTCAGCTCCACGGGCTTTTCATCTATGGCGCCGACGGGCGATGGATCGTCACCGACAAGGACGTCACCCCGGACACCGCAAACAACGCCGACCGTGACTATTTCAACTATCACCGCACCCACACCGATCGCCGTGTGCGCATCAGCAACGTGGTCAAAAGCCGCTCCACCGGCGAGCTGATCATTCCGGTCTCCCGAAGGCTGAATAACGCTGATGGCTCGTTCGCAGGTGTGCTGCTGGGGACCATCAAACTCAGCTACTTCATGGATTATTACGGCGACTTCAAGATTGATGATCGCGGTGCGCTGGTGCTGGCGATGCGAGACGGGACCATTCTGGTCAGACGCCCGTTCATTCATTCCGTCGTGGGGCAAAGCCTGGCTCACAGCGAGATCTTCAAACGCTACCTGCCGACCGTCAACGAAGGGATCGTCGAGATCAAAGCCGTGGTGGACGGCACGTACCGGTTGTACGGATTTCGTGCGCTGTCGAGTTATCCGCTGGTGGTCGCTGCCGGGCTGTCGAGAGAATCCTTCGTCGGGCCGTGGCGTCGTGATCTGCTCAAGTCCGGACTTGTGCTGCTGGTCCTGGTCGCCGGCTTTATCGGATTTGCCTTCATCGTGCTCACCCAGCTGCGCGGACGGATGGCCATGGAGAGCGAGATTCGCCTCGCCCATCAGGCCGTCAGAGACATGGCCCTGACCGACAGCCTGACCAGACTGGGCAACCGGCGTCGCCTCGACATGACCCTCGAAACCGAGATCGGCCGGGCAAAACGACAGCGCTACCCCCTCGCCTTGATCATGCTTGATATCGACTACTTCAAGCGCTTCAACGACCGCTACGGCCATGCGTCGGGTGACGACTGTCTCCAGCAGGTCGCCCAAGCCATCAGCGGCGTGTTGAAGCGGCCTGCGGACCTCGCCGTTCGCTACGGTGGCGAGGAATTCACCGTGCTGCTTCCGGATACCGACCTCCAGGGCGCGGGCCGCCTCGTGGAGGACATCCTGCAGGCCATCCGGGCGCTCGCGCTGGAGCACGCCGATCATCCTGAAAAGATCGTCACCGCAAGCGCAGGCGTGACGGTCAGGTTCCCTGCGCGGGAAGACACGACGCCTGCCGGCATGATCAAAGCGGCGGATGCCTATCTTTACTACGCGAAAAATAATGGCCGCAATCGGTGGTACGCGGATCAGTACCCACAGGCGAGCGCGCAGGCATGAATGACAGCTCGGGTTGACTGGCGGGTGGGCGAGATGTGAGACAGGTGTTCGGGCGGGAGTAAAGCGAGTCAGATATGTCCCCTGCAGGAATCGAACCTGCATCTAGCCCTTAGGAGGGGCTCGTTCTATCCGTTGAACTAAGAGGACACCAAATCGGACGGCGTGCATCTTAACGACAAGGCGCTGGCTTGTCATGTCGTCATTATCAATGGGTGCTGTAAGACGCTGCCTCTCGCTCACATCATAGGGCTATCGTGCAGAATGCAACGATGGCCATGGGCCTTATTGCAAAACGCAACCCTACAATCCTGAAAATCCTAATTATCCTGTTGATTTTTATAGCATTTCTTTGGACTAAGGGTTGGCATGCAGACTGCAACATACTCTTCGCGAATCACCCCTCTGAACGCCGTCCAAGCGAAGGTACCCGAGATGAACATGACACTGTCCCTGCTCAATGCTGCCGCGCTTGTCGCATTGGTCGCCTTCCACTTCCAGAACGATGGCAGCACGTCAGAGACCGTGAAATCAGAGAGCATCGCGGTTCAGGCTCAGCCTCATCACCTCATACTACAGACGCCACGGTTCGCAGTCATGCCAAGCCAGGGCACGGAAGCCATTCTGGCCCATGACAGTGAAGAAGCCGTGCCGGTGAGTCGCTCGGAGCGCTGGGTGTTCTGAACAGCGGGTGCTGATCAGCTACCACAACGGCTTCGACCCGCTTTCCGTGAGAGAGCACCCCATTAGAGAGCAGCCATGTCCAAAGCAGCAATTTCGTTTCTGATCCTGGCCGTCATGGCCCTCGCCACTGACCAACTGCTGGCTCCGTCAATGGAAACCATGAGTACCCTGGCGAAAGCAGCCGCAGCAATTTTCGCCAGCCTGTTCGTTGCAGCGCTGTTTGTGGGTCGCCGTATCAAGTTTGACCCGGTTTTGCGTTAACCCAAGCCCCGACCCTTCGCCAGCACTTGCTGGCGCATCAAGTCGCCAAACATACGACGCCGGATACCCTGTCTCTGTGGGCTTAGGCTTACGCTACAGCGACAAGGGCGCAATGAACCCTTCGTCTCTTTCTTGAATGCCTCCTCGTATTATCCCCAGTCTCCCTCTACGATGAAGACAGATTGCCATCACGGCGTTTGCCCAGCACTGCAAGGGTGATCAGAGTTTCACTTTGCAAACCAGGACGCATTTCGGATAATTGGTGCTGGCTAAAAGCCTTTATGTAGTTCAATATTTGTCACACATTTGACGCCAAGGAATCGACACGTTGGTGCAGGATGGCGATCCTTTATGCGGGCTGGTTGAACATTTCGGCCAAAAGACAGTCAGAGCATGACATCTGCGGCCTAATGTAGAAACCGCCTCTCTCTTTGAACTAATTCGGTTAAATATATGAGCCCTATGAAACAGGCCAATTATTCCAGTCGCACAGCTGACAAGTTCGTAGTTCGCCTACCGGAAGGCATGCGCGAGCGTATTGCGGACGTCGCCAAACAGCACCACCGCAGCATGAACTCGGAAATCATTGCGCGTATTGAGCAGAGTCTGATTCAGGAAGGCGCACTGGGTGATGAGCCGAGTCTGCGTCTGGACAGTCCGGAGCTTTCGCTCCACGAACGCGAGCTGCTGCAGCGTTTCCGTCAGTTGGCTCACCGCCAGCAGAACGCACTGGTTTCGTTGATTGCCCATGACACTAGCCTGGCAAACGACGACGAATAAGTCGTTTAAACCAGAGACTTTAAAGCCAGCACACTGCTGGCTTTTTTGTGCCTGAAACTTGATGAATTCATAGCTTCCAACCCATTAAGCGGCATCGCGCACATTAAAAAACCGCCCTGAAGGCGGTTTTGGGTGAAGCGTGGGGGTCAGAGCAAAAACACGGTGGCCAACCCCAGAAAGATAAAGAACCCGCCGCTGTCGGTCATGGCCGTGATCATCACACTGGCGCCCATCGCCGGATCGCGACCCAGCCGAGAAAGGGTCATGGGAATCAGCACGCCCATCAATGCTGCCAACAGCAGATTCAATGTCATGGCGACGGTCATCACCACGCCGAGAGACCAGCTGTGGTACAGCAAGTAAGCGACGATCCCGATCACGCCACCCCACACAAGACCGTTGATGAGCGCGACGGCCAGCTCCTTGCGCATCAGCCGTGAGGTGTTGCCGGTGTTCACCTGATCGAGGGCCATGGCCCGGACAATCATCGTGATGGTCTGATTGCCCGAGTTGCCGCCAATCCCCGCCACGATCGGCATCAACGCCGCCAGCGCCACCAGCTTCTCGATGGAGCCTTCGAACAGGCCGATTACCCGCGACGCAAGAAAGGCGGTAATCAGGTTGACCGCCAGCCAGGACCAGCGGTTGCGCAGTGAACGCCAGACCGAGGCGAAGATGTCTTCTTCTTCGCGCAGACCCGCCATGTTGAGCACTTCGGTCTCGCTCTCCTCACGGATGAGATCGACCATTTCATCGATGGTCAGACGGCCGATCAGCTTGCCGTTCTTGTCGACCACCGGGGAAGAAATCAAGTCATAACGTTCGAACGCCTGGGCGGCTTCATACGCATCGCCGTCAGGATGGAAGCTCACGGGATCACTGGCCATGACCTCCGACACCTGCTTCTCCGGGTCGTTGACCAGCAAACGCTTGATGGGCAGCACGCCCTTGAGGACGCCATCGGAGTCGACCACGAACAGTTTGTCAGTGTGACCGGGCAGCTCTTTGAGGCGGCGCAGATAACGCAGAACGACTTCCAGGCTGACATCCTCCCGGATGGTCACCATCTCGAAGTCCATGAGGGCGCCTACCTGCTCCTCGTCGTAGGACAAGGCCGAGCGCACGCGCTCACGCTGCTGGCTGTCCAGCGCCTCCATCAGCTCATGGACAACATCACGCGGCAGCTCTGGTGCAAGGTCGGCCAGCTCGTCGGCGTCCATTTCCTTGGCGGCCGCAAGCAGCTCGTGATCGTCCATGTCGGCGATCAGGGTCTCCCGAACGGAGTCCGACACTTCAAGAAGGATGTCGCCGTCACGCTCGGCCTTCACCAACTGCCAGACCGTCAGACGGTCTTCGAGGGGAAGTGCTTCGAGAATGTAGGCAACGTCGGCAGAGTGCAGGTCGTCGAGCTTACGCTGCAGCTCGACGAGGTTCTGCCGGTGAACGAGGTTCTCGACACGATCCTGGTGCTGGCCTTCCTGACGGTGTGTCAGGTCTTCGACGATGCGCTGACGTTGCAGCAAGTCGATGACTTGGGCGAGACGATCCTGAAGGCTTTCCTGCGTCTTTTTTACTTCGATTTGGGTCATAGGCGAACTCCACTCCCAGCAGTGGAACCCGCCAGAAGATCAATCAGTCGATTCTTGATTGGTGAAACTTAGTGTTGAGATGCTACTGGGTAAGTCCATGGAGGTAGTCCACAAGCCCCGGCGGGGCTGACGGGCGCAATCATACACCGCTTGCCGTGGCGGGAGGCTAAAAATTCAACGTGAAACAATCGGTTGCAACGCAATGTTAACGCTGACGAATTCACTCCTACCCCCTCGTCACATCCGGTGAACAAAACTCGCTCGCCGTGAGAAACCTTCACCGCTACCCTTTCCGCACTTGGGTCAGGGAAGACATTGCGATGCCGCGCAACACTGGAGAGCTCCTCATCACCCTGGTGCTGTTTTTGCCACTCGGCGCAGGCGCCACCATCGTTAATCGCTGCGAGGATCAAAGCGGCAGCGTGACATTCACCACACTGAGTTGCCCCAACGGTCAAGCCATGACCCCACAGGGTATCAATCCAGCATCGGGCATGACCTTCACTCCCACTCCTCCGCCTGCAATCGCGGACACCCTGCAAAAACGCAAAAGCAACGAAGTGGTGGTTGTGGGCCAGCGAGATGACGGTTGCGGCAATGTCCTGAGTGCGGAGCAGCGCCGAAAGGCGATCATCAATCAGCAGACGCCAACGGGGATGAGCAAACGTGACGTGGAAAGTTTGCTGGGGCGACCGGACAAGATCGTCAGCCGTAACGCTGAAGTCCGGTATGTATATGAGGAGAAGAAGGGGCGCAGCCGACAGGTGTCATTCGATGAACACGGTTGCGTAAAAGGCAAACGCTAGAAAGCAAAAAGCCCGCATTTGCATGCGGGCTTTCCGTTTTATGGTGCACTCGACAGGATTCGAACCTGTGACCGCTCGGTTCGTAGCCGAGTACTCTATCCAGCTGAGCTACGAGTGCATATGGCGCTTTTTAAACCAGTTCACCTCTGGGTATCGCATTTTACTTCTGGAAGTGAGTGGTTCTTCCGAAGACCTGTTGAAGCCAGGCTCTTTCTAACTTAAGACTGCTGTTCGTATCACTACAAACAACGCTTAAATGGTGCACTCGACAGGATTCGAACCTGTGACCGCTCGGTTCGTAGCCGAGTACTCTATCCAGCTGAGCTACGAGTGCATTTGTTGCCGCGCATTATAGGCCGTCAAATCTCTTGGTCAAGCACTTTTTCTAGTAAATTCAACAACTTACCGATCAAGCCAGATTACAACGTACTACGCAAATAATGGCGGAGAACGGGGGATTCGAACCCCCGACACCCTTTTGAGGTGTACTCCCTTAGCAGGGGAGCGCCTTCGGCCACTCGGCCAGCTCTCCGCAACACGGGGCGTATAATAACCAGCCTTTTCCCCGTTTGCAAACCAAAAATTCAATAAAAATTAATGGCTTGGTTCTTCGTCCTTCTCTTTCTTTATACGCAGGTAAATCTCTTCGCGATGAACAGCCACTTCCTTGGGCGCGTTGACCCCAAGGCGTACTTGATTGCCTTTAACGCCGAGCACGGTCACGGTGATTTCACCATCACCAATGATCAGACTTTCCGCGCACCGCCGAGTCAGAATCAGCATACCTATCTCCTTACCGCTTGCATTCAAGGGACAACAGTCTGCATAGACAAACGGCAGGGGCCCGAGCCGGAAGCGGCCGCAGGTCTATGTCTCAGTATCGACCAGCGCCGGAAAAAGAACAGTTTATTGCCCACATTCAGTATCGGAAGGCGCGACCGAAACCGCGCCCCCTGCCCAAGGCTTACTCGCCCTGACGTGGTGCGTCGAGTTCGAAGGCAGTGTGCAGCGCGCGCACGGCCAGCTCCAGGTACTTCTCTTCGATCACTACCGAGACCTTGATTTCGGACGTCGAGATCATCTGGATGTTGATGCTCTCCTTGGCCAGCGCTTCAAACATGCGACTGGCCACACCGGCGTGGGAACGCATGCCGACACCGACGATGGAAACCTTGGCGATTTTGGTGTCGCCAATGACTTCACGGGCGCCGATTTCGTTGGCCGTGTTCTGCAGAACCTGCAGCGCCGCCTGGTAATCATTGCGGTGTACGGTGAAGGTGAAATCGGTGGTGTTATCGTGCGACACATTCTGCACGATCATGTCGACTTCGATGTTCGCGCCGCTGATCGGGCCGAGAATCTTGAACGCAACGCCCGGGGTGTCTGGCACGCCACGGATGGTCAGCTTGGCTTCGTCGCGGTTGAAGGCGATGCCCGAAATGATCGGCTGTTCCATGGATTCCTCTTCATCAATGGTAATGAGGGTGCCTGGACCCTCCTTGAAGCTGTGCAGTACGCGCAGCGGGACGTTGTACTTGCCGGCGAATTCGACCGCGCGGATCTGCAGGACCTTGGAGCCTAAGCTCGCCATCTCCAGCATTTCTTCGAAGGTGATCTTGTCCAGACGCTGGGCCTGCGAGACAACACGCGGATCCGTCGTATAAACGCCATCGACGTCGGTGTAGATCTGGCACTCATCGGCTTTCAACGCTGCAGCGAGCGCCACGCCGGTGGTGTCGGAACCGCCACGACCCAGGGTCGTGATGTTGCCGTCTTCGTCGACGCCCTGGAAACCGGCGACCACCACCACACGACCGGCCTTCAGGTCAGCGCGAATTTTCTGATCGTCGATCTGGAGGATACGCGCCTTGTTATGGGCGCTGTCGGTCAGGATGCGGACCTGATTACCGGTGTACGAAACAGCCGGCACGCCACGCTTGATCAGCGCCATGGCCAGCAGAGCGATGGTGACCTGCTCGCCGGTGGAAACGATGACGTCCAGCTCGCGTGGCACCGGCTGATCGCTGATCTGCCGGGCGAGTTCGATCAGGCGATTGGTTTCGCCGCTCATGGCCGACAGCACGACCACCAGATCATCGCCCGCATCGCGGAATTTCTTGACCTTGTCGGCCACCTGTTCGATGCGCTCGACCGAGCCCACCGAGGTGCCGCCAAACTTTTGTACGATTAAAGCCATCTCAAAGCCGCCTCAGCCCATGAAGGGCGCCCGTTATCATTCAAACCGCGAAGCGCCGGAGCCCGAACGACGGGCCCCGGGTGGGTCGACTTAAATACCTTGTTCGGCGAACGGAACAGCCAGTGCCAGCGCTGCTTCGAGTCCGGCAGCATCAACACCACCGCCTTGCGCCATGTCAGGACGACCGCCGCCTTTACCGCCTACCGCGGCAGCCGCTTGCTTCATCAAATCACCGGCTTTGAGTTGGCCAGTCAGGTCTTTGGTGACGCCTGCCACCAGCACGACCTTGTCTTCATGCACCCCGCCGAGCAGGATCACTGCGCGGCCGAGCTTGTTCTTCAGTTGATCAACCAGGGCCAGCAGCGCCTTGCCATCCTGACCGTCGAGACGGGCAGCGAGGACTTTGACGCCTTTGACGTCCACTGCCGAGCCCGACAGGTCGTCGCCCGCAGCACTGGCCGCCTTGGCCTGCAGTTGTTCCAGCTGCTTTTCCAGCAGACGGTTGCGTTCCAGCACCGCCGACAGCTTGTCCAGAACGTTGTCGCGATTGCCTTTGACCAGGTTCGCGGCTTCCTTCAGTTGTTCTTCAGCCGCGTTCAGGTATTCCAGCGCCACAGCGCCGGTCACCGCTTCGATACGGCGCACGCCGGCGGCCACACCGCTTTCGCTGATGATCTTGAACAGCGCGATGTCGCCGGTGCGGTTGGCGTGAATGCCGCCGCACAGTTCCACCGAGAAACCGCCGCCCATGCTCAGCACGCGGACGCTGTCGCCGTACTTCTCGCCGAACAGCGCCATGGCGCCCTTCTGCTTGGCGGTCTCAATGTCGGTCTCTTCAGTCTCGACGGCCGTGTTCTTGCGCACTTCGGCGTTGACGATGTCTTCAAGCGCCTTGATCTGCTCGGGCTTGATGGCTTCGAAGTGGCTGAAGTCGAAACGCAGGCGCTGACTGTCGACCAGTGAACCTTTCTGCTGAACGTGTTCGCCCAGCACCTGACGCAACGCGGCGTGGAGCAAGTGCGTGGCGGAGTGGTTCAGCGATGTGGCCTGACGAACTTCGGCGGCGACGTCGGTGCTGACGGTGGTGCCTACTTTCAGGCTGCCCGACACTTGAACACCGTGGTGCAGGAACGCGCCGCCGGTCTTGGTGGTGTCGCTCACGTCGAAGCGCACTTCGCCGCCGGCAGTCAGGTAACCGCTGTCACCGATCTGGCCGCCGGACTCTGCGTAGAAAGGCGTCTGGTCGAGGATGACCACGCCGTCCTCGCCTTCGCTCAATTGCTCGACCGCGAGGCCGTCTTTGTACAGCGCGACGACCTTTGCCTCGCCTGCAGTGGCTTTATAGCCGGTGAACTGCGTGGCCACATCGACCTTCACCAGGCTGTTGTAGTCCATGCCGAAGGAGCTGGCGGAGCGCGCTCGTTCACGCTGGGCATCCATCTCACGCTCGAAACCCGCCTCGTCGAGGGTCAGGCTGCGTTCGCGAGCGATGTCGCCGGTGAGGTCCATCGGGAAACCGTAGGTGTCGTAGAGCTTGAACACCACGTCGCCAGGGACGATGGTGCCCTTGAGCTCAGCGAGATCCTGCTCGAGGATCTTCAAGCCTTGCTCCAGGGTCTTGGCGAACTGCTCTTCTTCAGCCTTCAGCACGCGCTCGATGTGCGCCTGCTGGTTTTTCAGTTCGGGGAAGGCTTCGCCCATTTCGGCGACCAGTGCAGCCACGATCTGATAGAAGAAGCTGCCCTTGGCGCCCAGCTTGTTGCCGTGACGGCAGGCGCGACGAATGATGCGGCGCAGCACGTAGCCACGGCCTTCGTTGGACGGCAGCACGCCGTCGGCAATCAGGAAGCCGCATGAACGAATATGGTCGGCGACGACTTTCAGGGACGCCTGATTGTCGTTGCTGCAGCCGATGGCTTTGGCAGCGGCGGCCAACAGGCTCTGGAACAGGTCGATTTCATAGTTGGAATTGACGTGTTGCAGCACGGCGCTGACGCGCTCGAGGCCCATGCCGGTGTCCACCGATGGCGCTGGCAGCGGGTGCAGAACGCCGTCGGCCGTGCGGTTGAACTGCATGAACACGTTGTTCCAGATCTCGATGTAACGGTCGCCGTCTTCTTCCGGCGAACCCGGCGGGCCACCCCAGATGTCGGCGCCGTGGTCGTAGAAGATCTCGGTGCAAGGACCGCACGGGCCGGTGTCGCCCATGGTCCAGAAGTTGTCGGAGGCGTAGGGCGCGCCCTTGTTGTCACCGATGCGAACCATGCGCTCGGCCGGCACGCCGATCTCTTGGGTCCAGATGTCGTAGGCTTCGTCGTCCGAGGCGTAAACGGTGACCCAGAGTTTTTCCTTGGGCAGGTTCAGCACGCCGGTGAGGAAGGTCCAGGCGTAGGTGATTGCGTCGCGCTTGAAATAGTCGCCGAAGCTGAAGTTGCCCAGCATTTCGAAAAAGGTGTGGTGGCGCGCGGTGTAGCCGACGTTTTCCAGGTCGTTGTGCTTGCCACCGGCACGCACGCACTTCTGGCTGCTGACGGCGCGGGTGTAGGCCCGTTTTTCCTGGCCGAGGAAGCAATCCTTGAACTGGTTCATGCCTGCGTTGGTAAACAGCAGGGTCGGGTCGTTGCCCGGGATCAGGGAGCTGGAGGCGACTCGGGTGTGGCCTTGCTCTTCGAAGAAGCGAAGGAAGGCTTCACGGATTTCTGCGCTTTTCATAGGTTCTTCCACGGAAACTGCGGCCTGGCACATGCATAGCGTCATTCGACGCAGCGACGGCAAAGGGCCGCATTATATAGGCGTTGTACGCTCGGTACAGCGTGTTATTCGATAGAAACCGGCAATCGGGCTGATCACACGATCAGCGAACGCCAAATTCGGCAAAGGCCGCCACCACCTTGTCCAGATGCGCAGACGTCACATCCAGATGGGTGACCATGCGCAACCGCGGCGCAGCACTGAGCACGATACCGCGCTCGGCACACAGGGCCTTTAGCGACGGGGCACGATCGCCGATCTGCACGTAGACCATGTTGGTCTGCACCGGCTCGACGTCAAAACCGAGGTCCGCGAGGGCCTTGCCGAGGGCGGTGGCATTGGCGTGATCGTCGGCCAGCCGCTCGACCTGATGCTCCAGCGCGTATAAACCCGCCGCTGCCAGCATCCCGGCCTGACGCATGCCGCCGCCGACCATCTTGCGCAGGCGCCGCGCCTTGGCGATGAACTCGCTTGAGCCGCACAGCACCGAGCCGACCGGCGCGCCGAGCCCTTTGGACAGGCACACCGACACCGAATCGAAATGCCGGGTGATTTCCCCCACGTCCACGCCCAGCTTGACGGAGGCGTTGTACAGGCGCGCGCCGTCGAGGTGCAGGCTCAGGCCTTTTTCGCGGGTGAATGCCCGGGCCGCCGAGAGGTACTCCATTGGCAGGACCTTGCCCTGCATGGTGTTTTCCAGGGCCAGCAAGCGGGTGCGGGCGAAATGGAAGTCGTCGGCCTTGATGGCGGCGGCCACCTGATCCAGGTCCAGCGATCCGTCCGTCTGGTTGTCCAGGGGCTGAGGCTGAATCGAGCCGAGCACCGCCGCCCCGCCGCCTTCGTATTTGTAGGTGTGCGCCTGCTGTCCGACGATGTATTCGTCGCCGCGCTCGCAGTGGGCCATCAGGCCGAGCAGGTTGCTCATGGTGCCGGTCGGCACGAACAGCGCGGCGGCATAACCCAGACGTTCCGCCAGCCACGACTCCAGGCGATTGACCGTCGGGTCTTCGCCATACACGTCATCGCCAAGGGGCGCGCTGGCCATGGCGTCGCGCATGCCGGCAGAGGGTTGGGTCACGGTGTCACTGCGCAGATCGATAACCGCCACGATGAAGCTCCCACTGGTAAGGGTCGAGCCTCAGTTCTGAGGCCCGGGGCATCGATAATCAAGGCTTGAGGCAGGAATGCCAAGACGCCTTATAAGAAAAGCTGATGAAAACCATCAAAAAGGCTCCAAGCGGATCGCGGGAATCTATGTTACAAACTGCACGCCGACGGAAAAAACCGTTGGCAACGTTCTCAGGGCGGGGTGCAATTCCCCACCGGCGGTAATGGCGCGCAATGCGTCTAGCCCGCGAGCGCTTGCAGCGAGCTTATGCGCGATGCAAGGTCAGCAGACTCGGTGTGATCCCGGGGCCGACGGTCATAGTCCGGATGAAGAGAGAACGGGACTGGCACAGCAGGATCGTTTCGAGACGGGTTCAGGCGCTTGGCGTCGAGGACGGTTTTGCACGTACCCTGGCATCCCATTCGATCCAAAACGCCCTGTTTTTTTATTAAACAGGAGTCAGAACACATGCAACCTACCGCCATTCACGCTCACGAGCGCATCGCCTTCATTCAAGCCTGCTGGCACAAGGAAATCGTCGATCAGGCGCGCAAGGGCTTTGTCGCCGAGATGGCGCAACACGGTTACGCCGAGACCGACATCGATTTCTTCGAGGTCGGCGGCGCGTTTGAAATCCCGCTTCACGCCAAGTTGCTGGCCAAGTCAGGTCGCTATGGCGGCGTCGTGGCGGCTGGTCTGGTGGTCGACGGCGGCATCTATCGCCATGAGTTCGTCGCGCAATCGGTGATCAGTGCGCTGATGCAGGTTCAGCTGGAAACCGAAGTGCCGGTGTTCTCGGTCGTGCTGACCCCGCACCACTTCCACGCCGGTGAAGAGCACCAGAAGTTCTTTTTCGATCACTTCGTGCACAAGGGCCAGGAAGCGGCCAAGACCTGCGCGGACACACTGACTAAATTGCGTGCGGTGCGTCGGGTGGGTGAGGTGCAGAAAGCGGCGGGGTGATTTGCATCCGAAGATCCAGATCAACTGCTTCCCGGCTGAAGCCGGTCCTACGGACCTACCGCGTTCCCATTGTAGGACTGGTTTTAGCCGGGAAGAGCCCGGTTTGATCGCCACGCACTTCATTGAATGCTGGCGCTACCTGAGTGGGACCGGCTTCAGTCGGGAAGAGGCCAGCATGACCGGCATCAGACCAATGTCTCGTCAGTCGCCGGCACGATCAGAATCCCCGCGCGCAGCCCGTTTTTGACGTTCGGGTTGGGGAAGATGATCCGGGCGCCCTCCTCTTCTATCACCCAGCGTGAATCGGCCAAATCTTCGGCCAGCACGTAGCCTTTTTCCAGCTCCGAGAAGTTCTCGATGTCCGCCGGCAAGTGCAGCTGGAAGGCGTCGCTGTGCTTGATGATCTCCCGGGCCACGCTGAACAGCTGCAAGCCGTTCAGATCCGCAGGCTCATCGGCTTCGGTGCCGGCGATCAGGTGTTCGAGGCAGGTTTTCAGTTTGTCGAGATTGACCTGCTGGTTCTGCCCGAACGGGCGCGCCTTGCCCAGCTCCAGGGTGAAGGCTTCGGCGTCGAGCTTGTCGTAGGTGTAGGCGCTGAACACGATCGATGACTTGTTCTGCAGCAGCACCGCTTCCATGCCGGCCGTCCGCAGCCGGGCGAGTTCGCGGCGGGAATGGGCGCGACCTTCCTTCCACGGGTACAGCGCGAACTGCTCGATCTTCGAACCGCGAATCGCCGTGTGCAGGTCGTAGTGCAGGCGGTAGCGGTCCGGAATGTTGAAAAAGCTGGCGGCCAGACGCTCGAGTTCGCAGGCGCGCAAGGCTTCGCTGCCGCCGCTGTGCTCATGACGGCCATTGAACAGCCGGTTGACGTCCTGCTCGACGTATCGCTCGCCGCGACGCATCGCTTCGGGGTTGCCAAACAGGAACAGAATACGCGCGCGAGGCTTGAGTTCGCCCCGGGCGATGGCGTGAATCAGCGTGTCGAGCAGTTCGATCGGCGCGGTTTCATTGCCGTGGATGCCGGCGGACAGCAGCAGGTCGGTGCCATTGTCCCGCGCTTCGGGAGGCCGGACTTCCAGCGCCCCTTCAGCGAGCCAGCGCATGCGAACGCCGTCGACGGTCAGCTGAGTTTTTTCCGCGGGTTCGCGACCCGCGAGGGTCAGTTCAAGCAGTTTGCCGAGGGCGAGCATGGGGAGCTTCCTGCGCAGGCTTAGTCGTGGGTGCAGTCGGGACCGTGCACGTGGCCTTCTTCGTCGTCGCCGCTCATGTCAGCCGGTTCCATTTCCAGCTGCAGGCTGACCAGGTTGGTCGCCAATGGACGCAGCAGCAGGTTGGCGTATTCGGCATCGCCTTCTTCGACGTCCACGCCGATCAGCAACTGGCCACGGCCATCCTGTTGAATCCAGACCTCTTTGCCCTGCCAGATAACGGCAAGACGGGTGCAGGACGTTTCCAGCTGAGTGCCGTCGGTGTCTTCAAGGATCAAACGCAGCGCGTCGGTCATGGCAAAACTCTCTCTTTAAAAGCAAAAACATCGTCGCCTGACACCGTTTGGGCGCAGGCGTAACGGATGGGGTGCATCAGTTGATCTGGAAAGGATAGACCGCGCCCAGTTTCAGGTGCTGCGTCAGTTCGTCCAGCGCCGTACGGCATTCGGTCAGCAATTGCGGATCGGCCAGATCACTGTCGCTCATGCGGTCGCGATAGTGCTTGTCGACCCACTGCGTCAGCGTGTCGTACAGCGGCGCGGTCATGATAACGCCTGGATTGACCGCCGCCAGTTCGGTTTCATTCAGCGCCACGCGAAGACGCAGGCACGCCGGGCCGCCGCCGTTCTGCATGCTCTGCTTGAGGTCGAACACCTTGACCTCGCGGATCGGGCTGTCGTCCGCCAGCAGGCGCTGCAAGTAATGCCACACGCGCTCGTTGCTGCGGCACTCTTCCGGCACGATCAGCAGCATCGAACCGTCGGCGCGGGACAGCAACTGGCTGTTGAACAGGTACGAACGCACCGCGTCTTCCACGGCCACTTCACTGCGCGGCACGCAGATGGCCTGGAAGCGACCGCCGCGTTGACCGAGCTTGTTGTGCAGTTCGGCGAGCATGGGCTCGGTGTTGAGGAAGGCGTCCTCGTGATAGAACAGGACTTCACCGTTGCCGACCGAGATCACGTCGTTGTGGAACACGCCCTGATCAATCACCGCCGGGTTCTGCTGGGCGAAGACCACGCCGTCGGCGCTCAGGCCATGCAGACGCGCAACGGCCTGGGACGCTTCGAGGGTCTGACGGGCCGGGTATTTCTGCGGTGCAGGGAAACGGCTGTCGAACGCGGCGCGGCCGAAGACGAAAAATTCGACGCCGGGCTCTCCGTAGCTGCGACAAAAGCGCGTGTGATTGGCCGCACCTTCGTCGCCGAACTGGGCGACGGCAGGCAGCGCCGCGTGGTGGGCGAAATGCTGCTGATCAGCGAACATCGCGCCGAGGACACGGCTGGTGGTCGGGTGCTCGATGCTTCGGTGGTATTTGCAGTTGAGGTTGGCGGCGGTGAAATGCACGCGGCCGTCGTCGGTGTCGGCGCTCGGGCTGACCGTGGCGGCATTGGCCACCCACATGCTCGACGCTGAGCAACTGGCGGCCAGCAGCGGCATCGACTCTTTGGCGGCGCGCTCGATCACCTGTGCGTCGCTGCCGCTGAAGCCCAGCTTGCGAAGACCGGCCACGTCGGGGCGTTCCTGGGGGGCCAGTACGCCCTGGGTGAACCCCATCTCCATCAGCGCTTTCATTTTGGCCAGCCCCTGCAAAGCGGCCTCGCGCGGGTTGGAGGATTGCTGGCAGTTGTTCTGGGACGCAACGTTGCCGTAGGACAGCCCACCGTAGTTGTGGGTCGGGCCCACTAGACCGTCAAAGTTGACTTCACAGGATTTCATCGGTGAGGCTCCGTGGATCTGTTTTTATGTGCACGTTCTTCGACGTGCGCTGCGCTATCAAGGAGCGCGCTCAATTCAGGGTAATGCCGGGCGTCAGGCTGGCAGGCAGTGCCAGGGTTTCCGTCTCCAGCGAGGCCACCGGGTACGCGCAATAATCCGCCGCGTAATAGGCGCTGGCGCGATGGTTACCGGAGGCGCCGACACCGCCGAACGGTGCGGTACTGGCCGCGCCGGTCAGCTGCTTGTTCCAGTTCACGATACCCGCGCGGCTCTGCAGCCAGAACTGTTGATAGCGCGCCTGGGAGTCCGACAACAGCCCCGCCGCCAGCCCGTACTGCGTGGCGTTGGCCTCTTCGATCGCGGCGTCGAAATCAGCGTAGCGAATGACCTGCAACAGCGGCCCGAACAATTCCTCATCCTCGCGATCAGCCACGTCACTGACGTCGATGATGCCCGGGGTCAGCAGCGCCGACTGCGCGCCAGGCTGGGTCATTTCGAGCAGGGCAATCGCGCCGTTGGCCAGCATCACTTCCTGGGCATCAAGCAGCGCACGGGCAGCGGCAAGGGAAATCACCGAACCCATGAACGGCGCAGGTTGTTGATCGAAGGCGCCGACCTGAAGGGTCGATGTCACCTCAACCAGCCGCGCCAGGAATGCATCGCCCCACGCCCCTTCGGGCACCAGCAGACGGCGGGCGCAGGTGCAGCGCTGGCCGGCGGAAATAAAGGCCGACTGAATCACGGTGTAGACCGCGGCATCGACATCGGCGACCTGATCGACCACCAGCGGGTTGTTGCCACCCATCTCCAGGGCAAGAATCTTGTCCGGACGGCCGGCGAACTGTTGATGCAGCGAATTGCCAGTGCGGCTCGAACCGGTGAAGAACAACCCGTCGATGCCTGAATGGCCGGCCAGCGCGATACCGGTGTCACGGGCACCTTGCAGCAGATTGAGCACGCCCGCCGGCAGACCTGCTTCGATCCAGCATTGCACGGTCAGTTCGGCGACTTTGGGCGTCAGTTCGCTGGGCTTGAACACCACGGTGTTGCCCGCCAGCAACGCCGGGACGATGTGCCCGTTAGGCAAGTGCCCCGGGAAGTTGTAAGGCCCGAACACCGCCACCACGCCGTGGGGCTTGTGGCGCAGCACAGCGGTGGCGTCGCCCAGGGGGCCGCTCTTCTCGCCCGTCCGCTCGCGGTAGCTCTGAATCGAGATCGCGACTTTGTTAGCCATGCTGGTCACTTCAGTCGCCGATTCCCACAGCGGCTTGCCGGTTTCCTCACCGATGCAACGGGCGATTTCATCGGCACGGCTCTTCAGCGCAGCAGCGAAGGCTTCGAGCACGCCGATGCGCTCGTTCAGGCTGCGCGTCGCCCAGGCCGGAAACGCCTGACGAGCCGATTTGACCGCCGCGCCGACCTGTTCAGCCGTTGCGCTTTTGCCGGACCAGATCACCTGCTGGGTCACCGGGTTCAGGGAATTGAATGCGTCGCCCTGGCCGTCCTGCCAGGCACCGCCGATATACAAGGTGTTCATCAAATACCCTCCCGGGCAGGCGACAGCGGCACGGCGCGAACCTGATCACCGGCGCTGAGGCGCAAGCGCTTGGCCGTCTGCGGGTCGACCACCAGGGTGCCGGCGGCGAAACGCGCCGGCGCAGCGGTCACGCGGCAGTCTTCGCGCTTGCGGTTATGAATAAGGAACGGCGTCGCATCGTCACCCGGCGTCCCGACCGCCAGCACCAGGGCCTGGCTGTCACGGACTGCGCGGATCTTGCTGGTCTCACACTCGATAGCGGGGCCTGCGTCGAAGATGTCGACGTAACCCTGATAGCTGAAGCCTTCGGCCTTGAGCATGGCCAGCGCCGGTTCGGTGCTGACGTGTACGCGGCCGATGACCTCGCGCGCGGCCTCCGAGAGGAAGCAGCTGTACAGCGGAAACTTCGGCATCAGCTCGGCAATAAAAGCGCGGTTACCGACACCGGTGAGGTAGTCCGCCTGACTGAATTCCATTTTGAAGAAGTGCCGGCCCAGGCTTTCCCAGAACGGCGAGTGGCCCTGCTCGTCGGAGATGCCGCGCATTTCCGCGATGGTCTTGGTGCCGAACAGCTCCGGGAATTCGGCAATGAACAGCATCCGCGCCTTGGACAGCAACCGGCCGTTGAGGCCATTGCGGTAATCGGCGTGGAGGAACAGCGAGCACAGCTCGGAGTTGCCGGTGAGGTCGTTGGCCAGGAACAGCGTCGGGATCTCGCGGTAGATGTTCAGCTCTTGGGAGGCGCTGACCGTCAGGCCCACCCGGTAGTTGTACCAGGGCTCGCGCAGCCCTACGGCCCCAGCTACGGCTGAAATGCCCACGACTTTTTCGTCGTCATCTTCGAGCACGAACAGGTAGTCGGCGTCGCCCCGCCCGGCCTCGCCACGGAAGGTTTTCTCGGCCCAGCCGACCCGGTGCGCCAGACGCTCTTCATTGGCCGGCAAGGTGGTCAGGCCTGCGCCGGTGCTGCGCGCCAGCTCGATCAGCGCCGGAAGGTCACTGCTGCGTACGGGACGAACGATCATGCTTTCTCCTCAAGCCGTGGGTTCTGCAACCCCCGGCGAACTCGCTAACCTGCTTTACGGCGTCGGCCTGCCACTGCAGCACCGGTCGCCGTCAACTCATCTCAACCCAACATGACCCGGTTGTCAGACCGCGACGATACGCACACTGGCGCCTTCGCCGACGCCCAGCGCTTCGGCCGCGGCCAGGCTCAGGGCCACCGGTTTGCCGGGCACCCAGTCCAGCTCCAGCATCACGGCGCGGTAATCCTGCAGCTGGCCATTGGAAACCAGATAAGGTCGGCCACCCTTGACCGCATCACCGGTGCTGACCGTGTCGACCTTGACCGGCACGACGCGGCTCTGGGCGATGGAGCGAATGCCGGACACCCGCGCGTGGAGGGTCGGCCCGCCGTCGAAGATGTCGATGTAATGGTCGGTCTCGAAGCCTTCGCGCATCAGGATATCGAAGGTGATCTGCGCACGCGGATGGACTTGGCCCATGGCTTCTTGCGCTTCATCGGGCAGCAGCGGCACGTAGATCGGGTAATGGGGCATCAGCTCGGCGAGGAAGGTCCGGCTTTTCAGCCCGCACAGGCGCTCGGCTTCGGCGTAGTTGATGTCGAAGAAGTTGCGCCCGATGGCGTCCCAGAACGGCGAGTCGCCGTGGTCGTCGCTGTAACCGACGATTTCGGTGACCACTGAATCGGCGAAGCGCTCCGGGTGGCTGGCGACGAACAGCAAACGGCCGCGGGAGTTGAGCTCGGACCACAGCGTGCCAACCAGTTCAGGCAGCACGTAGAAGCTGGTCAGTAGGCTGTTGCCCGTGAGGTCGTGGCACTGCGAAAGCACATGAATCTTGTTGTGGATCTTCAGTTCGCGGGAGGCGTGGACGAAGGTTTCGTTGCGAAAGCTGTAGAACGGCTCGGAATAGCCCGCCGAAGCGACGATCCCGGAACAGCCCACCAGACGGCCTGCTTCTGTGTCTTCGAGGACAAAGAAGTAGGTCTCTTCGCCGTTGAAACTGACTTCCGCCGAGAACGAGGCTTCGGACGCGGCAATCTTGTCACCCAGACGTCCAGCGTCATCCGGCAGGGACGTGACACCAATCGGGCTGTCTGCCGCGAGTCGTTGAACCTCGCTCAGATCCGCCATTTGCGCGGGGCGCATCACCAGCATGGTGTCACTCCTTGAGAAAAAAATCGGGCCGGTTTAACGGCAATAAAAAAGGTCTGTCTGGCTACAACTCGTAGGAGTGAGCTTGCTCGCGATAGCGGTGGTCCAGCGAGGCATCTGCATCTGACACAACGCTATCGCGAGCAAGCTCACTCCTACAGGGAAGGCGTACGCCAATCAGCCAAAGGGTGTGTCCCGGTCGACCGAAGGACTTACGCCCCGGTCAGCTTGGCGACCGCCCGTTCGAAACGGTTCAGGCCTTCCTCGATGTCGGCGTCTTCAACCACCAGACTCGGCGCGAAACGCACCACATCGGGACCGGCCTGAAGCACCATGACGCCTTCCTGCTCGGCGGCGTTGAAGAAGTCCTTGGCCTTGCCCTTCCAGGCCTCGGTCAACACGCAGCCGATCAACAGACCCATGCCGCGCACCTGGCTGAACACGCCGTACTGCTGACCGATCGTCTCCAGACGGGCCTTGAACCGTTCATGCTTGGCCTTCACGCCGGCCAGCACTTCCGGGGTGTTGATCACGTCGATGACCGCCTCGCCCACCGCGCACGCCAGCGGGTTGCCGCCGTAGGTGGTGCCGTGAACGCCAACGGCCAGGTGCTTGGCGAGTTTTTCGGTGGTCAGCATGGCCGCCATCGGGAAGCCGCCGCCGATGCTTTTCGCGCTGGAGAGAATGTCCGGCGTCACGCCGTAATGCATGTACGCAAACAGGTGACCGCTGCGGCCCATGCCGCTCTGGACTTCGTCGAAGACCAGCAGCGCGTTGTGGTCGTCACACAACTTGCGCGCGCCTTGCAGGTAGTCGAGTTCGGCAGGCAGTACGCCGCCCTCGCCCTGGATCGGCTCCAGCACCACCGCGCAGGTCTTGTCCGAGACGGCGGCTTTCAGCGCGTCGAGGTCATTGAACGGGACGTGGGTAATGCCAGTGATTTTCGGGCCGAAGCCGTCGGAGTATTTCGGCTGACCGCCGACGCTCACGGTGAACAGGGTGCGACCGTGGAAGCTGTTCAGGGCTGCGACGATTTCGTACTTGTCCGGGCCATACAGATCGTGGGAAACGCGGCGGGCCAGCTTGAACGCAGCTTCGTTGGCTTCAGCGCCGGAGTTACAGAAGAAGACGCGGTCGGCGAAAGTGGCGTCGACCAGCTTTTTGGCGAAGCGCAGCGCCGGTTCGTTGGTGAAGACGTTGGAAACGTGCCACAGCTTGTTGGCCTGTTCGGTCAGCGCGCCGACCAGCGCAGGGTGCGCGTGGCCCAGCACGTTGACCGCGATGCCGCCGGAGAAATCAATCAGTTCACGACCCGACTGATCCCAGACGCGAGAGCCCTGACCGCGCACGGGGATAAACGCTGCCGGGGCATAGTTGGGAACCATCACCTGGTCGAAATCGGCACGTTGCACCGGTACTTGCTCAACGGACATCGGAGTCTCCTGAAGAGGAACGCCTGCCTGGGACAGGCGAGCGATGGAAGGATTGTAAGGACTGATTCGGGCCGGGCCTTGCCGCCAAGCGACAACTTCTTATAGCGCCAAACCGGCTTTTTACGGGGTTTTCGGCAATGCGACAAATTGCGTCACAAAGGCGCAGTTTAACCGGTGGCGTGCGCCTGGAGCAGTGCTGATTCGAAACCGGCCAAGCTGAATATTCAGCCGCGCTCGGCGGGCACCGAGGACAATTCGAACGGGCTGCTGCTGCGGCGCTGGTTGCGGTCTTCGCGGGGGGTGGCGCCGAAGAAGTTGCGGTAGGCGCTGGAGAAATGCGGCCCTGAGGAGAACCCGCAGGACAGGCCGATCTGAATGATCGATTTGCTGGTCTGCATCAGCATCTGTCGGGCCTTGTTCAGGCGCAGTTCGAGGTAGTACTGGCTCGGCACGCGATTGAGGTACTGCTTGAAGATGCGCTCCAACTGACGGCGCGACACGCACACGTGCTGGGCGATTTCGTCGGTGGTCAGCGGTTCTTCGATGTTGGCTTCCATCAACAGCACCGCCTGGGTCAGCTTCGGGTGGCTGGAACCGAGACGGTTTTGCAATGGAATCCGCTGCCGCTCGCCGCCTTCACGGATGCGCTCTACCACCAGTTCTTCCGACACCGCGCCGGCCAGTTCGGCGCCGTGATCACGGGCCAGCACCGCCAGCAACAGATCCAGCACCGACATCCCGCCGCAGGCGGTCAGGCGATCACGATCCCAGTCGAACAAATGACTGGTGGCAATGACCTTTGGGAAGCGCTCGGCGAAATCATCCTGCCAGCGCCAGTGCACCGCGGCACGGTAACCGTCGAGCAGACCCAACTGCGCCAGCGGGTACACGCCCGCCGACAATCCACCGATCACGCAACCGGCACGAACCAGTTGTTTGAGCGCGCCACCGAGGGCCGAAGACATCGGCGCCGGCGGCTCGTCGGCCAGCAGAAACAGCTTCTGAAACCCTTCCAGACGACCGACCCACGGCTCGCCCGGCAGCTGCCAACCGGCAGCGTCAACGAGCGGCTCGGCCTGCAGAAACGACAGTTCGTAAACCACTTCGGGGTGAACGCGCTGAGCAACACGCAGGGCTTCCTCTGCCAGCGCCAGGGTCAAGGCTTTGGTGCCGGGCCAGATGAGAAATCCGATTCGATGGGCAGTCATGGCGTGCAGTCCGAAACGTGTCGCTAAAAGGGGTCGCACGCCTGGCATGCGATGGGATTCTGTAACCTGCAGTCAATGGCTGCGGTCTGGATGACGCGCAGCATGAACCGTTCTGATGCAAAACGCACCGCTCTCACGTGGCGGGCGGGTTACTTCAAACTGCCGGACAGGAACTGCTGCAGACGCTCGGATTTCGGATTAACCAGCACTTCACGGGGGTTGCCGGACTCTTCGACCAGGCCCTTGTGCAGGAAGATCAGCTGGTTCGACACTTCACGGGCGAAGCCCATTTCGTGGGTCACCACCACCATGGTTCGGCCTTCCTGAGCCAGCGCCTGCATGACTTTCAGCACGTCGCCGACCAGCTCGGGGTCGAGGGCGGACGTTGGTTCGTCAAACAGCATGACTTCCGGTTCCACGGCCAGCGCCCGGGCAATCGCCACGCGCTGCTGTTCGCCGCCGGACATGTGCCCCGGGTAAGCGTCCTTGCGGTGATAGACACCGACCTTGTTCAGGTAATGTTCGGCCTTTTCCAGCGCTTCTTTCTTCGGCACGCCCAGGACGTGCACCGGCGCTTCGATGATGTTTTCCATCGCGGTCATGTGCGACCACAGGTTGAAGTGCTGAAACACCATCGACAGGCGCGAACGCATGCGCTGCAGCTGTTTGGGGTCCGCCGCCTTCAAGCCGCCGTTCTTGTTGGAGACCAGCTTGAGCTCTTCGTTGTTGAGCAGGATGCGGCCGGATTTTGGCTGCTCCAGCAAGTTAATGCAGCGCAGAAAGGTGCTTTTACCCGACCCGCTGGAGCCGATGATGCTGATGACATCGCCGGCTCTGGCGGTCAGCGAAACGCCTTTGAGCACTTCGTGACTGCCATAGCACTTGTGCAGGTCCTGGACTTCCAGTTTGTTCATGATGTCGGTTCTCACAAGTAATCAGTCACTGAGCAGGCGGCCGCTGCGCAACGGCGTGCGGCCGGCCACTTTGGCCATCCAGAAGCCCGGCTGGGCGTATCGCAGTTTTTCGATGGCGAACAGCACCCCGGCCGTACCGGCACAGACGGTGGTGGCGCGATCGGTCAACGGGTCAATGACCTCGAACAGCGGTTCGCCGGGTTCGACCCAGGCTCCCGCCGGACGTAAAAACGTCAGCACGCCGGGATGGGGCGCATAAATCATTTCGGTGCCTTCGAAGGGCATGCCCTCACAAGCCTCATGGACCGGTTGCGGCCACTCGCCGCCGATCAGGCCCTGCTCGGCCAGAAACGCCAGAATGCCTTCGGCGTAGGCCTCGGCTTCGGCCTTGCCGGTGTTGAGCTGACCGCCCAGCTCCAGGGTGGTGGCCAGGCAGGCCAGCGGAATCTGCGCGTCCGGGAAGTGCTTGGACAAACGCAGCCACGGCAGCGAACAGGCTTCGTCGAACGAGCTGCCGCCGGAATCTTCGGCCAGCAGCGCAACGGTCACCCCCAGATGCGCCGACAGCGAACGCCATTGGGGCCAGTGCTGGGGCAAGGCGTACATGTGCAGCGAGGCGTCGGTGTCGCAATGCAGGTCCAGCACCACGTCGGCGCTGCAGGCATGACTGAGCAAAACGCGCTGCATGCCGGCCAGCTCGCTGCCGGCAGGCGGCAATTGCTCGAGCACGTCGGCCATGGCCTGACGAATCAGCTTGATGTTGGCGTGGGGGGCGTCGCCGAGCTTGCCCGCCAGCGCCAAGGCAACTGGCTCGCTGAGTTCGGTGAAATCGCGGTTGAAGTTCTTGCCGCTGCCGTACTCGAAACGGCCCTGATGGTTGCCCTGCAGCAACTGGCCCAGACCGATCGGGTTGGCGACCGGCACCAGCTCGATGACGCCTTTGAGCAGGCTCTGCTCTTCCAGCTGTGTCAGGCGTTTTTTCAATTCCCAGGCGGTGCGCATGCCCGGCAACTCATCGGCGTGCAGGCTGGCCTGAATGTAGGCCTTGCGCTCGCCCTGCCCGAATCGGAACACACTCAAGGTGCGCTGGGTGCCGAGGTTACCCCACGGCAAATCGTGATCGATGCGCTGCATATCAGTGCTTCCTCGGAGCGAGGTAACTGAGCCAGCGGCGCTCGGCCAGCTTGAACAGTTTCACCAGAATGAACGTCAGGCACAGGTAGAAAACGCCTGCGGTGATGTAGGCCTCGAACGGCAGGTAGAACTGCGCGTTGACCGCGCGCGCCGCACCAGTGATGTCCATCAACGTGACGATGGACGCCAGACTGGTGGTCTGCAGCATCATGATCACTTCGTTGCTGTACTGCGGCAGCGCCCGGCGCAGGGCCGACGGCAGCAGAATGCGGCGGTACATCTTGGCTTTCGACATGCCCATCGCCCGCGCCGCCTCGATCTCGCCCGGCGGCGTGGACTTCAGGCTGCCGGCGATGATTTCAGCGGTGTAGGCGCTGGTGTTGATGGCGAAGGCCAGGCACGCGCAAAAGGTCGCGCTCGACAGCCACGGCCACAGAATGCTTTCACGCACTGCTTCGAATTGCGCGAGCCCGTAGTAGATAAGGAACAACTGCACCAGCATCGGCGTGCCGCGAATGACGTAGGTGTAGCTCCACGCCAGCAGATTGACCCAGGCGATTTTCGACACGCGCATCAGGCCAAGCGGCAGTGCGGCGAGCAGGCCGAAGAACAGTGACAGCGCGAGCAGTTTGAGGGTGATCAGCAGGCCGCCGACGTACAGCGGCAGGCTTTCCCAGACGACGTTGTAGTCGAAAATCATAGGTCTGCCACCCTTACGCCGGCCGAGTAACGTTTTTCGATGTAGCGCAGTACCAGCAGCGAGACACTGGTGATCACCAGGTACATGGCCGCGACTGCGAGGAAGAAAGTGAAGGGTTCGCGGGTGGCATCGGCCGCCTGCTTGGCCTTGAACATCATGTCCTGCAGACCGACCACGGAAATCAGCGCGGTGGCCTTGGTCAGTACCAGCCAGTTATTGGTGAACCCGGGGATCGCCAGGCGAATCATCTGCGGCACCAGAATGCGGAAGAACACCCGGCCACTGCTCATGCCGTAGGCCATGCCCGCTTCGGCCTGCCCTTTCGGGATGGCCATGAACGCGCCGCGGAAGGTCTCCGACAGGTACGCGCCAAAAATGAAACCCAGCGTGCCGATGCCGGCCACCAGCGGGTTCAGGTCGATGTAGTCGTCGTGACCGAGCAGCGGCGCGATGCGGTTGAGCAGGTCCTGACCGCCGTAGAAAATCAGCAGGATCAGCACCAGATCGGGAATGCCGCGGATCACGGTGGAATACAGATCGCCCAGCCATGCCAGCCATCGCACCGGCGACAGCCGCAATGCCACGCCGATCAGGCCGAGCACGATCGCCAGCGCCATGGAGCACAGAGCGAGCTGCAAGGTCAGCCATGCACCGTCGAGGATGACGGCTCCGTAACCTTTCAACATGTTGTTTGGCCCTCAAGCGCGGGATAGAAAAATGGCGCAATCAGTCGGTACGGTGACCGGCTGCTTGCGCCATTGACGGCTTCAAACCACGTTACTTGCCGTAGATGTCGAAGTCGAAGTACTTGTCTTGAATGGCTTTGTATTTGCCGTTGGCACGAATGGCCGCGATGGCTGCGTTGAGCTTGTCCAGATCAGCCTTGTCGCCTTTGCGCACGGCAATGCCGACGCCGTCGCCGAAGTAGTTGACGTCGGTGAAGGCCGGGCCGACGAACGCGTAGCCTTTGCCGGATTCGGTGTTCAGGAAGCCGTCCTGCAGGAGGGTGGCGTCGGCCACGGTGCCATCGAGACGACCGGCGCCGATGTCCAGATAGACTTCGTTCTGCGAGCTGTACGGCTTGATTTCAGCACCCAGCGGGGCCAGGACTTCGCGGGCGAAACGCTCGTGGATCGAGCCACGCTGCACGCCGATGTTCTTGCCCTTGAGTTCGGTCATGCCATCGCTGACGACGGTGCCCTGCTTCATGACCAGGCGGGCCGGGGTGTTGTAGTACTTGTTGGTGAAGTCGACGGACTTCTTGCGGTCTTCGGTGATGGACATAGAGGACAGGATGGCGTCGATCTTGCGCACTTTCAGCGCAGGGATCAGGCCGTCGAATTCCTGCTCGACCCATACGCACTTGACCTTCATCTCTTCGCACAGGGCGTTGCCGATGTCGTAGTCGAAGCCGACGATGCTGCCGTCCGGTGCCTTGGAGGCAAACGGAGGGTATGCCGCTTCGATGCCGATCTTCATGGGCTTTTCATCGGCGAATACGGGCTGTGCCAATACGGTCAGTGCCAGCGCACCCAGCAGCATGAGCTTTTTCATTTCTTGGAACTCCATCGGTATAACGCGACAAATGGCAGTGAGCGAGGCGCTCAATGAACAGGAGGAATCAGAAATTGCGACGCGAGGTGCCGGCGGGTCTCTGGACCCGACTAGCCTTCGGCGAGTGGTCGGCATTTTAGCGGCAGGCTGAAAGTCGATATTTCTTCAATGCGACAACTAGTTACAGAAGCGCATGAAATCGTATTCAGGCTAATTGACATCCAAAAAGCTTTATGCAAGGGCCAGAGTTGGCAAACCTATCAGCGAAGCAAATAACGCGCCCATTATTGGCAAAGCCTTATGATCCGGCAAGTCCAGCGTGGGAGCGGGTTGATTCGGGGCGATGAAATGCTTTGTTTTCGGGTGCAAACGCCCCACAGCGGGGGGGGAGGTTACCGGGGCGGATGTGCGGTAACAAATCGATATTTCCCGATTCCTGAGTCTGGGAAACGTGAAGGTCAAGAGCGTCCGCCTGGGGGCGGACTGTTTCGCCTTCGGCGAGTTACTTGATAAAGCCCCAAGTAACCAAGGGCTTGTGCTCCTGGTTGGGTTCCTCCTGCGTCGGAATACCCTCACTCCGACGACGCTCCGTGGGCCCGCGCCGAACGGACATCCATGTCCTGACGGCGCTCTCGCCGCATCCATGCGGCTCGACCCACTCCGCGTCGTCTGCGTTCAGCCTGCACCCAAGTCGCGATTGGCGGTGTTAGAACCTCTTTTGCGCATGAAGATCAAAAGCAGATCAAGAACAGATAGAGGACGGATCGAGGGCAGATGAGTCGCCATGGACTTGTGGGAGTGAGCTTGCTCACGAAGGGGTTGGTACATCCATCGAATATCTGGTGTTTGGAATACAGCATTCGCGAGCAAGCTCGCTCCCACAGGGAGGGGGTGCGATCAGCAAAATTGTTGGCGCCTAGACTGGCCTCTTCCCGGCTAAAGCCGGTCCCACTAACAGACCGCGCGCACCTGTAGAACCGGCTTCAGCCGGGAAGCTGTTGATCTTGATCTTCGAACACAAGAGTTCCAGACGACACCAATCGCGACTTGGGTGCAGGCTGAACGTAGGTCTCGCGGAGTGGGCCGAGCCGCATGGATGCGGCGAGAGCGCCGTCAGGACATGGATGTCCGTTCGGCGCGAGCCCACGGAGCGAGACCGGAGTGAAGGAACCCGACGAAGGAAGGGCCCAACCAGGAGCAGGCACCCTTGGTTACTTGGGGTGCTTTTCCAAGTAACTCGCCGAAGGCGAAACGTCTGCCTTTAGGCAGACGCTCTTGATCTTAGCGATTGTCGCCCCTGAAACACGACCGTCAGGCAGCAGTCATGGTCTTGTGCGTCTCCACCAGATGCGCCACCACACTCGGGTCAGCAAGCGTAGAGATATCGCCCAGCGCGTCGTACTCCCCGGTGGCGATCTTGCGCAGGATACGGCGCATGATCTTGCCGGAACGGGTCTTCGGCAGGCCCGGCGCCCACTGAATCACATCCGGCGAGGCGATCGGACCGATCTCCTTGCGCACCCAGTTACGCAACTCGATGCGCAGCGCCTCGTCCGGCACTTCACCGCCATTGAGGGTGACGTAAACGTAGATGCCCTGCCCCTTCAGATCGTGAGGCACGCCCACGACGGCCGCTTCGGCGACTTTCGGGTGAGCCACCATCGCGCTCTCGATTTCGGCGGTGCCCATGCGGTGGCCGGACACGTTCAGCACGTCATCGACGCGGCCAGTGATCCAGTAGTAACCGTCTTCGTCACGACGGGCGCCATCACCGGTGAAATACATACCGCGGAAGGTCTTGAAGTAGGTGTCGACGAAACGGTCGTGGTCGCCATACAGGCTGCGGGACTGACCCGGCCACGAGTCGAGAATCACCAGATTGCCCTCCGCCGCGCCTTCGATGAGGTTGCCCAGGTTATCCACCAGCGCCGGGATCACGCCGAAGAACGGACGGGTCGCCGAACCCGGCTTCAAGGCAATAGCGCCAGGCAACGGGCTGATCAGGATGCCGCCGGTCTCGGTCTGCCACCAGGTGTCCACAATCGGGCAATTCTTGTTGCCGACGGTGTTGTAGTACCAGTTCCAGGCTTCCGGGTTGATCGGCTCGCCAACCGAACCCAACAGGCGCAGGCTCGAACCGTCGGCGCCTTCTACGGCTTTGGTGCCCTCGGCCATCATGGCGCGGATGGCGGTCGGCGCGGTGTAGAGGATGTTGACCTTGTGCTTGTCGACGATTTTCGACACGCGAGTGATGTCCGGGTAGTTCGGCACGCCTTCGAACAGCAGCGTGGTGGCGCCGTTGGCCAGCGGTCCGTAGACGATATAGCTGTGGCCGGTAACCCAGCCGACGTCGGCGGTGCACCAGTACACTTCGCCCGGACGGTAATCGAACACACGCTCGTGGGTCAGCGCGGCGTACAGCAGATAGCCCGCTGTGGTGTGCAACACGCCCTTCGGCTTGCCGGTGGAGCCGGAGGTGTAAAGGATGAACAGCGATTCTTCGGCGCCCATTTCTTTCGGCGCGCAGGTGCTTGAGGCCACGTCCAGCAGCGAGTGGTACCAGATGTCGCGATGACGGTTCCACTCGATATCGCCGCCGGTGCGCTTGCACACGATGACCTTTTGTACGCTCGCCGTTTCCGGGTTGGTCAGCGCACGGTCGACGTTGGCCTTCATGGGCGTTTTCTTGCCGCCACGCAGCCCTTCGTCTGCGGTGATCACCACCTTCGATTTGCAGTCGATGATGCGACCGGCCAGTGCTTCCGGGGAGAAACCACCGAATACTACCGAGTGAATCGCACCGATACGCGCGCAGGCCAGCATGGCCACAACGGCTTCCGGGATCATCGGCATATAGATAGTGACGACGTCGCCGCGGTGGACATCCTGCCCGCGCAGCGCGTTGGCGAACTTGCAGACTTCTTCGTGCAGTTCGCGATAGGTAATGTTGCGGCTCTCGGAAGGATCGTCGCCTTCCCAGATGATCGCAATTGAATCACCGCGCTCGGCCAGATGGCGGTCGAGGCAGTTGTAGGAAACGTTCAGGGTGCCGTCGGCGAACCACTTGATGTCGACGCGGTGGTCGTCGAAGGAGGTCTGTTTGACGGTGGTGAATGGCTTGATCCAGTCAAGGCGCTGGGCTTGCTCGCGCCAGAAGCCATCGGGGTTGACCACCGACTGCTGGTACATCGCCTTGTAGGTCGCCTCGTCAGTCAGCGTATTGGCTGCCACTTCAGGGCGGACGGGGTACAGGGAAGCCGCACTCATCTTTCTTACCTCGGTGGAAATGTTGTTGTTTTATGACCCTGTTGTATCCGCCGACGGCTGCAAAGGCCATTCGACGATGGTCTTACCGCTCCCGAGCATAGCGCCGAAAGCAGGTGACGTGCCCGGCTTCAGGCAAATCTTCATGTCTCGGCTACGACCAAAGAACCCATGGGGCGCCTGCGAACAACCTGCATACGACGATTGTTGCCGATTTGCTCAATAGACTTTATCAAAATGGTTTCTATATGAATTCCGGAGAGGGGCATAGAATCCGTTCCGCCAACACGGCAACTGATTGATTAACAACGGCCCCCACGCTGGACATCGATCAACTAACCCACCCGGTCATCATTCGCTTCACTCAGAGCCCCACAAGGATTCTGTGCACCCTGTCGACCGCACTTTCTGCGCCGCAGTGTGAATGAAGCAACTTAGAGGAAACGAGTAATGAAAGCTGCACTGGTTGTAATGGCTCTTTGTGGTTTCAGCGCCATGGCAATGGCAGAAGAATCCGGCGCGAAAGTGGCCGCCCAGCAACAGCGTGTCGAGGAATATACCTACTCCACCAAGCTGGATATCGCGAAGGTCATTTCGGTGGATGACGTGCCGGACGTCTGCCAGGTCGTCCCCCAGCACATGACTTACGAAGACTCGCAGGGCAAACGCCACGTGCTTGAGTATCAGGTCATGGGTAACGGTTGCAGCAACGGCTGATCAGCCATCTGTTTCGTTGAGTTGGGCGCGCGACTTATTTAAAGAAGCGTGCTTGCTCACGTAATGCGTTGTATCCGTTTATCTGGCTGTTATCTGTCTGAGTCACTCGCGGGCAAGGTGGACCGCCACTCCGATCACTCCCCTGTAGTTAATCAGCACATCGTTCAACGTTGACCTATTCCATAGTGCTTCAACTTATTGGCCACCGTTGTATGGGAAATACCCAGTCGCTTGCCTAATAACCGGCTGCTCGGGTGTGCTGCATATAACTGTTCAAGTACTGCTTTCTCGAATCGCCCGACAATATCTTCCAATCCGCCTTCCAGAGAAAAGTCGCCCAAGGGTTGGCGCACGCCGTAATCCGGCAGGCGAATATGTTCGGCGTTCACTCGTTTGCCGTCGCACAACGAAACCGCCTGAAACAGGACATTCTCCAACTGCCGGACATTGCCGGGCCAGTGGTATTGGCTGAGACGTTCCATGGCCGCGGGCGCCAGCCGAGGCAAGGTGCAGCCGATCTGCCGACTGGCCTGATCGAGAAAATGCTCCACCAGCGGCGCGAGACCGTCCATGCACTCGCGCAGGGGCGGAATGTGCAGGGACAACACGTTAAGCCGGTGGTAGAGGTCCTGGCGGAATTCACCCCGGGCGCAGAGTTCGGACAGGTCCACTTGGGTGGCGCAGATGATCCGCACGTCCAGATACACCTCTTCGTCGCTGCCTACCCGTCGAAAGCAACCTTCCTGCAGATAGCGCAGCAGTTTCGCCTGCAACCGCGCGCTCATTTCCGCGACGCCGTCGAGAAACAACGTGCCGCCCGAGGTCAATTCGAGCAGCCCCAACTTGCCTTCAACGCGCGCACCTTCAAACGCACCGGGGCCGTAGCCGAAGAGCTCGGTCTCGGCCATGGATTCGGAAAACCCCGCGCAGTTGAGCGCCATCATCGGCGACTGACCGCGCGGGCTGGCGAGATGACAAGCCCGCGCCAGCAATTCCTTGCCGGTGCCGGTCTCGCCTTCGATCAGCAACGGCGCATCCAGCGGGGCCATGCGCCGGGCCTCCCGAACCACCGCCGCCATCACCTTCGAACTCTGAAAAATGCTGTCGAAACCGCGCAACTCCTGCTTGCGCACGTTATAGATGTGCTCGCCGACCCGGTCGGCCCGGTGCAGTGTCAGCACGGCACCGGCCATGGCTTCGCTGTCTTCGTGCTCGGATTGCAGGGGTGCGATGTCCGCGAGAAAAATGTCGCCCTTCACCTTCACGCGCAGGCCATTGATGCGCGAGCGGTTGGCCCGCACCAATTGCGGCAGGTCAAAGTCCTCGGCGTAACGGGACAGCGGGATGCCCGGCACCTCATCGACCCGCACGCCCAGCAACTGCGCCGCAGCGCGGTTGGCCGCCACGATGGAGCCGCCCATGTCGATGGACAGCACGGGAAACTCAAGGGCGCCAAGCAAGGCATTGAGCTCCATATGCCGACGTTCGCTGGGCATTAATCCCACACGCTTGACGCCGAATACCCCGGCTATGGTCTCGAATTTCGGCACCAGCGCCTGGAACTGCAGATTGATCAGGTTCGGGCAACGCAGATAGATGGCATCGCCATGCTCACCTCCCACTTCGCCACCGGAGACGTTGACGCCGTAGGCCACCAGCAGCTCAAGGATGTCGCGCAGGATGCCAACGCGGTTCTGACAATGGACTTTGATACGCATGGAGAGCTCGCGGACGTGGCATCGATTTCGGGTTCGTTCAAGTTTATCGTCAAGAATACGTTACAGCGCAAGGGCCGGAGGCGACCGCGCGGCAATTACATGCGAGCCTGTCCATGGGATCGTCACGTTTTCTTTACGAATTGTCGTAACGTTTCAGGCACATCGAGCGAAAGCCCCGCGTCCGGAAGCGCCAAATCAGCTATCAATAGGCCCATCAGGTTCATCCCTATATCGCATTGCTCCATATAAGAAAAAACCATCAGGAGAGCCCCATGAGTACGCAGTACGTCGCACGCGAGCCGGACGCCACCGGTTTCATTGATTACTCCGACGCCGAACACAGAATCTGGAACACCCTCATCAACCGCCAGCTCAAGGTGGTCGAAGGCCGCGCGTGTCAGGAGTATCTGGATGGCATCGAGCAGCTCGCCCTGCCCCACGACCGTATTCCGCAGCTCGGCGAAATCAACCGCGTGCTGGGGGCAGCCACGGGTTGGCAAGTCGAGCGCGTGCCGGCGCTGATCCCTTTTCAAACCTTCTTCGAGTTGCTGGCGAGCAAGCGATTTCCGGTCGCCACGTTCATTCGCAGCGAAGAAGAACTCGACTACCTGCAAGAGCCCGACATCTTTCACGAGGTCTTCGGACACTGCCCGTTGCTGACCAACCCGTGGTTTGCAGAATTTACCCACACCTACGGCAAGCTCGGTCTGGCAGCCAGCAAAGAGCAGCGCGTGTATCTTGCCCGCCTCTACTGGATGACCATCGAATTCGGCCTGGTCGACACGCCACAAGGGCGCAAGATCTACGGCGGCGGCATCCTCTCTTCGCCCAAGGAAACCGTTTACAGCGTGTCATCGACCCCCGAACATCAGCCCTTCGACCCGATTGAAGCCATGCGCACGCCCTATCGCATCGACATTCTGCAGCCAGTGTATTTTGTACTGCCAGACCTCAAGCGCCTGTTTGACCTTGCCCATGAGGACATCATGGACATGGCCCGCACGGCGGCTGAACTGGGGCTGCACGCGCCGAAATTTCCACCGAAAAATAAAGCCGCTTAAAACAACAGCCGCCCCGAAAAAAGCAGCCCGAACCCGATCAAGGAATCTTTCAATGACCGCTCTCAACCAATCCCAGTGCGAAGCCTGCCGCGCCGACGCCCCGCAAGTCAGTGACGCCGAGCTGCCGGATTTGCTCAAGCAGATCCCGGACTGGAACATCGAAGTGCGTGACAGCGTCATGCAACTGGAAAAAGTCTTCCTGTTCAAGAATTTCAAATTTGCGCTGGCGTTTACCAACGCTGTCGGCGAAATTGCCGAGGCCGAAGGTCACCACCCGGGTCTGCTGACCGAATGGGGCAAAGTGACCGTGACCTGGTGGAGCCACTCCATCAAAGGGCTGCACCGCAACGATTTCATCATGGCCTCCCGCACAGACGAGGTGGCCAAAAGCGCCGAGGGCCGTAAGTAAAATGCATTTCTCACAGATTCAGCGCGTACCGGACGATCCCATCCTGGGCCTGATTCAGGCCTACGCCAAAGACCCGAATCCGAACAAGTTCGACCTGGGCGTGGGCGTCTATAAAGATGCGCAGGGCCTGACCACCATCCCCCAAGCGGTGAAAATCGCCGAGCAGCGACTGGTCGACTCGCAGCCCACCAAGAGTTACATCGGTGGCCATGGCGAACCGCGTTTCGGCACGCTGATCTGTGAACTGGTCATGGGCGCCGACTCGCCGCTGATCGCCAGCAAACGCGTCGGCGCCACCCAGACACCCGGCGGCACCGGCGCGCTGAGGTTAAGCGCAGACTTCATTGCCCACTGCCTGCCGGGCAAGGGCATCTGGTTGAGCGATCCGACCTGGCCGATTCACGAAACCATCTATGCGGCGGCGGGCCTGAAGGTCAGTCACTACCCCTACGTGGGCCGCGACAATCAGCTCAACGTGCCGGCCATGCTGGAGACGTTGAAAACCATTCCCGAGGGCGACGTTGTCCTGCTGCACGCGTGCTGTCACAACCCGACCGGGTTTGACCTGTCCCGTGATGACTGGCACGCGGTGCTGGAAATCGTCAAGCAACGCAACCTGCTGCCGCTGATCGACTTCGCCTACCAGGGTTTTGGCGACGGTCTCGAGGAGGACGCCTGGGCGGTTCGCCTGTTTGCCGGCGAGCTGCCTGAGCTGCTGATCACCAGTTCCTGCTCGAAAAACTTCGGTCTGTACCGCGAGCGCACCGGCGCCTTGCTCGTCTGTGCTGACACCACAGAGAAGCTGATGGACGTGCGCAGTCAGCTGTCGGCGACGGCCCGTAATCTGTGGTCGAACCCGCCGGATCATGGCGCCGCCGTGGTGGCCGAAATTTTGGGCGATCCTGAATTGAAGGCCCTGTGGGCTGGAGAGGTTGAGGAGATGCGCTGCCGCATTGCGCAACTTCGGGTCGGGCTGGTCGAGGCACTCACGCCGCTGGGTCTGGGTGAACGTTTCGCCCACATTGGCGTGCAGCGCGGCATGTTTTCCTACACTGGCATGAACGACGACCAGGTCGCGCGTCTGCGAAACGAGCATAGCGTGTACATGGTGGCGGCGGGTCGAGCCAACGTTGCGGGGATTGACGCCACGCGACTGGATGAACTGGCAGCGGCGTTTGCGGCGGTTTGCAAGGACTGAGGCGCTCACCGAGTCGACGCTTTTAAAGGGCCGCGCGCATGTTGCAGGAACCCATCCTCACTACATGACCAGCGGCCCGCATTTAAAAGTCTGATTGTCATTTGTACTGCTGTATCCTCCCTGAGCGTTCTCGGACGCGCTGTTCAATTCAGCCGCAACACACTTGTGAGGAGCGACGATATGCATGAAATCCCGAACTTCCCCTTCCCAAGCCAGAATCAGCAAAGTGCAGCAGCCCGCCAGGAACTCGGTCAGCCGATCGAGATGAAAGCCAGCGGTAAACGCAACGACAGCAGCAAAGCCCAAAGCCCGCGCTAAAGGCCTGTTTAGCCACTGATTTTTCAGCCGCTAAATTTTCAGCCCCTACGGAAGAGCGTCTTCAAGGTGTATTTCCATAAGGGCTGAATCATTCGCGACAGGTTCCACCCCTGCCTGACCCCGAACTCAGATCCACCCATCCGCCACTGCCATGAACCGCCGTGCCTCGCTATCATGTGCCCTCGCGCGGATTCAAGCGTCTACGCTTCAACCCGATTGCCCCCTCGCTATTCTTTTTCCGTCGTAACCGTGGATCTATGCCCATGCCAGACGCTTCGAGCGCTGCCCCTCAACGTCCTATGGCTGTCACGCTGCAGGTTGTTTCCATCGTCCTTTTCACCTTCATCGGCTACCTGAACATCGGTATCCCGCTGGCCGTATTGCCAGGTTATGTGCACACCGACCTTGGCTTCGGCGCGGTCGCTGCCGGGCTGGTGATCAGCGTGCAATACCTCGCGACCCTCCTCAGCCGGCCCTTTGCCGGGCGATTCATCGACACCCGAGGCCCGAAAAAAGCGGTAATCATCGGCCTGTTCGGCTGCGGGTTGAGCGGCGTGTTCATGCTCCTCGCCGACTGGCTCGACGCCTGGCCAATGATCAGCCTGATCAGCCTGTTTGTAGGGCGGCTGGTGCTCGGCAGCGCTGAAAGCCTGGTTGGCTCCGGCTCGATCGGCTGGGGCATCGGCCGCGTCGGCGCTGCCAATACGGCCAAAGTGATTTCATGGAACGGCATCGCCAGCTACGGCGCCCTGGCCATCGGCGCGCCGGTGGGGGTGTTGTTGGTCAATGTGTTGGGGCTGTGGAGCATGGGCGTCAGCATCATGCTGTTGGCGGCGCTGGGGATTTCCCTGGCCTGGAAGAAAACCCCGGCGCCGCTGGTGCATGGCGAGCGCTTGCCCTTCCTGCACGTGCTGGGCCGCGTGCTGCCCCACGGCACCGGGCTGGCGCTGGGGTCAATCGGCTTCGGCACCATCGCAACGTTTATCACGCTGTATTACGCCAGCCACACCTGGCCAAATGCGGTGTTGTGCCTGAGCCTGTTCGGCGCCTGCTTCATCGGTGCACGCCTGCTGTTCGGCAACCTGATCAATCGCATCGGCGGCTTCCGCGTGGCGATTGCCTGCCTGTCGGTGGAGACGTTGGGCTTGCTGCTGCTGTGGCTGGCGCCCAACCCGAATCTGGCGTTGGCCGGTGCGGCGCTGACCGGCTTCGGCTTCTCGCTGGTGTTCCCGGCACTGGGCGTCGAAGCGGTGAACCTGGTGCCGCCGGCCAGTCGCGGTGCGGCGGTGGGGGCTTATTCGCTTTTCATCGACCTGTCACTGGGAATCACCGGGCCGGTGGCGGGCGCCGTGGCGGCTGGTTTTGGCTTCGCGTCGATCTTCCTGTTTGCCGCGCTGGCGTCACTGAGCGGCCTCGGGCTAAGCGTGTATCTCTACAAGCACGCGAAAAGGACGCGAGACAAGCCGGTCGCCAGCTGATCCCGCAAGCGACACTCAAAAATCGACCTTGCCCCGCCCTGCCTTGATCGACCCGCGCTTGGTTTTCGATTCCAGCCGGCGGGTCTTCGAGCCCAGGGTCGGCTTGGTCGGCCGGCGCTTCTTCTCCACCTTCCCCGCACTGATGATCAGCTCGCTCAGGCGTTCCAGCGCATCGGCACGGTTCTGCTCCTGCGTCCGGTATTGCTGCGCCTTGATCACCAGCACGCCGTCGCTGGTGATGCGGCTGTCACGCAGCGCCAGCAGGCGTTCCTTGTAGAACGGCGGCAGCGACGAGGCGTTGATGTCGAAGCGCAGGTGCATGGCGCTGGACACCTTGTTGACGTTCTGACCACCCGCACCCTGGGCACGGATGGCGGTCAGCTCGACGTCGCTGTCCGGCAGATGGATGTTGTTGGAGATGATCAGCATGGCAATCCAGTTCCTGGTCGAAGCCGCCGCGACGTCACCGGCGGCTCTCGCCTTATTTGATGATCGACGTCCGCTGGGCCATTGACTCACTGTTGGCCCGGCGCTTGTTCTTGATCACGTAAAACACCCACATCGCCGCCAGCCAGATCGGGATCGCGTACACCGAAATCCGGATACCGGGGATCATCAGCATGATGACCAGAATCAGCACCACAAACGCCAGACAGACGTAGTTGCCGTACGGGTACCACAGCGCCTTGAACAGCGGCTGCTGGCCGACCCGGGTCAGGTGCTGGCGGAACTTGAGGTGCGAATAGCTGATCATCGCCCAGTTTATGACCAGAGTGGCGACCACCAGGGACATCAGCAGCTCAAGGGCGTTTTGCGGCATCAGGTAGTTGAGCAGCACGGCAATCAGCGTCACCGCCGCCGACACCAGAATCGCTCGCACCGGAACACCCCGGCCATCGACCCGCGCCAGTGACTGCGGCGCATCGCCTTGCTCGGCCATGCCGAACAGCATGCGCGCGTTGCAATAGGTGCCGCTGTTGTAGACCGACAAGGCCGCCGTCAGCACGACGAAGTTGAGAATATGCGCCGCCGTCGTGCTGCCCAGCATCGAGAACACATGCACGAACGGGCTGCCGCTGTAGGCATCGCCGGACGCATTGAGGTCAATCAGCAAGGCGTCCCACGGCGTCAGCGACAGCAGCACCACCAGCGAGCCGATGTAGAAAATCAGAATCCGATAAATGACCTGATTGATCGCCTTGGGAATGATGGTCCGCGGCTGGTCCGCCTCGGCTGCGGTGAAGCCAAGCATTTCCAGCCCGCCGAACGAGAACATGATGAACGCCAGCGCCATGACCAGCCCGCTCACGCCATGGGGGAAAAACCCGCCCCGATCCCACAGGTTGCTGACCGACGCTTGTGGGCCACCCTCGCCGCTGACCAGCAGATAGCTGCCCAGGGCGATCATCCCGAAAATCGCCACCACCTTGATGATCGCGAACCAGAATTCAGCCTCGCCGAAGACTTTTACGTTGGCCAGGTTGATGACGTTGATCATCACGAAGAACACGGCCGCCGAGGCCCATGCCGGGACTTCCGGCCACCAGTACTGGATGTATTTGCCGACGGCGGTCAGTTCGGACATGCCCACCAGAATGTAGAGGACCCAGCAGTTCCAGCCCGACAGAAAGCCGGCAAAACCGCCCCAGTAATTGTGGGCGAAATGGCTGAACGACCCGGCCACCGGCTCTTCGACGATCATCTCGCCGAGCTGTCGCATGATCATGAAAGCAATGAAGCCGCAGACGGCGTAGCCAAGGATCATCGACGGGCCTGCGGACTTCAGCACCCCTGCCGAGCCCAGAAACAGGCCGGTGCCGATCGCGCCGCCGAGGGCGATCAGCTGGATGTGACGGTTCTTCAGACCACGCTTCAAGTCACCCGAATGGGACATGTTTTCACTCATTGGCAAACCACCTTGGCGCGCTTGTCTGTGACGGAATCGAACCCGACGCGCTCATGACGCGGCGGAGGGAAACGGAGTGGGTAACCCCGAGGGGTTGGCGTCCATACGCCGGTGGATCACAGAAAAAACGGGCGCGCATTGTACACCGCTCACATGGCGTTTGGCGGCGAAGAATTCCCGGCTGAAGCCGGTCCCACCTAATTCGACCGGTGCTTTTGTAGGACCGGCTTCAGCCGGGAAGCTGTTCTATACCAACCTCCGACACAATTTTGTCGCAAAAATAATTCGCAGAAATCAAACGTCCCGCGACGTTGTTTTCGCTGCAAGTTTCGGCAGGTCAGGCAAAATGCCAGCATTTTCGGGGTAATTTTTATTTTGCAACAGTCTGACTATTGCACTAGTTTTTTCAGTGCTTGCTGGCCACGAAGGTCAGTGTGCTTCCACGACGAGGAGTTAAGGCGATGCCTTTCGTCCTCGCTGCATTCGGCAAGTACGTCATTCTCAGGAGATTCACCTATGCAAACAGTTGAACTGGCTCTGGAAGAAGAACTGCAATTGGACGATTGGTTTGAAGCACCGACTCATGATGCCGCTGTGGAGATGATGCAGGCTGACGCTGTGGTGCCGTTTGGCACCGCGATGTGGCCGTTCTAAAACAGCTGAAGGGCGAACGTGGCTAACGCGTTCGCCCTCTTGTTTCGAGCATCCGGATGCGGAGCGCACTATGGATAACAGCAGCGCAATCGAACATTTCCTCTACTACCTGCAACACCATCCCGCCGTCACCGGCATTCACACCCCCCACGTCTTACTGGCACACACCGCGGAATACAGCCGTCTCATCGAGGGCATCGCCGAGAGCTCGACGGCGCGGGATGTCTTCCGGTTCAGCACATTGCCGCTGGACACTACCCCGGTCGGCGAGCTATCAGAGGCCATCACCGACTCCGATCTCTTCGTCCTGTTCTACGATTCCTCAACGCTGCCCAATCCCCGCGCCGAGGGACCGCCGTTCATTCGTCAGCTGCAAGAGGTGATGTCGGCGCAGTGGAAAAAGTCTTTGCTGTTCAAAGATTACGGCGATTATTTCTACGACACGTTCAGCGTTGAACCCGAGCGCATCGCGCAGTTGAATGCGGCGTTGATCGACACCATGAACGAAGGCGAGACCCTCAGCTTCAGCGACGATCACGGCTCGTACTTCGAGGCGCCGCTGCGCGAATTGAAGAAGTGGACCAACATCAACGGCGTCGGTAATTACGACCTGGCACCGGGTGAGATCGCCACCCACAGCGAATCCATTAACGGTCATGTGCGGTTCCTCGGGACGTTCCTCAGCACCATCCCCTTCGCGCGCAAGTACGGGATCATCGAGTCGCCACTGGAATTGTGGATCGAGAACTCCACCATCACCCGCATTGCCACCGACGTGCCGGGGCTGGAGCACGACTTCAATAAATACCTGGACGCCAATCCCTCGAACCGGCGCATCGAAGAACTGGGGATCGGCACCAACGAAGGTGTCAGCCAGCTGTACGCGCGCAATGCAGGGTTCGAAGAGCGCCATTGCGGACTGCATCTGGGTCTGGGTGGCGGTGCCAAAGGCAGCCACCACATGGACCTGATTTTCAACAGCGGCTCACTGGCCGTGGACAAGCGCGTGGTGTTCGACGGGACTGCCTACGTCGTCTGACTCCCAAGCGCGCATAAAAAAACGCCAGTCTCTCGACTGGCATTTTTTGTACTTCAGACCGCGATTACTGCTTCACAAGGCCATTACTCGGGCTTGCGACGACCAAAGCCCGGGCGCTGACCAGTGCCGCTTGGCGGGCCGCGGCGTTTGCCGGACGGGGTCTTGTCGTCCACCAGACCGATGCCGGGACGCGAAGGCTTCGGCTTGGCGGGACGCTTGTTCATGTCGCTCGGGCGTTCCGCGACCGGCGTGCCGCGACCGTTTTCGCTACGCGCGCTGTCGCCACGTGGATTGCCGCCACGGGCAGTGTCGCCACGACCACCGATAGCCGGACGCGGGGTGCGCGCCGGACGACCGTTTTCCGCAGGCTTGCGCGCCGGGCGCTCGCCATCCGCCAGACGTGGCTCACGGGCCGGACGGTCCGAAGACACTGCATCTTTGGCCGGACGAACCTGACGCACACGTTCGCCTTTGCCCAACGGACGGGAAGACTGGCGCTGCAAACGCTCCAGCTTGTCTTTGGTCTTGGCGGTCATCTGCGGCATCGCGACCGGCGTCAGGCCGACCTCGGCGCTGAGGATGTCGACTTCCTGCTGACTCATTTCGCGCCAGCGACCCATCGGCAGGTCGGAATTGAGGAACACCGGACCGAAACGCACGCGCTTCAGACGGCTGACCACCAAACCCTGGGATTCCCACAACCGACGAACTTCGCGGTTGCGGCCTTCCATGACCACGCAGTGGTACCAGTGGTTGAAGCCTTCGCCACCCGGCGCCTGCTGAATGTCGGTGAAACGCGCCGGACCGTCTTCCAGCACCACGCCAGCCTTCAGGCGCGCCAGCATGTCGTCGTCGACTTCGCCACGGACGCGCACGGCGTACTCGCGGTCCATTTCGAACGAAGGGTGCATCAGGCGGTTGGCCAGTTCACCGTCGGTGGTGAACATCAGCAACCCGGTGGTGTTGATGTCCAGACGACCGATGTTGATCCAGCGGCCTTCTTTCGGACGCGGCAGGCGATCAAACACGGTCGGACGGCCTTCAGGGTCGTCACGGGTGCAGATTTCACCGTCCGGCTTGTTGTACATGACGACGCGGCGAACGGTTTCGGCGGCTTCTTCGCGGCGGATCACGCGACCGTCGACCGTAATGGCGTCGTGCAGGTCGACGCGCTGACCCAGAGTGGCCTGAACGCCGTTGACCTTGATGCGGCCTTCGCCAATCCAGGCTTCAACGTCGCGACGGGAACCGACGCCGATGCGCGCCAGGACCTTCTGCAGTTTTTCGCCTGCTGGGCCGATCTCTTTATCTTGCTTGTCTTGTTCACTCATCTGGGCACCTCCCGGTGTGTCGAATCAGGGCATGCGCGAGTGGGCATGGCCTGTGGCCCGGCTCTCTGGACGAAAGCGGCTCCGGATCAGAACAGCTCTGAGGCGGAACGGGCGGAAAACTGAAATCCCTGGCGCGTGTGGATCGCCAAAAGGTCGCGAATCATACGCGCCTGACGCGCGTTGCGCATCAGAGACTAGATGAAAAATTCAGGCTGACTTCTTTTTCCGCCGACTGGCGCCCTTGAGCTTGATCAGCCGCAGCGCCGATTCGGCGAGCACCGAACGCTTTTCGTCCTTCTCCATCTTCTTCCAGGATTTGATCTCGCGCTTGCTGCGACCACAGCCCAGGCAAATATCATCGTCGAATTTGCAGAGGCTGATGCAGGGATTCTTGGTGCTCATGGGTTCGCCTGAATGAGGAATTGGGCGCTGCCCATCGTCCTGCCACAGCGTTCGTCACCGCGGATCTTCATCGTCCTGCGGCGGTTCTTCCAATTCAGACTCTTTATCGGCCTCATCGAGCAATAAATCGTCGAAGTCGATTTTCAGGCCCTGCTCCATGGTATCCAGCTCGGCCAACAAGCTGCGGAAACTGGTCTCATCCCGGGGCGCCTCAGGCTCTGCGTCAGCATCGAGTGGCAGGCTGGCATCGGCCAACGCCTGCAAGTGCGCGGGCACAGGTGCGTCGTCGAATTCAAGCACCGGCTCGGTTTCCATCTCGCGCAGATCGGCCAGTGGCGGCAGTTCGTCGAGGCTTTTCAGGTTGAAGTGATCAAGAAAGGCTTTGGTGGTGGCGAACATCGCGGGTTTGCCGGGCACGTCGCGGTAGCCGACGATCCTGATCCATTCGCGCTCCATCAGGGTCTTGACGATGTTGGTGTTGACCGCGACGCCACGCACGTCCTCGATCTCGCCCCGGGTGATCGGCTGGCGATAGGCGATCAGCGCCATGGTTTCCAGGAGGGCGCGCGAATAACGCTGCGGGCGTTCTTCCCACAGACGCCCGACCCAGGGCGCAAACTTTTCGCGGATCTGCAAGCGATAGCCGGTGGCGACTTCTTTCAGCTCAAAGGCGCGGTTGTCGCAGGACTTGCCCAGCAACGTCAGCGCCTTTTTGAACACCGGCGGTTCGGGCCGCTCGCCCTCTTCGAAGAGCTCGTAGAGACGCTCCAGGGACTGCGGTTTTCCGGAGGCGAGCAGAAACGCTTCGAGCAACGGCGCCAGATCGCGGGGTTCATTCAGGTTCATTGATCAGCTCTTGCTCTTTATTCGGCTCGCGCCCGCACATGAATAACGGCGAAGGCTTCGTTTTGCACCAGCTCCACCAGTTGCTCCTTGACCAGTTCCAGCACCGCCATGAACGTCACCACCACGCCCAGCCGCCCCTCTTCTGCCGTGAACAGCTCGGCGAAGGGCACGAAACCCGCGCCTTTCAAGCGCTCCAGCACATCACTCATGCGCTCGCGGGTGGACAGCGCTTCGCGGCTGACCTGGTGACTTTCGAACATGTCGCCACGGCGCAGCACGTCGGCCATCGACATCAACAGCTCTTCGAGGGCGACGTCCGGCAACAACTTGCGCACCCGCGCTTCGGGCGCCTCCAGCCGGGGCACCAGTACATCGCGGCCCACGCGGGACAGTTGATCGATGCCTTCTGCCGCTGCCTTGAACCGCTCGTACTGCTGCAAGCGACGGATCAGTTCGGCGCGGGGATCGCCCTCTTCCTCCTCGGCCATTTCCGAGCGCGGCAGCAACATGCGCGATTTGATCTCGGCGAGCATGGCCGCCATCACCAGATACTCGGCGGCGAGTTCCAGGCGCACGGTTTTCATCAGCTCGACATAGCCCATGTACTGGCGGGTGATTTCCGCCACGGGGATGTCGAGGATATTGATGTTCTGTTTGCGAATCAGGTAAAGGAGCAGGTCCAGCGGGCCCTCGAAAGCTTCGAGGAACACTTCCAGCGCATCCGGCGGGATGTACAGGTCGACCGGCATCTGTGTGACGGCCTGACCGTAGACCATGGCAAACGGCAGCTCTTGCTGGGCGTTGGCCTGCGGGTCGGGCTGAGCGCCGGTCTGAACATCCAGCGTTTGCGCCTCGGTCACTCGACTTCGACCCCGAACGGCGTCGGATCGCCGCAACCCACACGCACCACCTGGGGCTCGCCATCGGTCAGGTTGACCACGGTCGAGGCCGAGATGCCGCCCTCGCCGGCGTCGATGATCAGGTCCACCTGATGCTCGAGAATCCCGCGCATCTCGTAAGGGTCACTCATCGGAATGGTCTCGCCCGGCATGATCAGGCTGACGCTCATCAGCGGCTCACCCAGTTCCTGCAACAGCGCCTGCGCGATGGGATGACCCGGCACGCGCAGGCCAATGGTGCGCCGCTTGGGGTGCAGGACCAGACGCGGTACGTCACGTGTGGCGCCGAGAATGAAGGTGTACGGCCCCGGCGTGTGCGCCTTGAGCACGCGAAACGCCGCCGTGTCGACCTTGGCGAACAATCCCAGCTGGGACAGATCGCTGCACATCAGCGTGAAATTGTGTTTGTCATCGAGTTGACGCAGGCGACGGATGCGCTCGACGGCCGTCTTGTCGCCCATCTGGCAACCCAATGCGTAGGACGAATCGGTGGGATAAACCACCAGACCGCCCGCCCGGATGATTTCCACGGCCTGCTTGATCAGGCGCGCTTGCGGGTTTTCCGGGTGGACCTGGAAAAATTGACTCACGGTAATTTCCTGTTCAGACGGCAGTAGGCTGGTCATGTTTGAACCGACACCAAAGGGGCGGCAGGTCTTCGGGCAATGGGCGATAAACGCCGATTTCAGACCATGCGCCTGGGGCATGAAAATCACTGCCGGCACTGACCAGCAGACCGAACTCACGGGCCAGAATCGCCAGACTGCCGACCTGATCGGCAGGCTGCAGGCCGTTGACCACTTCTATGGCGTGGCCGCCGGCCTGAATGAAGTCGGCGACCAGCTTGCGACGCTTGCTGCGGGTGAAATCGTAATGCGAAGGGTGCGCGAGGCTGACCCACGCCCCGGCGGCGCGCAGGGTCGCCACCGTTTGCTCAAGGGTCGGCCAGTGTTGCTTGACGTCGCCCAGCTTGCCCGCACCGAGCCATTTGCGGAACGCTTCGGCGCGGTCCTTGACGAACCCCTGGTTGACCAGAAAGTCGGCAAAGTGCGGCCGGGCCGGCGCATTACCGCTGTCGCCCAGCGCCTGCTGCACCGCACGCGCACCTTCGAGCGCGCCGGGCATACCTTTCATCGCCAACTTGCGGCTTATTTCTTCGGCCCGCAACCAGCGGCCGGTGTGCAATTGCTCGATCGCCTCACGCAATTGCGGGGCGTCCACATCGAACCCATAGCCCAGCACATGGATGGTGGCACCGCCCCAGGTGCAGGACAATTCGATGCCGTCGATCAGCTGCATACCCAGCGCAAGCGCCGCAGCACGGGCCTCGGCGAGGCCTTCGAGGGTGTCGTGGTCGGTGAGTGCGAGGACTTTCACGCCGTGCTCGTGGGCACGCGCGACGAGTACCGCGGGCGCAAGGGCGCCATCGGAAGCGGTGCTGTGGCAGTGCAGATCGACGTTCATAGGGGCGCTTTCGCAGTCATTGATGTTTGTTATTATGCCGTCACATCCAGCTTCTGGCTCTTACTGTGAAACAATTCATCGACTTCATCCCGCTCATCCTGTTCTTCATCGTTTACAAAATCAGCCCGCAAGCCGTCGATGTCCTTGGCCACAGCTTCATGGTAGGCGGGATTTACAGCGCCACCGCGATGCTGATCGCCAGTTCCCTCGTGGTTTACGGCGTCCTCTATGTCCGTCAGGGCAAACTGGAAAAAAGTCAGTGGCTGACGCTGATTGCCTGCCTCGTGTTCGGTAGCCTGACCCTGGCGTTCCACAGCGAAACCTTCCTCAAGTGGAAAGCCCCGGTGGTGAACTGGGTCTTCGCGCTGATCTTCGCCGGCAGTCACTTCATCGGCGATCGTCTGTTGATTCAACGCATCATGGGCCACGCGCTGACCCTGCCGCAGGCGGTCTGGACCAAACTGAACATCGCCTGGATCGTGTTCTTCCTGTTCTGCGGCGCGGCCAATCTCTATGTGGCGTTTACCTATCAAGAATTCTGGGTCGACTTCAAGGTGTTCGGCAGCCTGGGCATGACCCTGCTGTTCCTGGTCGGCCAGGGCATCTACCTGGCTCGCCACATCCATGACACCGATCCGTCAACCCAGCCAACAAACAAAAAAAGAGAGGACTGACATGCTTTATGCAATCGTGGCAACCGACGTCGCCAACTCGCTGGAAAAACGCCTGGCCGCGCGCCCTGCGCACCTTGAGCGCCTGAACGCAATGAAGGCCGAAGGGCGCATCGTCCTCGCCGGCCCGATGCCTGCGGTAGACAGCGTCGACCCGGGCACTGCAGGGTTTACCGGCAGCCTGATCGTCGCCGAATTCGAGTCCCTCAAGGACGCCCAGGCCTGGGCTGAGGCGGATCCCTATGTGGCAGCGGGTGTCTACGCTGACGTGATCGTCAAACCGTTCAAGCAAGTCCTGCCCTGAAACGTCTGTCAGGCGCCCGGCTCTGTACACCGGGCCGGACCGCCTTCACCCGCCCTCTGAAGTTCACCCTACGCACTGCCCTGCCGATAAGTTGCTAGAACCAAAGGCTTTGACTGCGGCTCAAAGAGGCACGGGCGGTCATGCCTTGTGGGTATTGACCGAACAATAATGGTTTGTCACGAGGGGTCACGCAGCCAGGGTGGCCCTCCAGTGCGGTATCTTTGCCAGCGGCCGGCGTCGACGTCGTCGGCAATGGCTAAATGAGTGAGTCATGAGCGAGCTGTTACTTATTGATGATGACCAGGAGCTGTGTGAGCTCCTGAGCAGTTGGTTGAGTCAGGAAGGGTTCGCAGTGCGTGCCTGCCACGATGGCCAGAGCGCGCGCAAAGCGCTTGCCGAATCCGCACCCGCTGCGGTGGTGCTGGACGTGATGCTCCCCGACGGCAGCGGTCTGGAAGTGCTCAAACAATTGCGCACCGATCACCCCGACCTTCCCGTGCTGATGCTCTCGGCGCGCGGCGAACCGCTGGACCGCATTCTGGGTCTGGAGCTGGGCGCCGATGATTATCTGGCCAAGCCCTGCGATCCTCGCGAACTGACAGCGCGTCTGCGCGCGGTGCTGCGCCGTAGCCATCCGACGGCGGTATCGTCGCAAATCGAACTGGGTGATCTGTGCTTCAGTCCCGCACGGGGCGTGGTCACGATTGACGAGCAGGAATTCACCCTGACAGTCTCCGAAGCGCGTCTGCTTGAGGCCTTGCTCGGCCAGCCCGGTGAACCGCTGGAAAAGCAGGAGCTGGCGCAACTGGCCCTGGGCCGCAAACTGACCCTCTACGACCGCAGCCTTGATATGCACGTCAGCAACCTGCGCAAGAAGATCGGCCCCCACGCCGACGGCCGCCCGCGCATCGTTGCCCTGCGCAGCCGCGGGTATTATTACAGCCTCTGACGAGGCAGCTGCAAGCTGCAAGCAACAGCGACAGCACAAGCAACAGCATCGGCAGCGACGCCGGACTGCTTTTTGGCTTGAAGCTTGTGGCTTGCCGCTTACAGCTGGGCGCGCACTCGGCAATTGCCCCTTACGTAAACATCGGAACGCACCGCCTTTACCCAAGCTTTACCGACGCCTGACCTCGCTTGACCTTGATCTCCCTAAACTGGCCTCAACCGGCACAGAGCCGAAATCGAGACAAGGAGATTCACCATGCGCAAGACTTTGATGGCTTTGATGTTCGCCGCAGCCCTGCCTACCGTTGCAATGGCCATGACTCCAGAAGCTGGCCCTATGGGTGGCCCTGGCGGTCCTGGCTTTGAAGGACCTGGCATGCATCATCGCCACGGCCCGATGGAAAGACTCAACCTGACCCCGGAACAACGTCAGCAAGTCGACCAGATGATGGGCGATCAGTGGCGCGGCCGCTCCGAGATCACCCAGAAGTACCTGGCCAAGCTGTCGCCCGCCGACCAGAAGGCGATGATGGATGAACAGGAAGCTGCCCGGGCCAAAACCCAGTCCGGCATCCGCGCCCTGCTGACGCCAGAGCAACAGAAGACCTTCGACCAGATCCAGAAGGATGAAGCCCAGCGCCGTGCGGATCGCGCCGAGTTCGAAGCGTGGAAAGCGCAGAAAGCGCAAAAAACCCAGTAACTGCCTGCTGGCGCGGCATTACACTTCCCCCAACCCGACACGCTCCCCGGCGTGTCGGGTTTTCTTTTTGACACACCGGGTCGAGGGCAGCACGTGCGTTCATTGTTCTGGAGAATCCTGGCGAGCTTCTGGCTTGCGATCGCGTTGGTAGCGGGCCTGTCGATCCTGATGGGCCATGTCCTCAATCAGGACGCCTGGATTCTCAGCCGTCATCCCGGCCTGCACAACTTGCCGCAGAAGTGGGTCGAGTTGTACGAGGACAAAGGCGAGAAATCCGCCCAGGATTATCTGCAAGACCTCAAGCGCAAATACCACATCGACGTTCAGGTGCTCAACGACAGCGGCGAAGCGGTGATTCCCGGCACCTTCCCGCCCCGCGCGGCGGCTTTTGAAGAGCGGCAGAATGACGACACACGACCACTGCCGTGGCGGCGACTGACCTCCGAATACACCAGTGAAAAAACCGGTGAAACCTACCTGCTGATTTACCGGATCCCACATCCGGAGCTGGACGCGTGGCACCGCGACAGTCTGGTCTGGCCGCTGAGCGCGCTGGGCATCGCGCTGGTGGTGCTGACGTTGTTCAGCCTGATGGTGACGCTGTCGATCACCCGCCCGCTAAGCCGTCTGCGCGGCGCGGTGCATGACCTCGGCCAGACCACCTACCAGCAAAACAGCCTGGCGCAACTGGCCAACCGCCGTGATGAATTTGGCGTGCTGGCGAACGACTTCAACCGCATGGGTGCCCGCCTGCAAAGTCAGATCAGCAGCCAGCGCCAGCTGCTTCGCGACGTTTCCCATGAACTGCGCTCTCCCCTGGCGCGGCTGCGGATTGCCCTGGCCCTCGCCGAACGCGCAGAACCGGTGGAGCGCGACAAGCTGTGGCCGCGCCTGACCCGTGAGTGCGACCGGCTGGAAGAGTTGATCAGCGAAATTCTGGCGCTGGCACGACTGGACGCCGACATGGGCAGCGCCACGGCGGTGGATGTGTCGGGACTTTTGCATCATCTGCAGGCCGAGACGGAGATGGGCGGCGGCGAGCAGACGGTTTCGGTGTCGGTGCAGCCAGGGGTGCAGTTGCAGGGCTGGCCAAGCGTGCTGGAACGGGCGCTGGATAACCTGCTGCGCAACGCGCTGCGCTTCAATCCGGTGGGTCAGCCGATCGAGTTGAGCGCAACCCTTGAGGGGGATGAATGGCGGCTCACCGTGCGGGACCATGGCCCCGGCGCCAATCCGGAGCATCTGGCGCAGTTGGGCGAGCCGTTCTATCGCGCGCCCAACCAGACTGCGCCGGGCTACGGGCTCGGCCTGGCCATTGCCAAACGCGCCGCCGAGAAGCACGGCGGAACGCTGGTGCTGGGCAATCACCCGCAGGGCGGATTCGTGGCCAGCATCGTCGTGCCGCGCGAGTTAACCGCTTTGCACGGTTGATTCCCTGTTCGCAGCCGCTCCGGCTGAATGGGTGCGGTGACTGGTAGGACCGGCTTCAGCCGGGAAGAGGCCTGTCTGTACACCTCAGTTTTGCGGTGTAACGCTTAATGCCTTCCCGGCTAAAGCCAGTCCTACAGATCGGGGCCGGCGCTTATAGCGGGATGAAACCAGTTTGTTACCCCTCCCACGCGCTCACAAAACCAGCAACCTCCGGCTTCGCGGGTTCACGCGGCGGATTTTGCGGCGTGCCGAGGTACAGAAAGCCGACGACTTCTTCTTCGGCTGTCAGCCCCAGCCCTTCGGCGACGTGGCGGGAGTAGGACAAATCCCCCGAGCGCCAGACCGCGCCAATGCCCATCGCATAAGCGGCCAGGAGGATGCCGTGGGCAGCGCACCCTGCGGTGATCACTTGTTCCTTTTTCGGCACTTTGAAGTGGTCAGTCAACTTGGCGATGACCACGACCACCAAGGGCGCGCGCAACGGTCCGTTACGGGCCTTGTCCAGCGCTTTGGCCTCAACATCGCCGCCTTTGTCGATCAATGCCTGGGCCAGCAGTTCGCCCATGCGGTTGCGTGCGTCGCCTTCGACGGTCAGAAATCGATAAGGCCGCAAGACGCCATGGTCAGGCGCGCGCAGGGCTGCGCCGAAGAGGATCTCGCGTTGCTCGGCGTCCGGGGCGGGTTCGATCAAGCGGGGCACGGACACGCGATTAAGCAATACGTCGAGCGCTTCCATTAAGTCGTCTCCAGGAAAAATGACGGGCCATTGTAGTGCCCTCGGTGCAGTCTTGAACTTCAATAACGATTAACCGGGGCAATTACTTACAACACTCTCGGAAATGCCTCGGTTTACACCAACGGGCTCGCGAGTAGAATGGCCGCCCTCTCACTACCTGATCAGAGCGACTGCATGGCGTTGCCGACTCTCCGCATCATCGGTTTCATTATCGGCATCTTCCTGATTACCCTGGCCATCGCCATGGTCGTGCCGATGATCACCCTGATGATCTTCCACCGCACCGCCGACATGCCGTCGTTTCTGTGGTCGAGCCTGATTACCTTCGTGTCCGGGCTGGCGCTGGTGGGCCAGGGCCGACCTGAACACGTACACCTGCGGCCCCGGGACATGTACCTGCTGACGGTCAGCAGCTGGGTCATCGTCTGCATCTTCGCGGCGCTGCCGTTTCTGCTCACCCAACACATCAGCTACACCGACTCCTTCTTCGAAAGCATGTCCGGCATCACCGCGACGGGCTCCACCGTGCTCAGCGGTCTGGACACCATGTCCCCCGGCATCCTGATCTGGCGATCGCTGCTGCACTGGCTCGGCGGCATCGGCTTCATCGGCATGGCCGTGGCGATTCTCCCGCTGTTGCGCATCGGCGGTATGCGCCTGTTTCAGACCGAGTCGTCGGACCGTTCCGAAAAAGTCATGCCGCGTTCGCACATGGTCGCCAAATTCATCGTGCTTGTTTACCTCGGCATCACCGTGCTGGGCACGCTGGCGTTCTGGTGGGCGGGCATGAGCCTGTTCGACGCCATCAATCACGCGATGTCGGCGATATCGACCGGAGGGTTCTCCACCTCGGATCAGTCACTGGCGAAATGGCCGCAGCCCGCCGTGCATTGGGTGGCCATCGTGGTGATGATCCTCGGCGCCCTGCCGTTCACTCTCTATGTGGCGACGCTGCGGGGCAATCGCGGGGCGCTGCTCAAGGATCAACAGGTGCAGGGTTTTCTCGTCCTGCTGCTGGTGATGTGGCTGGTGATGACCGCCTGGTACTGGGCGACGACCGATCTGCCGTGGTACGACGCGTTGCGCCATGTCGCGCTGAACGTGACCTCGGTGGTGACGACCACTGGTTTCGCCCTGGGGGACTACAGCCTGTGGGGCAACTTCGCGCTGATGCTGTTTTTCTACCTGGGGTTCATCGGGGGATGCTCAGGGTCAACGGCGGGCGGCGTGAAGATCTTCCGCTTTCAGGTCGCCTACATCCTGCTGCGCGCCAACCTGCACCAGCTGATCCACCCGCGCGCGGTGATCAAGCAGAAGTACAACGGTCACCGGCTGGACGACGAGATCGTGCGTTCGATTCTGACCTTCTCGTTTTTCTTCACCTTCACCATCTGCCTGATCGCGCTGATGCTGTCGCTGCTGGGGCTGGACTGGATGACTGCGCTGACGGGCGCCGCCAGCACCGTGTCAGGGGTGGGGCCGGGGCTCGGTGAAACCATCGGGCCGGCGGGTAATTTCTCGACGCTGCCGGATGCCGCCAAGTGGATTCTGTCACTGGGCATGCTGCTCGGTCGGCTGGAAATCATCACGGTGCTGGTGCTGTGCATACCGGCGTTCTGGCGGCACTAGAACACTGCGGGCCGGGCAACGTCAGCTGCGTAGCCCCGAGAAATGTCGCGGCGGGCAGTGGGGGCTCGACTAAGCTCAACCAATACCCTGCCCGGAGCATAGCCTTGTGGAAACAGTGAAGCGTTTCGACCGATTCGAAGACTTCTATCCGTATTATCTGCACGAACATCGGGACAGCACGTGCCGACGCTTGCATTTCATCGGCACGAGTCTGGTCATCCTGATTCTGGCATTCGCCGTGCTCAGCGCTCACTGGACATTGTTGTGGGTACTGCCCTTGGCGGGCTACACCTCCGCCTGGATCGGCCACTTCTTTTTCGAGAAGAACCGTCCGGCCACGTTCAAGCATCCGTTCTACAGCCTGCTCGGTGATTTCGTCATGTACAGAGACATGCTCAGGGGCAAAGTACCGTTTTGACCGGCACTCGTCGGCGTCGCGCATGACGCCTTGCTGCCCCACGGTTTGAGTAAAAGCTGCCTGCTCAGACCGTCTCGCCCACGGGCTGCGCTGTTTCCGGGCTTTTGGCTTTGACGTGGGCATCGGCCAACCGGAACAGCTCGATCGTGCCATCCCAGTGCTCGATCAACGCCGTGCAGGACTCCACCCAGTCGCCGCAGTTGAGGTATTCCACGCCGCCCACCTGACGGATTTCGGCGTGGTGAATGTGCCCGCACACCACCCCGTCCAGCCCGCGCTTGACGCACTCATGGGCGATGGCTTCCTCGAAATCGCTGATGAAATTCACCGCAGTCTTGACCTTGTGCTTCAGGTACGCCGACAGCGACCAATAGCCGTAGCCGTATTTGGCGCGCCAGTGGTTGAGCCAGCGGTTGAGGGTCAGGGTGAATTCGTAGGCCGAATCGCCAAGAAACGCCAGCCAGCGGTGGTAGCGCGTAATGACGTCGAACTGGTCACCGTGGATCACCAGCAGACGACGACCATCGGCGGTCAGATGCACAGCTTCATCGACCAGTTGGATGTTGCCTAGAATGAGTTTTGAATAGCGGCGCAGGAATTCGTCGTGGTTGCCGGTGACGTAAATGACTTCGGTGCCGCGCTTGCTCATGGTCAGCAGACGGCGGATGACGTTGGTGTGGGCTTGCGGCCAGTACATGCCGCCGCGCATCTTCCAGCCGTCGATGATGTCGCCCACCAGGTACACCTTGTCGGCGTGGTATTGCTTGAGAAATCCGGAGAGGTGTTCGGCCTGGCAGTCGCGGGTTCCCAGATGCACGTCAGAGATCCACAAGGTCCGGACACGTTGTTTACGACTGGGTTTCACGCTCTCGGCAATGCTCATGGACCACCTCCACTTTGGTTTTCCCAAGCGTGGACGTGGTCGGTGATATGAACATGACGGCGGTGTTTAGCTTTGATGACACGACATATCGATTAACACTTTCCCAGACCCGATGCGCGCTCAGGTATCCAGGCCGGCGTGACGATCGTTGTGCCCCAGGTCCCGGGCCGGATCGATCTGGTCACGCACGCGCTGCTTGAGCACCTTGGCCTCGGGAAACCCGCCGTCGGCCTTGCGCTCCCAGATCTGCACGTCGTCGCAGGTGATGCGGAATACACCGCCGGTGCCGGGGATCAATGACACCTTGCCGAGATCATCGGTGAAGGTGCTCAATAATTCCTGAGCCAGCCAGGCGGCGCGCAACAGCCATTGGCACTGTGTGCAGTAGGTGATGGTGATTTCAGGCTTGGCAGACATCGGTCAGCCCAACCCTGCCAGCAAATCACGGGCGGTTTGCTGCGGGCCGTCGTCGGAGCCGTCGATCACTTCCTGCAACAGCCGACGGGCCTCGTCGACATTGCCTTCATCGATCAGCACCTGCGCCTCATTGATCTTGCTCAGCGGCTCTTCGTCCAGACTCAGCAGATCGAAGCCGCCCTCCTCGATCATGAAACTGTCGAGAAAAGCGTCGTCCAGCAGATCGCTGTTGCTCTGCACAATGACTGCCGGACCGGCCTCGAACTGAACGTCCATTTCCGGCGGCGTTTCCTCTTCGGCGAAGTCGCTGAGGAACTGCTCATCGGGCATCTCGAACACCTCGGGCAGCTGCGTGAGGTCGGACGAGAATGAAGTGTCGAGTTCAGGTTCGGCTTCAAGTACAGGCGCGGGCTTGCGCGGGGCGGGCGTGCTGTCGAACGGATCAACCAGATCCCAGTCGGCGTCCATGGAGAGGTCGTCGAGGTTGAGCTGGAAATCGTCGGCAGGGTCGACCGGGTTCAATGATGCGGCCGCATTTTCGTCCAACTGGGTGGGTTCCGTCAGGCTGAGCGCCGGCGGTTCTTCTGATGCCTGACTGGCCGAGGCTGTTTGGCTGGCCAGCACCGCGGCAGCACCCAGGGCCGCGGCGGAGGCTGCGGCCGAGGTCATGGCTGGCGACGCGACTGGCGCGGACGGCGCTGCGGGCACCACGGGCTCGGGCTTCAGTTTCGGGTAACGATTGCGAATATCCTGAAGCTTCTGCGCGTCGACGCCCTGACTCAGGAGCACGCGTTCTTCTTCGTCATACGCATCGATGTCGCCCTGCTCGCCGAGCAGTTCGAGAATGCGCAGGCGAACATCGGTGCGCTCGGGCTGTTTGCCCAACGCATCACGCAGGATGGCCAGTGCTTCGGCGAAGCGACCGTAGGCGATGTAAATGCTCGCGCCATCCAGGGCGTCAGTGGCGGCACCGGCCAGACGTTGGCCGGCAGGTGCTGACGAAGCCGGACGCGCCGGGGTGACCGCCGGCACTTCGAAGACCGGGGTGACCGTGGCCGCAGACCTGACCACCGGTTCCGCCGGCACAGGCTCGAGGGCCAGCTGATTTTTGATCCGGTTGCGGCGCACAGACCAAGCCAGCGCGAGGAGCAGCAATATCACCAACAGCGCTGCCAGAACCGACGTCCAGGGGAAGTCATCCTCGGCGGCAACCGGCACCGGCGCTTGTACGGGAGTGGCTACCGGAGCGGGTGCAGCCGGCGTTGCCGCCGTCGTCTCCGCTGGAGTCGTCGCCACCGTCGAGGGGGCGGGAGCAACTGGCGCCGCCACAGGCTTGGCCGATTGGGCCTTGAGTTCGGCGAGTTGGGTCTGCAGTTCGATGATCTGCTTGTCCTTGTCGGCCTCTTCGACGGTGGATGTCTGGACTTGCTGCTTGAGGTCGTCCAGCGTGTTGTTCAACTGCTGGTTTTCCAGCGCCGCCGCCGACAACTGATCGCTGGCGTTCTGCTTCGCCGAGGCAGGCGTCGGGGCGGAGGCTGCGGCTGAGGTGCCGCTGCCTGCTGCAGACCCATTGGCGGTCTTCGGTTCAACGGCGTTGTCCGGCAGCAACAGGCTATGACCGACCTTCAACTGGCTGCGCTCACCATTGGGAAACGCTTGCGGATTGAGCGCCACCACGCCTTTTATCAACTCGGCAGAAGAGGTCTTGCTGCCCGGCGCCTGTACCTGCCGGGCAATACCCGCCAGCGTGTCGCCGGACACGACCGTGTAGTGCTTGCCCTGTCGAGCCTGGGGCGGCGCGACCGGCAGACGCGAATCATCATTCTTCGCGCTGGCCGCTGGCGATTGAGTACGGCTGCGCGTCGCGGCGAGCCCGGTCGGCGATGTCGGCGGATCAAGCAGCACGGTGTATTCATGCAGCTGGTCGCCGTTCGGCCGTACCAGCCTGACGAGGAAATTCAGATACGGCTCGGTGACCGCCTTGTGGGATTCGATGTGAATCACGCTGCGGTTGCCACGGATCACCGGAGTGAAACGCAGGTCGTTGAGAAAGAACACGCGCTCCACGCCAGCCTTGGCAAAGGCTTCGGGCGGCGCGAGCCCGACGACCATTTCCTCGGGACTCATCCCACCCGCTTCAATCAATTCGACATCGGCGTTAAAGGGTTGCCCCAACGCAGAATGCAGGCTGATATCGCCCAGACCCAGCGCAGCCGCCACGGAGCTGTGCAGCAACGCGGCCGAGGCGAGCCCGATGACGAGCAAACCCGAACGAAGACCCGACTGAACGCGAAGAGGCGCACCCCCTTCACGACGACTACCGGCCTGAAAACTCTTCAGCATGCGAACCCTTTCGAAGACGAGGCAGGCTTCCCTGCACATTCGGTATGCCCGGACACGTCATCCGGGCAGCATCAGTATGGGTGCAAATAGAACAGGATGTTTCGCCCGCATCAATGTATTTGTCGCAGGCGTTCGCGCGGTTTTCAGGATTTTTCGAGATTGGCGAGGATTTTCGAATGAACGCGCATGCACATGAGCAATTCTTCTTCGTCGATGCCGGCAAACAACTCGTGGCGCAAGGCGGTGGCGATGGTTTCGATTTTCTCGATCAGCGGACGCGCGGTGTCACAGAGGACGATCTTTTTCGCCCGACGATCTTCGAGCACCGCCTGCCGAAGCACCAGTCCCTGATTTTCCAGGCTGTCCAGCAGACGGGCCAGGGTCGGGCCTTCAACGCCCACGCTCTGGGCGAGTTCGCGCTGGGTGGGTGGCGTTTTGAAACGAGCCAGATGCAGTAACACCAGCCAGCGCGCCTGGGACAATCCCAGATCAGCCAGCCGGCGATCCAGCTCCGCGCGCCATCCCCGGGACATATGGGCCAGTTGCATGCCAAAGCGATGTTCTTCGGTTAACGGCATAGGTAACTCGATGGTTAAAGGCGAATCCTAATTAATAGGCAGCTAACCATGGAGACAGTGATGAGGCAAGCGCCCGGGCGTGGTGATTCGTCGCAGCGGCGAGGAGGTGCCGGGATGCGGCGGGTAGGCCTTCGGGTTGCTTGGGATTATTTGAGTGTGCTGCCTGCCGAGGTTGCGACGGGTCAAACCTCAAACTCCGACTGCAACGCCGCCCGCACACAATACAGCACGCCCTCGGGTACGCGCCCGGTAAACAGTTCGGCAATAGCGGCAACGGGGGGCAGCTCGCCTTCGCCGTCGAGAAACGCATCCTGAATCTCGGTCATCAGGTCCTCGGGCAAATCCAGCGCCTGATCCAGGGAAAGCTGCTGTTTGCCAATCGCCTCGGCGAGCATCGTGTAGACGTTCTTCTCCGAGCACTGCAGTTGCCCGGCGATTTGCATCGGCGTCATACCGGCGCGGGCGAGGCTGATGAGTTCGTGCCGTACATCGGTGACGACACGCGGCGCCGGTGCTGCACCGCCGAGCACTTCGAGGAACGCCTCGCCGTAACGCTCCAGCTTGCGAGCGCCCACACCGCTGACCCGGCCCATTTCGGCCATGGTCACCGGCTGGCTGCGGAGCATTTCCAGCAGGGTCGAATCCGGAAAGATGACGTAAGGCGGCACGCCATGTTCTTCGGCCAGCTTGCGCCGCAAAGCACGCAGCGCTTCCCACTGCTCGCGCTCTTCGCCGCGCACCAGCTGACTCGCCGGGCTGCCGGAGGCTTTCGCGGTGGTCTGCGGCTTCAGGTCACGGCGCAGCTGCAAGGTGACTTCGCCACGCAACAGCGGTCGGCAGGTGTCACTCAGGCGCAGACCGCCGTAGCCTTCCAGATCGATGTCGGCCAGACCTCGCGCCACCAGCTGTCGGAACAATGAACGCCATTCGCCTTCGCTGCGGCTCTTGCCGACACCGAACACCGCCAGCTTCTGATGACCGAAGCTTTGAACCTTGTCGTTTTCCTTGCCCAGCAACACGTCGACCAGATGGCCGACGCCGTAGCGCTGGCCGGTTCGATAGATCGCTGAAAGCGCCTGTCTCGCGGGTTCGGTGGCGTCCCAGGTCTGCACGCCGTCGACGCAGTTGTCACAGTGCCCGCAAGGGTTGGGCATGATTTCGTCGAAGTAGGCGAGCAGCGACTGACGCCGGCAGCGGGTTTCTTCACACAGCGCCAGCATGGCGTCGAGCTTGTGCTGCTCGACGCGCTTGTGACGCTCGTCGCCTTCGGAGTTCTGCAGCATCTGCTTGAGCATTAAAACGTCTTGCAGACCGTACGCCATCCACGCATCGGCCGGCAGACCGTCCCGCCCTGCCCGGCCAGTCTCCTGGTAATAGGCTTCCAGCGATTTGGGCAGATCCATGTGCGCCACGAAGCGCACGTTGGGCTTGTCGATGCCCATGCCGAACGCGATCGTGGCGACCATGATCAGGCCTTCCTCATTAAGGAAGCGCCGTTGATTGCCGGAGCGGGTCTCGATGGGCAAGCCGGCGTGGTACGGCAGGGCCGGGTAACCGTTGTCGCTGAGGAACGCCGCGGTCTCTTCGACCTTCTTGCGCGACAGGCAATACACGATGCCGGCGTCGCTGCGCCGCTCGGACAGAAATGCCAGCAACTGCTTGCGTGGCTGTTCCTTGGGCACGATGCGGTAAAAAATATTCGGGCGGTCGAAGCTCGATAAAAAGCGCTCGGCGTTCTGCAGGTGCAGACGCTCGACGATCTCTTCACGGGTGCGCTTGTCGGCCGTGGCGGTCAGTGCGATACGCGGCACGTCCGGAAACAGCTCGGCCAGTTGGCCCAGCTGCAGGTATTCAGGACGGAAATCATGACCCCATTGCGACACACAGTGGGCTTCGTCGATGGCGAACAGGGCGATCTTGAGGTTTTGCAGAAACGACAGCATGCGCGGCTGGACCAGACGTTCCGGTGCCAGATACAGCATCTTGATTTCGCCCAGACGAATGCGGTTAGCGAGGTCGCGCTGCTGCTCGGCGCTGAGCGTGGAGTTCAACGCGGCGGCTGAAACACCGAGTTCTTCCAGCGTTGCCACCTGATCGTCCATCAGCGCGATGAGCGGCGAAACCACGACCGCAAGGCCGTCGCGCAACAGGCCCGGCACCTGGAAACACAGGGATTTGCCGCCGCCGGTGGGCATCAGCACCAGTGCATCACCGCCACTGGCCACGCGCTCGATAATGGCACCCTGGCGACCACGGAAGCTGTCGTAGCCGAAGATGTCTTTAAGTACGCGTTGAGCCTGGTCGAGCATAAATACCCCGGATGGTGCCGCAACAGCGGTCGAGAATCGCTGTGGAAATCGCAAAGCGCGGCAGTATACCGGAGCGCTCCGACAGATTGGACCGCGGTGACACCGGCGGTCGAAATTTACCGGAATACCGATTCCAGTGGCCTCGCCGCTGGCGCCGGGCGCCCTCAGGGCCTAGAATTCAGCATCGTTTATTCCCAAGGTAGTCTGTCAATGTCCTTCGCTGAGCAATTACACCGCCTGCAAGCCTTCCTCGATGCCGATGAGCTGCATGACGAAGCGCTGGACTACGTAGCCGCCCACGGCTATCTCACCGCGCTGTCCATTTGCGCCGAAACCGTTCCTGATCGCGAGTGGATCGACGCACTGTTCGCCGAGCCTCCGCACTACGCCGACGAGGCGCAACACGAGGAAATCGAATCCACCCTGATCCAGCTCAAGGCGCACATCGCTCGCCAGCTGGCATCGGACGAGGAGTTCGAATTGCCGTGCGATCTGGACCTGGGCGATGACCCCGATGACTCCGAGCTGCGTGGCTGGTGCATCGGTTTTATGGAAGGCGTGTTCCTGCGCGAGTCGGCCTGGTTCGAGAACGACGAAGAGGAAGTCAGCGAGATGTTGCTGCCGATCATGGTCGGTTCCGGTCTGTTCGATGAACAGCCAGAGTTCGCCGACATCGCCGCTGACGCCAACCTGATGGACGACATGATCGTGCAGATCCCGGAAGCGCTGACCGCGCTGTACCTGCTGCTGCAAGCCCCGGATGAAAAGCCGGCTATCCTCAAGCCGCGCCATCACTAAGCCCGACCATCAAGTCTCGGCGTTAGCGCAGGAGAAACGTACGAGCCGACGCCGGCTCGTACGCCCCCTTCCCCGCTACTTGTGTTTCTTGTCACTCTTCTTGAATGCCGCCTCGATCGCTTCGTTGATCGTGCGCAGTACCTTGACCCGCGCCCAGCGTTTGTCGTTGGCCTCGACCAGCGTCCACGGCGCGATTTCAGTGCTGGTGCGATCCACCATGTCACTCACTGCCTCGCGATACAGCGGCCACTTGCTGCGGTTACGCCAGTCATCCTCGGTGATTTTGTGGCGTTTGAACGGTACCTTCTCCCTCGCCTGAAAACGCTCCAGTTGGGTTTTGTCGTCGATCGCCAGCCAGAACTTCACCACCACAACCCCGAAGTCGGTGAGCTGCTCTTCGAAGTCGTTGATCTCGCTGTAGGCCCTTAACCAGTCAGCCTCGGAGCAGAAGCCTTCGACCCGCTCGACCAGCACCCGTCCGTACCATGATCGATCGAACACGGTGAATTTTCCCCGCGCCGGAATCTGGCGCCAGAACCGCCACAGATAAGGCTGAGCCAGTTCATCCTGACTGGGCGCGGCGATCGGCACGATGTGGTACTGCCTTGGATCGAGCGCGCCGGCGACACGTTTGATAGCACCGCCCTTGCCCGCTGCATCGTTGCCCTCGAACACCGCCACCAATGAGTGACGGCGCATGCGTTTGTCGCGCATGAGCCCCGAAAGCCGCGCCTGCTCGGTGATCAGTTGCTCGTCGTAATCGTCTTTTTCCAGCGCCAGGGTCATATCGAGATTGTCGAGCAGGCTCAGCTCATTGCTGTTGTTAGGCAAAGGGCCGAGTCCGACAAGATGGGTTGCCCCTTCAGGCGTCTTCAGGGCGTTTTGCAAACCTTCTAGCAGCAACCGGCCGACGGTCAGGCTGCGGTAGTTCGGGTCGACGCCTTCGATGACGTGCCAAGGCGCATAGTCGCGACTGGTTCGGCGCAGCACGCGCTCGCCAAAACGCACGAAGCGGTCGTAGGTCTTCGACTGCTGCCAGTCCAGCGGGCTGATGCGCCAACTGTGCAGCGGGTCATCCTTGAGGGTTTTGAGGCGCAGCTTCATCTGCCGCTTGGACAGATGAAACCAGAATTTGAAAATTACGGCGCCTTCGTCGACCAGCATCTTTTCCAGTCGCTCGGCGCCGTTGATGGCCTGATCCAGCACCGGGTCCTTGAACTGCTTGTGCACCCGGCCCTGGATCATCTGGCTGTACCAGTTCCCGAAAAACACGCCGATCCGGCCCTTCGGCGGCAACTGGCGCCAGTAGCGCCAGACCGGTGGATGGGCCAGTTCTTCATCGGTTTGCTGATCGAAGGTGCGCACTTCGATGTAGCGCGGGTCCATCCAGTCGTTGAGCAACTTGACGGTCTCGCCCTTGCCGGCGCCTTCGATGCCATTGATCAATACGATGATCTGGCGCTTGCCTTGCTCATGCAGTTCGTACTGAGCCTCCAGCAGCGCTTCGCGCAGGGCCGGAACTTCAGCGTCATAGGTTTCGTCGTCGATGGTGTGGCCGATTTCAGCGGATTCGAACATTCAAGGCTCCCTTCAGGATCGGTCAAGACTAGCAGGCGGCAGGCAGCGCCGATGCAGGTTATGACCGCCAACCGCTGCGATGGATCACTGCTGCGGGAAACATTCGGTTGCAGGAGAAGCGAGGCGGCACCGCGGCGGCGCCACCTCGTTCAGCCAATTACCAGCCCGCGCGGTACAGATCCGTCAACTGCCTGAGCATCAGTGCTTCAGCCCCATCGCGCTCGGCGATGAGTGCCAGACCTTGTCGGTGGTACTCGTCGGGATCAGCTGGCGGATGTTCTTCCAGCGCTGCCATGCGCGCGCGCACTGACGCGGTGGCCGACGCGAGGGCTGACTCGTGGCCGGATCGCAGTCGCGCGTTCCACTGTTGATTGTCGACGGCAAACTGCAGAAAAGCCGGGCTACGCTCTGCTTCCAGCACACGACCCCGAGCCTCCAGCAACGCACCACGGTCAACCGCTGCCAGGCGCGCCCAGACCATCCGGTAAGGCTGACCGGGCAGCCCGAGGTCGTCCGCCAGTCCGACCCGGTACGCCAGTCGCACCTCGGCATGATCCAGCGCCATCCCCAGACTTTCGCGCCGGGCAATCTCCGCATCCGCGATCGCCTGCACTTCATTGAGGCGAAAGAGCTGACGAATCACCCCCAGCAACGCGTCCGTGCGCTGACTTTCTGCGACATCCCGCAGCGATCCATGGCTGTATACCGCCACTTGAATATCACTGAAGATCAGCCGTGCCCCGTCCTGACAGGTCTGGTTGGCGCCAAACAGACGGTCGTTGGCCATGACCTCGATCTGCCCGCGCAACACCGCATCCTGCGCGGCCGTTTCCAGAACGGTGAGCACCTCACTGGCAAGCTCGGCGTGGAACTGGCGGAAATCCGGGGTTTCTCTCAGCCGCTGCAACAGCACCAGCAGATGAGGCGCGTCGGCGGCGTGTTCAACCTGAGTCCACGCCGCGAGCAACCGCTGATTCAGCACATCCTCACCCGGGCGCAACCACACCTGAGCGGAGGGTCTGGCAGCACCGGCGCTTGCACCGGCGCGGTGGCCATGAGACTCGCCTTCGTCATCCGATACCTCGGACTCTGTGTCCATCGGCGCGCCTTCGACGTGGATCTCGCGAATGTCTTCGGGAAAATCGTAGTCGAGCTGGTAGCGATGACCGTAGCCAGTATCGTTGCGCCAGTAATCCTCGAGCGACTGGTGGGTGAACGGGTTGTTGTAGGCGTAGATCACTGTATGGCGGCCATGGTCCTGCGGGTTCTCGATGACTTCGGCGGCGACCTCGGTAATGTGGTTGTCACTGATGTCCAGCTCGCCCAGCCCCAGCGTATGGGTCCATTCCGGCCATTGAGTGAGGCCCGTGTTGTTGATCCACAGGGTCGAGAGGCGCAGGCGGCTGGTGTCGGTGAAGTCGCCCAGACGGCTGCCAGCCAGGCTCAGCGAGTCCAGCGCAAGTATATCCATCAACGTGTTCATGGCGGGCTGGTCCAGCGTCCACGACAAATTTTCCAGCGACAGGTGCTGCAGGGAGTGCAGCTGAGACAATCCGTCCGGCAGCGCGGCCAAACTGCCGCGCACGTTCAGGTGAGTGACATTCGGAAAGTTGGCCAGAAACGCATTTGCCCCGGAAGTATGAAACTGAACGTTATTGAGGTCGATCTGCGTGATGTCGGCATAGAAACTATGCAACGGCGGCAATTCCGGAATCACCAGGTGCTCCAGTGTCAGCCAGCGCGACCCCCGGGGGGCATCCCCATGGCTGTAACGCCACGCCCGACCCAGCACGTTGGCCACCCGGCGCCGCGCCAGCCGTTCACCGTCATTGAGCAGCACGCTGATATCGTCGGCCTCCGCCCAGGCGATCAGGCTCATGTGCAGCTGGTCATAGGCGGCCGCACGGGCGTGCGTCGCGGCCAGCAATTGCTCCAGTGATCGCCCGCGCCGGGCCATGGCCCGCAGCTGATCCGCCAGCTCGACACTTTCCGGATAGAGGTGCGTCATTGCCTGGAGCAATTGCTGTTGAATCGCACCTTCGGCCACAGGCAACCCGCGTCCGCTGAGTGGATAACCGATGCGCCCGTCCAGTAAACGCTGCGGCGGCCTGAACTCGGTGGGTAACGTCCATTGCCCCAACTGCTCGGCCGCCCATTTCGGTTGCGACCGAACCCAGTTGAAGACACGGCGCTTGAAAGCGCGCACGCCGGTCTGCGGGTCGTTGAGCCCCATCGCCTGGCGACTGCTCTCGGGCAGCGCGCGCAACAGCGCGGAAAACAGACTGCCTTTTTTCTCCGATGCCTCAGCGGCCTCTACCTGAAAGCCTTTGTCACCCTTGATCAACACACGTTGCCGGGTGGCATTCTCGGCGCCGATGCTGTCAAGTAACGCACCGGTAGCGTCGCCGCTTCGTATCTCAATGCGCACGTCCGCGGGCCATCCCGGGAACGTCGCGAGGCTGCGCAACGTCAGGCGCTGAAGATCGTCATTGGCGGTGCTGGGGGTCAGGAAAAAGCCTTCCAGCGCGCGGCTCATGCGGGTCTGACGCAAATGCCCGCGTACCTTTCCGGCCATTTCCAGCGGGATGCGCCGGGTGTCCAGCATGGCCAGCCGCTGCTCGGCACCGGCCTCAGCGATCAGAGCCTGGCTGGAAGCCAGGGTGAGCGACGGGAAATCGCGTCTCAGCAGTGCAATCAGCGGGTCGTTCGACTGCTCGCTGGCGAGGTATGCCGCGTCCAGGGCCTGGGCAGAGTCGGCCGCCTGCTGACTGAGCCGAAACCGCTTGGCAGTGTCGATCAGCGCTGCGGGCGCGGGTTGCTGACTGATGTGCAATGCGGCCAGACACTCTTCGTCGACGCCGCTCACTGCCATTATCCGGCTGACGGATGGTTCGTCGATGTCTGCGAGTTCGGGGTGCAGACGGCGCAGGGCCGTGCCTACGTCAGTCAGGCGCAGACGACCTGCAGCGTCCCGGGCCGGAAGGCTGCGTTTGATGAACGACGGAGGCTGCGACCCAGCGGATTCTGCGGCCATTGCGCCCGTCGCCGCGCCCGCGGCACCCAGCGCGCCTATGAATGCCAGGTTTTGCGCGACACTCCCCAAGTGATCCAACGCCTCATCCATGTCACCATGGCGCCACGCTTCAATGCCTTCGAAGGTCTCGTCGAGCAACTGCGCACCCGCGACCACCATCATGACTTCACCCAGACCGGGAACGAACAGCGCGGCAACATTCAGCGCGTCCATGCCGTAGTCGAGCCAGTCAGCGAGGCGTTGCTCCCGGGTCTTCTGGTCCTCGTCATCGGTAGGGACCGCGAGTACGCGAGCGTCGTCCTTCAGTCGCAGCATCTGATACAGGTAGAAAACATCACCCAATGCGCCGCCCACCTCGATGGCTTCCAGATCGAGAAAAGCAGTCTGATCCACCTCGGAAACGCTGATCAGCTGTCGGTGAAAACCGTCGCCACGGGCGACGCTGTGCAGGACATGGGGCGCCAGTCGTTCGTGCAGACGCTTGAAGAAAGCCGACTTGCTGCGCTGGGGAATAAAGCGATCAAAGTAGCGCTGATACACCTCGGAACGCAGTTTGGTCCTCAGTGCCTGTGTGAAATCTTCCAGGGATGCATGGGACTGAATCGCACCATCAGGCTCGCCTGGCAGGTAAACCACGCAACGCGTCTGACCGGCGGCTTTGAACACCAACGCGTCGCGCAACCGGCAGCCCAGCAGTTGCAGGCTAGACACCTGATCCGCAGGCCCGTAGGCATTGACTTGAAGCAGCATCTGGTACTGGGCCTCATCAATGGAGCCCTTGAGGCGTGCGATGTGGGAATCGACCCGCAAGGCCAGACGGGCGTGCTCGATCATGCGCGCCTTGATGTCATCGCTGTCCAGGCTATCTGGCACGTCCGGCCTCGCGACGGGGTGCAGTACATGGTGCAGGTGCCGCTGATACTGGCCGCCCAGATCAAGCCGGCGGCACAGCTCGATGAAGCGACCGGGGCTGACACCCAAGGGATGAACGTTTTCCGTCCCCGCCGGCGCATCCGACGCGCCGCCAATGATAGCCGAGGTGCTTTCGCGATCAGCGTCCGTCGCTTCGACCTCTTCGAAATTCTGCAGCGCAGCGGCCAGCAGCGGACGCGTGCTGGAACCCTGAGGCGAGGCGCGACCTGTCAGCCAGTCACGCTGGAATCTGGCGTGAAAGAAGTGGTCACGGTCGACATCCAGACCCGGACCGAATTCGGTGTCGAGGGCCTGAGTCAGCAACGGCCCCGCAAACGACGGCAAGTCCTGAATGCGCAGGAGAACCTGATTGAGGTGTTCGCGGGCCGCTTGCGCGAAGGTCATGTCCCGGCGCAGCGCGTCGCGCATCGCCGGCGTCGCCTGGATAAACCATTGCGGCAGCGTGTTCCGAATGAATGAAGCAGTGAGAGCCAGACTGGCGGTGTTCATGTGACGTCCTTGTTTCTGCGTGTGATCAAAGGCGCATAGATAAACAGGAACGCGCCCGCAAAGTGGCATACATATGTAGTGCACCGCCCACCGGACGCTGGAGTAACATCGCCACCTTGCCCGCCCCGAGCCGAACATGATCACCACTGACCACACCCAGATCGCCAACGCCCAGATTGACTGGGACGAACACGGCAATCCGCATTCGCGGGTGTTCTCCGACGTCTATTTCTCGACCCAGTCGGGCCTGGATGAAACCCGCCATGTGTTCCTGACCCAGAACGAGCTGCCCGAACGCTTTGCCGCTTTGCCGGCGGGCGGGCGGCTGGTAATCGGTGAGACCGGCTTTGGCACCGGGCTGAATTTCCTGTGCGCCTGGCAGCTGTTCCACGCCAACGCAGTCGCAGATGCACGGCTGCATTTCGTCAGCGTCGAAAAATACCCGCTGAGCCGTGCTGATCTGGAGCGCGCGCTGAATTTGTGGCCCGAGCTCAAGGTGCTGGCGGATCAATTGCTGGGCCGGTACGTGGCGGTGCATCAGGGCTTTCAGCGGTTGGTGTTCGATGGCGGGCGCGTCACGCTGACCTTGCTGATCGGTGACGCGCTGGACATGCTGCCGCAACTCGACGGACAGATCGACGCCTGGTTTCTCGACGGTTTCGCGCCCGCGAAAAACCCGGAAATGTGGACACCCGAGCTATTCGCCGAGCTGGCACGGCTGGCGGCACCGGGCTCGACCATCGGCACTTTTACCAGCACCGGCTGGGTGCGCCGGGCACTGAACGCAGCCGGTTTCAAAATGAAGCGCGTGCCGGGCATCGGGCATAAGTGGGAGGTACTCAAAGGCCGCTTCATCGCATGGCCTGAAGACGTGCCAACGCCTCCGCGCGCCAAGCCCTGGTTTGCCCGGCCCAGTTCCCTGCCACGTCTACTGCCCCGTTCACCAGACACCCCTCGCACAGCATTGGTGATTGGCGCAGGGCTGGCCGGGTGCGCCACGGCGGCGAGCCTGGCGGCGCGCGGTTGGCACGTCAGTCTTCTGGAGCGCCATGGTGATCTGGCGCAAGAAGCATCGGGCAATCCACAAGGCGTGCTTTACCTGAAACTGTCGGCCCATGGCACTGCGTTGTCGCAGCTGATCCTGAGCGGGTTCGGTCACACCCGACGCTTGCTGGAGCGCCTGCAACGGGGCATCGACTGGGACGATTGCGGCGTGCTGCAACTGGCCTTCGACGACAAAGAGCAGGCGCGTCAGGCGCAACTGGCTGAGGCGTTCCCCGACGATCTGCTGCATGTACTGGACCGGGCTGACGCCGAGTTGCGGGCCGGTATCGTGTTGAAGAGCGGCGGCTTGTTTTACCCACAAGGCGGCTGGGTGCACCCACCGGCGTTGTGTCGTGATCAGGCCAGCGCAAGCAACATCAAGCTGCTGACTCACAACGATGCGATCGAGCTGCGGCGGGACGGGCCGCTGTGGCAGGCGTGGGATGGCGAGCGTCTGCTGGCTTCTGCTCCAGTCGTCGTGTTGGCGGGCGCGGCCGAGATCAAACGCTTCCCGGCCAGCGCTGACCTTCCACTCAAGCGTATTCGGGGGCAAATCACCCGACTGGCTGCCACGCCCGACAGCCAGGCCTTGAAGACTGTCGTCTGCGCCGAGGGTTACGTGGCGCCTGCACGCGGCGACGAACACACGCTGGGCGCAAGCTTCGCCTTCAACAGCGATGACCTGACGCCGAGTACGGCCGAACATCTCGGCAATCTCGAGCTGCTGCGGGAAATCTCCGAGGACCTGACCGAGCGGCTGAACGCCAATGGTTTGCCCGCCGAGGACCTGCAAGGTCGCGCCGCATTTCGCTGCACCAGCCCGGATTACCTGCCCATTGTCGGGCCACTGGCGGACCGGGCGGCATTCCTTGAGACGTACGCCGTGCTGCGCAAGGACGCGCGCCAGACGCCGGATACCGAATGCCCATGGCTGGACGGTTTGTATGTCAACAGCGGTCACGGTTCACGCGGCCTTATCACTGCGCCGCTGTCCGGCGAACTGATCGCCGCCTGGCTGGATAACGAACCCTTGCCCCTGCCGCGAACCGTGGCCGAAGCCTGTCATCCCAATCGGTTCGCGCTGCGAGGGCTGATTCGCGGGAAATAGCAAAGCCTGCGGTATCGGGTGTCCCGCGCCCGTCATCGCTATCCGACGCAACTTCTTTGTCCTGCCGAAGATCCACTGCTTCGCCGGCTACATCGGCTCCGGTCAAACCGTTATCCTCCAGCCCATCCCTTCAATCAGGTGCGTGTCGATGCTGCAAGTCCAGGGTGTGTTCAAGAGCTATGCCACGGCCCAGGGCCCTTTGGCCGTTTTGCGTGGCGCGGACCTGCAACTGGATCAGGGTGGCAGCCTCGCGTTGATGGGTGAGTCGGGCAGCGGCAAGAGCACGCTTCTGCATCTGGTGGCCGGGCTGGACAATGTGGACACGGGCAGCATCGAGATTGCCGGACAGCGTCTGGATCAGATGAACGAGGCGCAACTGGCCAACTGGCGGCGCACGGAAGTCGGTCTGGTGTTCCAGCAGTTCAACCTGATCGGCAGTCTGAAGGTAGAAGACAACCTGGCATTTCAGGCGCGTCTGGCCGGGCGCTACCAGCCTGAATGGCAGGCCGAACTGACTGAGCGGCTGGGCCTGGGCGCGCTGCTCAGGCGCTATCCCGAACAACTCTCGGGCGGCCAGCAACAGCGCGTTGCGATCGGACGCGCCCTTGCTTCGCGCCCCGCCCTGCTGCTCGCTGACGAACCCACCGGCAACCTTGACGAAGCCACGAGCGATGAAGTGCTGCAACTGCTGCTGGACCTTCTGGCCGACAGCACCACCAGCCTGTTGATGGTCACCCACAGCCCGAGGGTGGCGGCACGATTGCAGCGTCAGGCCGTGCTGCACCTGGGTCGTCTGGTCAGCGAAGGCGAACGCTGAAATGCCTGTCTTCTACTGGACCTTGAAAGCGCTGCTGAGCCACTGGCGGCGCCACCCCGTGCAGTTTTTCAGCGTGCTGACCGGCCTGTGGCTGGCAACCAGCCTGCTGACCGGGGTGCAGGCGCTGAACAGTCAGGCCCGTGAAAGCTACGCCAAGGCCAGCCAGATGATCGGCGGCGAGCCGCAGAAGATTCTGGTCTCGCCCAACGGCGCCAACTTTTCCCAGGACCTGTTCGTAACCCTGCGCCGGGCCGGATGGCCGGTCTCTCCCGCACTGCGCGGGCGCGTCGCCCTCAAAGAGGCGCCGGAGCAACGTCTGACCGTGCTCGGCATCGAGCCGGTCTCGCTGCCGGTGAACACCGCGCTGGCAGGGCAATCCCTGGACACCGCGCAGATCGTCGACTTCTTCACCCCTCCCGGCACCACCTGGATTTCACCGCAGACCCTTGCCGCCCTCGGTCTCCATGAAGGCCAGCAGCCGGTCACCGACTCCGGAAAGGTACTGCCGCCATTGCGCGCGAAAACCGACATGGCGCCGGGCGTACTGCTCATGGACATAGGCTTCGCTCAGCAACTGCTCAACCAGCCGGATCAGATCTCGCGGCTGGTGCTGCCAAAGGACTTTGCGGATAACGCCCCCGCCCTGCCGGCCGAGCTGAATGGCGAGCTGGTGCTGCGCAAAAGTGGCGAAGACAACGATCTGGGCAGGCTTACCGAAAGCTTCCACCTGAACCTCGACGCACTGGGTTTCCTTTCGTTCGTGGTCGGACTGTTCATCGTCCATGCCGCCATTGGTCTCGCGCTGGAACAGCGTCGCGGGCTGCTGCGCAACCTGCGCGCCTGCGGGGTCAGCGCACGCGGGTTGATGGTGAGTCTGGTGGTCGAGCTCGGCGTGCTGGCCCTGCTCGGCGGCATAGCAGGTGTCATCAGCGGTTACTGGCTGGCGAGCGCGCTGTTGCCGGACGTGGCGGCGAGTCTGCGCGGGCTGTACGGCGCTGAAGTCGCCGGCCACCTGAACCTTAGCGTCTGGTGGTGGCTGAGCGGTCTGGGCGTCAGTCTGCTCGGCGCATTTCTCGCGGGGGCCAGCAGCCTGCTGCGTGCTGCGCGCCTGCCTTTGCTGGCGCTGGCCAATGCCCAGGCGTGGCATGAAACCCATTCCAAATGGCTGCGACGCCAGGGCTGGGTGGCCGGAATATCGGCGTTGATTGCCATATCGGCCGCGCTGTTTGGCGACAGCCTGGCACTGGGCTTCGTGCTGATGGCGAGCCTGTTGTTGAGCGCGGCGCTGGGGCTGCCGGTGCTGCTTAATCTGCTGCTCGACGCACTGCTGGGCAGGAGCCGTTCGGTGCTGGGTCAGTGGTTTCTCGCTGACTGCCGGCAGCAATTGCCGGCCCTGAGCCTGGCGCTGATGGCCTTGCTGCTGGCAATGGCAGCAAACATCGGCGCGGGCAGCATGACGTCGGGCTTCCGCCAGACGTTCACCCACTGGCTGGAACAACGCCTCAGCGCCGAGCTGTACATCAATCCGCAGAACCCGGCGCAAGCCGCGCCGCTGCAGCAATGGCTGAGCCAGCAGCCGCTGACGTCGGCCGTGCTGCCCAACTGGCAGGTTTCGTTGCAACTGAAGGGCTGGCCGGCCGAGCTGTATGGGGTGATCGATCATCCGCACTACCGCCAGCACTGGCCGCTGCTGGAGTCGGCAAGCGGTGATGCCTGGAAGCAACTGGCGCAGGAAGACACGCTGATGCTCAGCGAACAACTGGCCCGCCGCCTGGACGTCAGCGTTGGCGATGAAGTAAAACTGCCCGCGCCCGACGGGCCGTGGCCGCTGCGCGTCGTTGGCATTTATGCCGATTACGGCAATCCCAAGGGCCACGTGCTGGTGAACGCCGAGCACCTTCTCAAGCATTGGCCGCAGCTGACACCCAACCGCTTCAATCTGCGCATCGATCCCCGCGCCATCCCGCAACTGCTGCGGGTGCTGCACAACAAATTCACCATCGACGACAACCGCATCGTCGATCAGATCCAGCTCAAGGCCTGGTCGCAACAAGTCTTCGAACGCACATTCGCCGCCACGGCTGCGTTGAACAGCCTGACGTTGATGGTGGCCGGAGTTGCCTTGTTCATCAGTCTGCTGACCCAGAGCCAAAGCCGCCTCGCGCAACTGGCGCCGTTATGGGCGCTGGGTGTGACGCGGCAGCAATTGATGCTGCTTAATCTGGCGCAGACCTGGCTTCTGGCGGTGCTGACACTGGTGCTCGCAATTCCGCTGGGGCTGTTGCTGGCCTGGTGCCTGGACGCCGTGATCAACGTGCAAGCGTTCGGTTGGCGCCTGCCACTGCAAGTGTTCCCTATGCAGCTGGTGCGCCTGACGCTGCTGGCAATGCTCGCCACACTGCTGGCGTCGGCCTGGCCGCTCTACCGCCTGTACCGCACCCGCCCCGCTGATTTGCTGAGGACTTTCGCCAATGAAGGTTAAAGCCCTGCCCCTGATCACCGTTCGCCTGCAGATCGTCGCCCTGCTGATGCTCGGTCTGCTGCTGAGCGGCTGCGACGACAAACCCGAAGAAGAAAAAGGCTTCGCCGGCCTTGCCGACGACGCCTCAAGTTACGCACGGGTAACGCCGGGCAAGCGGTTCGAGTTTCCCGACGATCACGGCCCCCACGCTGATTTCCGCATCGAGTGGTGGTACGTCACCGCCAATCTGAAGGATGCCGACGGCCAGTCGTTCGGCGTGCAATGGACGCTGTTTCGCAACGCCCTGCCCCGCGCAAAAGGTCTGCAGGGCGATGGGGCTGGATGGAGCAACCGCAACCTGTGGATGGGACACGCGGCGGTGACCTCCCAGGACGAGCACTTCGCAGCGGAACGCTATGCCCGTGGCGGCGTGCAGCAGGCCGGCGTGACACTGGCGCCGTTCGCGGCCTGGATCGACGACTGGTCCTTCACCAGCCAGTCCGCCAGCGATGACCCGCTGGCGGATATGCAGCTGCAGGCCAGCGGGCCACAGTTCAACTACCGCCTGCGCCTGAAAGCCACCAAGCCTTTGGTGCTGCAAGGTAAACAGGGCTTTAGCCAGAAGTCCGAGCAGGGGCAAGCGTCGTACTACTACAGCCAGCCGTTCTTTCAGGCGAATGGCAGCATCGAGATCGACGGCAAAACCTACCAGGTGTCCGGGCCTGCATGGCTGGATCGGGAGTGGAGCAGTCAGCCGCTCACCGATAATCAAACGGGTTGGGACTGGTTCTCGCTGCACCTGGGGGATGGTGCCGAAGTCATGCTCTACCGCATGCGGCAGAAGGACGGCGAGCCGTACCTGACCGGGACGTGGATCAACGCCGACGGCAGCACCGAACAACTGGCGGCGGCAGACATAGCGCTGGCACCCGAAGACACCACTGACGTTGAAGGCCGCGACATGCCCACACGCTGGTCGGTGAAAATCCCGTCCAAGGCCGTGGACATCGCCGTCGAAGCGCTCAACCCACAGGCGTGGATGAACTTGCAAATTCCCTACTGGGAGGGACCGGTGACCATAAGCGGCAGCCACGAGGGCGTGGGGTATCTGGAGATGACGGGCTACTGACACGCCGCCGCGACAGACCCTGATAAGCCTCTAAAGTTTCTTCGTCGCTGCCGATAAACAAAGAATCGGACAGTGAACCCGATAGCCCAACCCCGTCAGGCCAGGACGCCTGCTTCAATAGCGTCTGGAGCCTCAATGCCTACATTAAGCTTGAAAGATATGCAGCTGGATCTCGAAGATTCGGCGGCTTACTTTGACTCTCTGTCGCAATTTCTCGAAGGTCATGCCATCTACCTGAAGGCTCAGAGAGTTGTGTGTCGACAAGAGGACCTCATGCTCCTCGAAAGTCATGCCGGTAACCTTGCCAACTCGGTGAAGTACATCAAAAGCGCTGCTTTACGGATCGCCAACCGCTCGCGTTGACTCGGGCGAGGTATGCGCTCCCAAGACATGACGTGGGGATGCTTCTTGGACCTATGAGCGAGTCGACACCCCACGAAAAACGTCGTCAGTGATTGAAAACCCGGGCACACCTCCCTCGCCTGCAATGTTTTTATTGAACGATCCACGCCTGCCGGTACTCGATAAAGCTAGGCCGCTGACGGCAGCGCGCCCTGATGATGTGTCTGCGCCATAAGGAAGTGGGCTCAGGTCAGGGCTGTATATCCACGCCGGGACAGGGCCCAAACGTTACTGGCTGAGTGCATTGCGCAAGCTTGGGATTTGACAGCGCAGGATGTACGAAACGCGCCATACGTACGCAACCACGTGCCTGATGCCCGGTGTGAACCCGGCCTTCATCGCCGCGCAATCCCAGTAACGCCAAACACGCCGAAAACATAAAGGGTTTAGGACAGATGTGCGGATTAGCTGGCGAACTACGCTTTGACAATCAACCTGCGGATCTCGCCGCAGTAGAACGTATCACCCATCATCTCGCGGCTCGCGGCCCGGATGCGTGGGGATTTCACAGCCAGGGGCCGGTTGCCCTCGGCCATCGTCGCTTGAAGATCATGGACCTGTCGGACGGATCGGCGCAGCCGATGATCGACAGTCACCTGGGCCTGTCCCTGGCCTTCAACGGCGCCATCTACAACTTCCCGGAACTGCGTGCCGAACTCGAAGGCCTCGGCTATCAGTTCCATTCCGGCGGCGACACCGAAGTGCTGCTCAAGGGCTATCACGCCTGGGGCGCCGACATGCTGCCCAAGCTCAACGGCATGTTCGCGTTCGCCATCTGGGAGCGCGACAACAGAAGCCTGTTCATTGCCCGCGACCGTCTTGGTGTGAAGCCGCTGTATCTGTCGCGCACCGACAAGCGCCTGCGTTTTGCTTCTGCCCTGCCGGCGCTGCTGAAAGGCGGCGACATCAGCCCGATGCTCGACCCGATCGCACTCAACCATTACCTGAACTTCCACGCCGTAGTGCCTGCACCGCGCACCCTGCTGGCGGGGGTTGAAAAACTGCCGCCGGCGTCGTGGATGCGCGTCAGTGCCGAAGGCAAGGTTGAGCAGAAAGTCTGGTGGACGCTGCCCTATGGCCCGCACGCCGACGAAGCGAATCTGACCCTTGAAGACTGGCGCGACCGTGTGCTCGACAGCACGCGCGAAGCCGTTGCCATCCGTCAACGCGCTGCGGTGGACGTCGGCGTGCTGCTGTCCGGTGGCGTTGACTCGAGCATGCTGGTCGGTTTGCTCCGCGAAGTGGGCGTTAAGGATCTGTCGACCTTCTCCATCGGCTTCCAGGATGCCGGCGGCGAACGCGGCGATGAGTTTCAGTATTCGGACCTCATCGCCAAACACTACGGCACCAACCATCATCAGTTGCGCATCAAGGAAAGCGAGATCATCGAGCAACTGCCCGCCGCGTTCCGTGCGATGAGCGAGCCGATGGTCAGCCACGACTGCATCGCGTTTTATCTGCTGTCCCGCGAAGTCGCCAAGCATTGCAAGGTGGTTCAGAGCGGTCAGGGCGCGGACGAGTTGTTCGCCGGTTACCACTGGTACCCGCAAGTGGACGGCGCCAGCGACCCCTATGGGGCCTATCGCGATGCGTTCTTCGACCGCAGCTACGCCGAATACGCCGAAACCGTTACGCCGAAGTGGCTGACAGCGAATGACGCAGCCGGTGATTTCGTGCGCGAGCACTTCGCGATGCCGGGCGCTGATGCCGCAGTGGACAAAGCCCTGCGACTGGACAGCACTGTCATGCTGGTGGATGACCCGGTCAAGCGCGTCGACAACATGACCATGGCCTGGGGCCTCGAAGCGCGCACCCCGTTTCTGGACTATCGACTGGTCGAGCTGTCTGCCCGCGTTCCCGGCCGCTTCAAATTGCCGGACGGCGGCAAGCAAGTGCTCAAAGAAGCCGCGCGCCTGGTGATCCCGTCAGAAGTCATTGATCGCAAAAAAGGTTATTTCCCGGTACCGGGCCTCAAGCACCTGGAAGGCAACACGCTCAACTGGGTGCGCGATCTGCTGCTCGATCCAAGCCAGAACCGCGGGCTGTTCAACCCGGTCATGCTCGACAAACTGCTGACAGATCCGCAGGGTCAATTGACGCCACTGCGCGGCTCCAAGCTGTGGCAGCTTGCAGCGCTGAACCTCTGGCTCAGCGAACAAGGACTCTGACCGATGAAAGCCAACGCTTCGATTCACAACCAGCGCTTGTTGCGCGGCCAGGCGCCGTCGTACGAACGCTTGCAGGCTCGCCTTGCCGAAGACGGCAGCACGCCTGAGACAGAACCGCTGGCTCTGCATTGCGGCTGGGGACGGCTGCTGATTGGCCATACCTACCCTGACCCGGCCTCTCTCGCGCAGGATTTGATCAACGAAAAGCAGGGCGAGCGCGACATCGCTTTATACGTCGCTGCCCCGCAACAGGTGCTGGCGCAATCGCCGCAACAGCTGTTTCTCGATCCGTCGGACACCCTGCGCCTGTGGTTCAGCGATTACCGCCCGGCCCAGCGCGTGTTTCGTGGCTTCAGGATTCGCCGGGCACAAAGCGAGGGAGACTGGACGTCGATCAACAACCTGTACATCGCCCGTGGCATGTTGCCCATCGACCCCAACCTGCTGACACCGCGTCATCACGGCGGCCCGGTTTACTGGATCGCGGAAGACGAGGCCACCAATGCCGTGATCGGCAGCGTGATGGGCTTGAATCACCAAAAGGCTTTCAACGATCCCGAAAATGGCAGCAGCCTGTGGTGTCTGGCGGTTGATCCGCAATGCACACGGCCCGGTGTCGGCGAAGTGCTCGTGCGTCATCTGGTCGAGCACTTCCAGAGCCGGGGTCTGGCGTACCTGGATCTGTCGGTGCTGCATGATAATCAGCAGGCAAAGAGCCTTTACGCCAAGCTGGGGTTCCGCAACCTGCCGACCTTCGCCATCAAGCGTAAAAACGGCATCAACGAGAAGCTGTTTCTCGGCCCCGGCCCCCAGGCGGACTTCAACCCCTATGCCCGGATCATCGTAGAAGAAGCCCATCGCCGCGGCATCGAGGTGCAGGTGGATGACGCGGAAGCCGGGCTGTTCACGCTGATTCATGGCAGTCGCCGCGTGCGTTGCCGGGAGTCACTGAGCGACCTGACCACCGCGGTCAGCATGACGCTGTGTCAGGACAAACGCATGACCCAGAAAACGCTGAAGGCCGCAGGTCTGGCAGTGCCGGTGCAGCAGCTGGCCGGCAATGGCGACGATAACCTGGCGTTTCTTGAAGAACATCAGCGCGTCGTGGTCAAACCGGTCGACGGTGAGCAGGGTCAGGGCGTGGCCGTGGACCTGCGCACCATCGAAGACGTCCAGGCAGCAGTCGAGCGTGCTCGCCAGTTCGACAGTCGTGTGCTGCTCGAGAGCTTCCATGAAGGCCTGGACCTGCGCATCGTCGTGATCGGATTCGACGTGGTCGCCGCCGCGATCCGTCGGCCCGCCGAGATCATCGGCGATGGCCGTCACACCGTCGGCCAATTGATCGAGGCCCAGAGCCGGCGACGGTCTGCCGCTACCGACGGCGAGAGCAAGATCCCGGTGGACGATGAAACCCACCGCACCGTTGAAGAAGCGGGGTTCAGCTTCGACAGTGTATTACCGGCCGATCAGCGCCTGGCCGTGCGACGTACCGCGAACCTGCACACCGGCGGCTGTCTGGAAGACGTCACCGCGATTCTTCACCCGGTACTGAAGGACGCCGCAGTACGCGCCGCGCGCGCCCTCGATATCCCGGTGGTCGGCCTGGACCTGATGGTCCCCGCCGCCGATCAGCCGGAGTACGTATTCATCGAAGCGAACGAGCGCTGCGGTCTGGCCAATCACGAGCCACAACCGACGGCCGAGCGCTTCGTCGATCTATTGTTTCCCCACAGCCAGCCTGCCCATGGCTAAGGCGCCATTCCTGTAGCAGTGAGCTTGCAGGCGGATCGAATCCGCCAGCGAGCCCGCTATCAGGTCATTCAGCGCCCCACACTGAGGTTCCTATGACGACTGCAAACATCCATGAACCGGATCTGAATTACCTGCAGAAAGTCCTGCTGGAAATGCTCGCGATCCCGAGCCCCACCGGTTTCACCGACACCATCGTGCGCTACGTCGCCGAGCGCCTGGAAGAACTGGGCATCCCGTTCGAGCTGACCCGCCGCGGCACCATCCGCGCCACGTTGAAAGGTAAACAGAACAGTCCCGACCGCGCCGTCTCCGCGCACCTGGACACCATCGGTGCCAGCGTTCGCGAAGTCAAAGACAACGGCCGGCTGGGTCTGGCCCCGGTCGGTTGCTGGTCCAGCCGCTTTGCCGAAGGCAGCCGCGTCAGCGTGTTCACCGACAATGGCGTGATTCGCGGCAGCGTGCTGCCATTGATGGCCTCCGGGCACGCGTTCAACACGGCCGTCGACACGATGCCCATCAGTTGGGACCACGTCGAAGTGCGCCTGGACGCCTACAGCGCGACCCGCGCGGATTGTGAATCGGTGGGCATCAACATCGGCGACTTCGTGGCATTTGACCCGTTGCCCGAGTTCACCGACAGCGGGCATATCAGCGCGCGCCATCTGGACGACAAGGCCGGCGTCGCCGCTCTGCTCGCGGCGCTCAAAGCCATCGTCGACAGCGGCGTCGAGCCCCTGATCGATTGCCACCCGCTGTTCACCATTACCGAAGAAACCGGCAGCGGCGCTGCGGGCAGCCTGCCGTGGGACGTCAGCGAGTTCGTCGGTATCGACATCGCCCCCGTTGCCCCCGGCCAGCACTCCAGCGAACACGCGGTCAGCGTGGCGATGCAGGATTCCGGCGGCCCCTACGACTATCACCTGTCACGCCATTTGCTGCGCCTGGGCGAGCAAAACGAACTGTCCGTACGCCGCGACCTGTTCCGCTATTACTACAGCGACGCGCACTCGGCGATCACTGCCGGTTACGACACGCGCACCGCCCTGCTGGCGTTCGGCTGCGACGCGACCCATGGTTACGAACGCACCCACATCGACAGCTTGAGCACGCTGAGCCGTCTGCTCACCGCCTACATCATGAGCCCGCCAGTGTTTGCCAGCGACGCGCATCCGTCCAACGCATCGCTGGAGAACTTCAGCCATCAGCTGGAGCACGACGCGCAGATGGAAAGCGACACTCGTGTGCCGTCGGTGGATACATTGGTGGGGCAGCGGTAGCCTGCCCGCACGGGGCGCGATAGCATCGCCGCCCCGTGTACTTTTTGTGATGGCCGAGAAACCTATGCTGATCCCTTACGACCAACTCGAAGCCGACACCCTGACGCGCCTGATCGAGGATTTCGTGACCCGCGACGGTACTGACAACGGCGACGACACCCCCCTCGAAACCCGCGTATTGCGGGTGCGCCATGCGCTGAGCAAAGGTCAGGCAGTGATTTTTTTCGACATGGACAGCCAGCAATGTCAGCTGATGCTCAAGTATGACGTGCCAAAGGAATATTTCGAGGAATAGGTCACCTGCCCGGCAACCGGTTGGCGAGGTGCTGCAGCCGCGAGGCGATCCGTCGGATAACTTCTGCCCGATGAATCCTGATGCTCTGCGGCGCATCGATTCCCAGGCGCACCTGATTGCCGGTGATGCCCAGCACCTTCACGGTGATGTCATCGCCAATGTTGAAGGTCTCTCCGATTTCCCGCGTCAATACCAGCATACGTCCTACTCCTTGGCTGTAACCGAGGAAGCAGGTTGACGCTCAGGTCCCCGCGCTTCAATGCGCCAGAGCAAAATCAGTAACGCCCTTCATCCCTTCAAGAACATGGCCGACAGACGCTTCCTACGCACTTGGACATTTCCGGCCCACGGGTCGGAGAAAGGTACGGCAGACGTCAGGTTGTGCCTCAGGCACGGCGCATCAGGCGGCTGACCAGCGCGGGCCGAGCAGGATGATGGTCGCGCCGATCACGCACAGGCCAACGCCGATCCAGTCGGACGTCAACGGGCGGACACGTTCGATAACGCCCAGCCAGGCAATGGAAGCAATGATGTAGATGCCACCGTAGGCTGCGTAGGCGCGCCCGGCATACGTGGCTTCGACCCGGGTCAACAGCACGGCGAACAGCGTCAGGCTGATCAGCGCCGGAATCACCCACAGCGCGCTCTTGCCCTGGCGCAGCCACATCCAGAAGGCATAACACCCGGCGATCTCGAACAGCGCGGCGAGGAAAAACCACAGGTAATTGAGCACAATGAGCCTCGTCTTGGGCAGCCGGAAAGTGCCGGCCACCCTATCAGAAAAGACCCGTTCAGAATGTCTGGCTCAGCTTCCGGACTTCGCCTTGGCGCGCATCTTCTCCGCCATAGTGGCCATCTCGTCGTACAGCAACTGAGGATTTTTCTGCTTGAGCTGCCAGGCCATTCGCCCTTGCTCATGGGGCAGGATCATGAACTCCCCACTGGCCACCTGCTGGTAGATGTAATCGGCGATGTCCGTCGCGCTGATGGGCGAACTCTCCAGCAACTTGCCGACCTGGGCTTTCATCGCCGGCGTGGGGCCGCGAAAGGAATCCAGCAAATTGGTCTGGAAGAACGACGGACACACCACATGCACGCTGATTTCCTGCTGGCGCAGCTCGATCAGCAGGCTCTCCGACAGCGCAACCACCCCCGCCTTGGCGACGTTGTAATTGCTCATCGCCGGCCCCTGCATCAACGCCGCCATGGAGGCGATGTTGATGATCTTGCCCTTGCTCTGTTCCAGCAGCGGCAAAAACGCTTTGCAGCCCTTGACCACCCCCATCAGGTTAATCGCGATCTGCCACTCCCAATCCTCCAGCGACAATTCGCCAAAGAATCCGCCTGAAGCGACGCCGGCGTTGTTGACGATCACATCGATGCCGCCGAGTTTCTGTTCGCAGGCCTGGGCGAACGCGGTGAGCTGGCTGTAGTCCCGCACGTCACAGCGCTGAACGAAACCGTCCCCCCCTCCTTCGCGCACCAGGCGCAGGGTTTCCTGAAGGCCGCTGTCACTGACATCCGACAGCGCCAGCTGCCACCCTTCGCGCGCCCAGCGCAGCGCGATCTCGCGTCCCAGCCCGGACCCTGCGCCGGTGATCATGATGCGATTGTGCATAGCAGACGCCCTGTCGGTTACGAAGAAGTAGCCAGAGTGTAAACAGGTGGATTGTCCGACAAACCCTTCATCAGGTCGCTGAATATGAGAGGCAAACCGATTCTTTGAATGGATGGTCACTCTTTTGGATGTATTCGGTCTGCGGGTTGATTAAAGCGCAGCGTGTTATATCAAACTTGGCGACCAGTTAGTTGCAGGTTCGTTCCACACTAAGCCAGGCACTTTTTGCGCATTTTTAATCAAAATCTGATGCGATAAATTGTCTTGCTAAAATTTCAAACCCATGATTTATATAGATTTTTCCGCAGGTGTTAATTTTTATTTCCGCCGCTCAGAACCTTTTGATTAAAGCGACAGTCGGATTCATCAAGCAGCACAATGACTCGCCTGAGAGGCAACGTCTTGAGTTGCATAGCCATCTTCCAAGAACACTAGAAGGAACTCGTCATGGGCATCGGCACAATTCTGATCATCATCCTCATCCTGCTGTTGATCGGTGGACTTCCGGTATTCCCGCACTCCAGAAGCTGGGGCTACGGTCCGTCGGGCATCATCGGTACGATCCTGGTGATCCTGCTGATATTGGTGTTGCTGGGCAGGATTTAACTGCCAGGCTGACATTAAAAAAGAACCGCGCTCAGGCGCGGTTTTTTTTGTGTTTTTTTTAGGGGCCGATCTGCCTAGGGGCAGATTGTTCGTTCGGCCTGCACCCAAGTCGCGATTGGCAATGTCTGAGCTTTTTGCGCATGAAGATCAAAAGCAACGACAACGGCAACGGCTTCCCGGCTGAAGCCGGTCCCACAGGGTGTACGCGGTGTGCTTTTTAGTGGGACCGGCTTTAGCCGGGAATGGGTCGGTTTGAACACTAACAATTCAGAAACTTGCGTTCGCCCGTCAGCGGCAGCCACTGGGCGTGGAGGAAATCAGCGGGAGGGAGGATTTACAGCAATTGAACAGGACGTTCTGAGGAAGCTAGGGCGTAACGCCCTAGCAGATAGCGGGCATCACTTTTTCTTTTTTGCAGGCTTGTCGGCCTTTTCTGCCTTGTCTGATTTCTTGGCCTTTTCTGGCTTGCTGTCAGCTTTCTTTGCCGCCTTCTTTGGCTCAGCGGCTTTCTTTGGTTCAGCCGCTTTCTTGGTGTCTTTCTTGGTGTCTTTCTTTTCAGAAGACTTAGAAAGAGTCGAGGCCGCCGCTGATTTCTTTTCCGGAGAGGACTTTTTGTCCTTCAAATCCTTGCTGGCTTTCGAAGCTTCACCTTTGGTTTTCTTGTCGTCTTTAGCCACGTTAACCACCTCTCGAAGAGTGCCGGTATTAGCACAAGGCCTGTGGGAATCTCCACACGCTGATCATTAGGCGAACCGGCGTAAAAGCGGTTCAATCTTTTTTAAGCACTGATCGCAAAAATGACATCTGCCTCAGATTTACCCGCGCCTGAACTGGCCCCTTCCCGGCTAAAGCCGGTCCCACTAAAGCAGCGCGGGCATTCAGTAAAACGTTTGGTGATCAAACCGGCCTCTTCCCGGCTAAAGCCGGTCCTACACCGGACGCGCTTGTGATCTTGCTCTTCCTACACAAAAAGCCCAGTCACCACCAAACGCGACTTGGGTGCAGGCTGAACGCAGGTCTCGCGGAGTGGGCCGAGCGGCATGGATGCCGCGAGAGCGCCGTCAGGACATGGATGTCCGTTCGGCGCGGGCCCACGGAGCGAGACCGGAGTGAGGG